>CALMGC010000170.1 GCA_937863505.1 uncultured Sphingomonadales bacterium | reverse complement strand
CCTCCGCCTCCGCCTCCGCCGCCCGAGACTGCGCCGCCCCCCGTTGCTGCGACGCCTTGCGCGCCCGCTCCGTTCATTGTGTTCTTCGAGTGGAACAAGTCGGATGTCACGCCCGAAGCGGCGTCGATCCTCGACAACGCCGTCTCGCAATACGCGAATTGCGGCAACGCGCAGGTCATGCTGGCGGGCTTCACCGACACGTCGGGCACGCCGCGCTACAATCTCGGCCTGTCGCAGCGTCGCGCCAGCTCGGTGCGGGCCTATATGTCGGGCCACGGCATCCCCGATGGCGTGATCACGACGCAGGCGTTCGGCGAGGATCCCGGCCACCTGCGCGTGCAGACCGCCGACGGTGTCCGCGAGGTGCAGAACCGCCGCGTGGAGATCATGTACGGTCCGGGCGCCGGCGCCGGCGCCGCTCCCTCGGGTGCCGCTCCGCAATAACGCTCTCGCGTTTTCGGAAATGCGAAGGGGAGGTCAGCTTCGGCTGGCCTCCTTTTTCGTTTGCGGGTCCTTGTAGTGGGTCCGGCGCGGTCGCCCGCGCGACTGGCAATCGCGCCGGGCGGCGCTATGACGCCCGGTGTACAGGGCGGTTGGGGTAGCTGAATGCGTATCGCGATGATCGGATCGGGCTATGTCGGCCTGGTCTCGGGGGCGTGTTTCTCCGATTTCGGGCATCAGGTCGTCTGTGTCGACAAGGATGCTGGCAAGATCGCCGCACTGCGCGCCGGGCGGATGCCCATATTCGAGCCGGGGCTGGAGCAGCTCGTCGCCGCCAACGTCGCCGCCGGGCGGCTGTCCTTCACCGAGGACCTGCCCGCGGCCGTCGCGGGCGCGGAGGCGGTGTTCATTGCGGTCGGCACCCCATCGCGGCGCGGCGACGGCCATGCCGACCTGTCCTATGTATTCGCCGCGACGGAGGAGATCGCGCGCGCCGCGACCGGTCCGTTGGTGGTCGTGACCAAGTCCACCGTCCCCGTCGGCACCGGCGACCGGGTCGAGACGCTGCTGCGCGAGACGCGCCCCGACAGTGCGTTCGCGGTCGTCTCCAACCCCGAGTTCCTGCGCGAGGGCGCGGCGATCGGCGACTTCAAGCGCCCCGACCGGATCGTGATCGGCACCGACGACGCGCGCGCGCAGGGCGTGATGCGCGAGGTGTACCGCCCGCTCTACCTCGGCGAGAGCCCGATCCTGTTCACCGGCCGCCGCACCGCCGAGCTGACGAAGTACGCGGCCAATGCGTTCCTGGCGACCAAGATCACCTTCATCAACGAGATCGCGGACCTGTGCGAGGCGGTGGGCGCGGACGTCAAGGACGTGTCGCGCGGCATCGGGCTCGACAACCGCATCGGCAGGAAGTTCCTCCATGCCGGGCCGGGCTATGGCGGCTCGTGCTTCCCCAAGGACACGCTGGCGCTGCTCAAGACCGCGGAAGATGCGGGCGCGCCGGTGCGGATCGTCGAGGCGGTGGTCAAGGTCAACGACGCCCGCAAGCGCGCGATGGGGCGAAAGGTGCTCGCCGCGCTCGGGCAGCGCAACGGCGGCGGGGAGGCGCGAGGCAGGACGGTGGCGCTGCTGGGCCTGACTTTCAAGCCCAACACCGACGACATGCGCGACGCGCCCAGCCTCGCGATCGTTCAATGCCTGCTGGATACGGGCGTGACGGTGCGCGCGCACGACCCGGAGGGTATGGAGGCGGCGCGCGCGCTGCTGCCCGACATCGCCTATTGCGCGGACGCGTACGACGCGGCGACGGCCGCGGACGCGGTGGTGATCGTGACGGAGTGGGACGCCTACCGCGCGCTCGACCTCCGGCGGCTCAAGGCCGTGATGGCCGCGCCGGTGCTGGTCGACTTGCGCAACATCTACACCCGTGACGAGGTGGAGCGGGCGGGGTTCGCGTACACGGCGGTGGGGCGGTGAAGTTATCGGCTGCTTGGGCCAGCGCTGCGATGATGCTGGTTCTCGCCGGGTGCGACACGCCGTCGCGCTCTGCCGCCGATCAGGCCGCGCTCGACCAAGACAACGCGACTATCGCAAATCTTCAAGCCGAGACGCAAGCGATGCGCGGGCAGCTCGTAAATAAGGCGATAGCCGCGCATTCTACAACTCACCAAACCGATGACGTATCACGCGCACCGTTAGGCGAAGGCGTGACAAGGCCGTCGCGATGTGTTGGCAGGACTATTGCCCGTGTGACGAGGAGGGTATCACGGCAAAGAACATGTGCCGTCGCCTGCGCGCAGGTATCCCGGTCGGCGACCGCGAGATGGCCGACGCCGCCGCAATTATTGACGCGAGTAACAAGCTGCGAGATTACAACCGAGAGCACCCAGACGAAACGGTCGGCGATCCGCAACTTTGATACCGACTGCCGATCAACCCTGGCGAGGTATTGCGCGCGTCTGTTGCCGGTGTGAAACCCAGCAGCTCTGCTAAGCTGCTCCTTCGTTCAAGACGACTTCAAGCCACTCGGGCACGATCGCATCGCCCAATGTCTCGACGCGGCGATGCTCGACCATCAGCCCCAGTTCGGGATAGGCCACGCGGGTGCGTTCCGTCTCCGGCCCCAGCGGGACGACGACCAGCCGCCGGTTTACCTTGGCCCGGTGGTGCATCCGCGCGGTGTTCTCCTGGCCGACATAGCAGCCCTTGGTGAAGCTCACCCCGCCGAGTTCGCGTGCGTTCGCCTCCAGCCACAGCGTCTTGTCCTGGCCGAGTTCGGCGACGCCTTCGGCCACGCCGAGCGACAGGCGGTTGGAAAGCCAACCCGTCGCCGCCTCGCCCGCCTCGCCGAGCCAGCGCCGACCCAGCGCGGCGAGGCGCGGGTCGGGGACGCCGCGCTCGCCTTCCGGTGACCAATGCACCGCCACCGGCGTCCGCTCGATCGTGAGCGGGCGGCGAAGGCGGTAGAGCGACAGGCGGCGCGCGAGCGCGTCGGCTTGCGCCGCTTCGCAGTCGAGCAGCACATCCTCGCCCTCCGCCCACATCACGAAATCGACCAGCGCCTTGCCCTGCGGCGTCAGCAGCCCCGCCCATAACGGGCGGTCGGGCGCGAGCAGCGCGGTGTCGTTGGTCACCAGCCCTTGCAGGAAGCCGCGCGGGTCGTCCCCCGACAGGCGGATCACGGCGCGGTCGAGGAGGGTGGTTCCGATCATGCCTGCGAGGTAAGCACCGCGTCATGCAACCGGAAGCCCTGACGATCCGCCGCCCCGACGACTGGCACGTCCACCTGCGCGACGGCGCGATGCTGAGCGCGGTGGCGGGCCATACCGCGCGCCAGTTCGCGCGCGCGATCGTCATGCCCAATCTCACCCCGCCGGTGACGAGCGTCGCCGCCGCGCGCGCGTACCGCGACCGTATCATGGCGGCGCTGCCCGAGGGCGCGGCGTTCGAGCCGCTGATGACCTGTTACCTGACCGACAATGCGGACGCGGTCGAGATCGTGCGCGGCCACGAAGAGGGCGTGTTCACCGCGGCCAAGCTTTACCCCGCCAACGCGACCACCAATTCGGCGCACGGCGTCACCGATGTGCGCAACATCCGCCCGGTGCTCGAAGCGATGCAGCGCGCGGGCACCGTCCTGTGCGTGCATGGCGAGGTGACCGACCCGGCGGTGGACATCTTCGACCGCGAGGCGGTGTTCCTCGACCGGGTGCTCCAGCCCCTGCTCGCCGACTTCCCGGCGCTGAAGATAGTGCTCGAGCACATCACCACCGCCGATGCGGCTCAGTTCGTGGCGGACGGGCCTGCGACGCTCGCGGCGACGATCACGCCGCAGCACCTGCACCTTAACCGCAACGCGCTGTTCGCGGGCGGCTTGCGCCCACACGCCTATTGCATGCCGGTGGTGAAGCGCGAGCGGCATCGCCTGGCGGTGCGCGCGGCGGCGGTATCCGGCTCACCGAAGTTCTTCCTCGGCACCGACAGCGCGCCGCACGCGGTCGGCGCGAAGGAGTCGGCGTGCGGGTGCGCGGGTATCTTCAACGCCCCGTTCGCGCTGGAAAGTTACCTCGCGGTGTTCGAGGCGGAGGGCGCGCTGGGCCGGTTCGAGGCGTTCGCGAGCGAGAACGGCGCGCGCTTCTATGACCTCGTGCCCAATGAGGGCACGGTGACGCTGGTGCGCGACGGGGTCGATGTGCCCGCGACCGTGGGCGACGTGGTGCCGTTCCACGTCGGCGAGCGGCTGGCGTGGCGGGTCGCTGATTGATCCATATTGTTGTGGCGGGCGGGGCCGAAAGGCCTAGAGTGCGACGGCGCGAAAGGAGGATACCGGGCGCGTATGCTTCCCCGTCGCACCCGTAGCCCGAAGCCGTCGCTGCTCGCCGAGTTCGAGGAGGAACTCGCGCGCCAGGCGACCGAGGCCGACGCTCCCGCGCCGCTGCGCGCCTGGTCCGCGGCGGAGGTGGCCGCGCCTGTTCCCGACGCTCGGGCGGGCGCGACCGGTGGGAGCGCGCCATCGCTCGAGGTGGGCCGGGTCGAGCCGCGCGTCGCCGCGCCTGCTGCGTCCGCAC
>CALMGC010000169.1 GCA_937863505.1 uncultured Sphingomonadales bacterium | reverse complement strand
GCCGCGCCTTCAGCCTGTTGCGCCAGGGCGGCGCGTTCGGGCTGATCGCCACCAACACCATCCGCCAGGGCGATACGCGCGAAACCGGCCTCGCGCGCATCGTCGCGGAGGGCGGCGTCATCACCCGCGCGGTGAGCCGCCACCGCTGGGAGGGCGAGGCGGCGGTGGTGGTCGCCCAGGTGTTCGTGCGCAAGGGCGGGAAGGCGACCGGCGCGGCCGTGCTCGACGGCCGGCCGGTGAAACGCATCTCGGCCTATCTGGTGGAGGGCGATCTGGATCGGTCGCCGGCCGAGTTGCGCGCCAACGCAGACCAAGCATTCCAGGGCTCCATCCTGCTGGGGTTGGGGTTCACCTTCGACGATGTCAACGCGCGTCTGGGCAAGGCGACGTCTTTGGCCGACCTGCGGCGGCTACTGGCCCAAAATCGGGACAATCAGATGGTCATGAAATCGTATGTTGGAGGCGACGACGTAGCGAACTCGCCGACCGGCTTGAGCGAGTCCGGCAGGCAGACTTGTTTGCGAACCGGAGTCGTCCCGCTCGATTATCCCGGCGAGGTCGCGGCGGACTGGCCCGAGCTGCTGGAAATCGTCGAGAGGATGGTACGGCCCGATCGTGCGGGGCAGGACCGTGTCGCCGTGCGGGAACGGTGGTGGCAATATTGCGAGAAGAGACCCGGCCTCTACCGCCGTTGCGACCGGGCTACCGTGATGGTGGCGGTGCAAACATCGCCCCACCTCTCGTTCACCTTTCTCCAGAGTGGTGCCGTGTACGACCAATCGCTGATCGTGTTTCCCCAAGCGACGGAGCCGCTGTTCGCCTGTTTGCAAAGCCGTTCCCACGAAACCTGGGCTCGTTTTCTCGCGCTGACGCTGAGCGACAGCATTCGGTACACCCCGAGCAGCTTGTTCGAGACATTCCCGCTACCGCCCGGATACGCGGATTTGTCCGCGCTCGAAACCGCTGTTCAAGCCTATCACGACCACCGCGCCGCGCTGATGGTCGCGCGGGATCAGGGCATGACGCCCACCTACAACCGGTTCCACCGCGCGGCCGACGAGGCGGACGACATCGCCCAGCTCCGCCGGATCCACGCCGACATGGATCGCGCCGTGCTCAGCGCGTATGGCTGGGACGACCTAGCCGCCCGCGCCGCGCCCGTATTCCTCGATGCCGCGACGGAGGACGACCACCAATATCAGGGCCGCCTCTTCTGGCCGGCGGCGTTCCGCGACGAGGTGCTGGCGCGGCTGCTGCGGCTCAACGCGGAACGCGCTGCCGCGGAGACAAGGCTGTGAACGCGGCCGGCGTGCGCGAGGAGGTCGTGCGACGGCTCCGCCGCAACCTTGTGGGCCCGAGCGAGCCGGAGGACGTCGACCTCGCGGCCGAGCGGCTGCCCGAAGGCGAAAGCCCGTCGCGCTGGTATCTCACCGGCTTCATCGCGCCGTCGGGCGAGCTGACGGGGTCGGCCGAGCCGGTCGGCGACGTCGAGGAGGTCGACAGCTACTTCCCCGAGCCGGAAGGCTTCGGCGCGGGCGGCGCGGCGGGAGACAATGATGAACCCGAAGCGCCCGCCGCCCGCCGCCGCTTCCTGCCGAGCTCGATCGGCCTGTCGACGATGCTCGACCAAAGCGTCGCCGCGTTCGACGTCGAGGTCAGCTGGGGCGACTATCTACCCGAGCCGCCGCTGCCCGCGGACGTGCTGGAGAACGGCGTCGAGCCCAAGGG
>CALMGC010000168.1 GCA_937863505.1 uncultured Sphingomonadales bacterium | reverse complement strand
CGATCGTGCAGGGCGGCTCGACCATCGCCTCGCTCGGCGAGCGCATCCTCGGCCGGACCACGGCGGAGGACGTGGTCGACGCCAAGACGGGCAAGATCGTCGTCCCGTCGGGCACATTACTCGACGAGCCGATGGTGGCGCAGATCGAGGCTACCGGCGTGCAGGGGATGAAGATCCGCTCGCCGCTAGTCTGCGAGGCGAAGATCGGCGTGTGCGGCAAATGCTATGGGCGTGACCTCGCGCGCGGCACACCGGTCAACATCGGCGAGGCCGTAGGCGTCATCGCCGCGCAGTCGATCGGCGAGCCGGGCACGCAGCTGACGATGCGGACGTTCCACATCGGCGGCGCGGCGCAGCTCAACGAGCAGTCGAACCTCGAAGCGCCGGTCGACGGCACCGTCCAGTTCCGCGACCTGCGCATCATCGTGGACCAGCGCGGTCGCCGCGTCGTGCTGTCCCGCTCGGGCGAAGTCGTGATCGTCGATATGGACGGGCGCGAGCTCGCGGTGCACAAGATCCCGTACGGTGCGTACCTGATGTTCGATGATGGCCACATCATCGAAAAGGGCGACCGCATGGCCGAGTGGGACCCGTTCACCATGCCGCTCATCACCGAGACCGGCGGCACGGTGAAGTATCAGGACCTGATCGAGGGCAAGACGCTGACCGAGCAGGTCGACGAGGCGACGGGCATCGCCCAGCGCGTCGTCACCGAGCATCGCGCGACCACCAAGTCGAAGGAGGATCTGCGCCCTCGCCTCACCCTGCTCGGCGGGGCGGATGCGGGGTCGACGGAGGCGGCGCGCTACCTGCTCGCCTCGGGCGCGGTGCTGTCGGTCGAGGACAACGCGACGGTGCAGGCGGGCGACGTGCTCGCCCGCGTCAGCCGCGAGAGCGCCAAGACGCGCGACATCACCGGCGGTCTGCCCCGCGTGGCCGAGCTGTTTGAGGCGCGTATACCCAAGGACTCGGCGATCATCGCCAAGGTCTCGGGCCGCGTGGTGTTCGGCAAGGATTACAAGGCGAAGCGCAAGATCGGCATCCAGCCCGAGGATGGCGGTGAGGTGGTCGAGTATCTCGTGCCCAAGTCCAAGGTCATCGACGTCCAGGAAGGCGATTACGTCAAGCGCGGCGATAATCTGATCGGCGGCTCGCCCGATCCGCATGACATCCTGGAGACGATGGGGATCGAGCCGCTGGCCGAATATCTCGTCAGCGAGATCCAGGAAGTCTATCGGCTCCAGGGCGTGAAGATCAACGACAAGCACATCGAGGTGATCGTTCGCCAGATGCTGCAAAAGGTCGAGATCACCGATGGCGGCGACACCGTGTTGCTGAAGGGCGAACAGCTCGACCGCGACGAGATGGACGCCACCAACGCCAAGCTCACGGGCAACCAGCGGCCCGCGCAGGGCAAGCCGATCCTGCTCGGCATCACCAAGGCGTCGCTGCAGACCCGCAGCTTCATCTCGGCGGCGTCGTTCCAGGAGACCACCCGCGTCCTCACCGAGGCGTCGGTGCAGGGCAAGATCGACAATCTGAACGGGCTCAAGGAGAATGTGATCGTCGGGCGGCTGATCCCGGCGGGCACGGGCGCGGGGATGAGCCGCCTTCGCGTGGCGGCGACCAGCCGCGACGTTTCGCTCCGCGCGCAACAGCGCACGCTGGCGGAGGCGCTCGTCGCCCCGGTCAGCGCGGCGGAGGAGCATGCGGCGGAACTCGCGCGCACGATCCGCGACGATGGCGGCACCGGCAGCGACCCGCTCGCCGAAGTGGTGACGAGCGGGACGGGCACCGACGCGGATGCGGGCGAGTATCTGAACCGCGATGACGACGCGACCGAGTTCCTCCAGCGGTAACGCCTGGGGAGCTGGTATATACGGAGCCGTCGCTCGGGGATCACCCGGGCGGCGGCTTCGTCGTTTCTAGCCGCCCCTGCCCCACCCGGTCCGCCAATGGTGGACGCGGCCGCTTCGCCTGGTGAGCTCGATCGAGAAGCCGATCGCTCGCCAACCCGCGCGGCCAAAGGCGCGAAGCGACGCGCGGTGGTTCCACCAAATGAAGCAGATCGCGCTTGCCTGCCCGCCTCGGCCAAGCACCTGCGCGGTCGCGGCGGCGATCAAGGGCGCGGCAAGCCCCCGTCCCCGCGCGTCCGGGAGCATGACGATGTCGACAAGCGCGAGCTGATCTGCGCGCAGCGGCCAGATATCGTCGTGGGCGTAGCAATCGCGCCCGGTGAAATGCACCGCGCCCAAGGGAGCACCGCCCAGCTCGGCCAAGACGAACCCCCACGCGCCGCTTCCGGTGTAGCCTTGCACCTTGCGGGCCTGCACGTCCGCGCTTCGACCGAAATGGTCGAGATCGGCGTCGGTGAGCGGTCGCACCTCAAGTCCGGGCGGTAGCGGGTTTGCCTCGGCCCGCGACGGTGACGCATAGATCCAGTTCAGCCGAAAATCCTTGACGACCCGGCGCGCGCAGCGGGCTAGCCGGGCCGATATCGTCACTGGCGCAACAGGCGACGCAGGTTCGCCTTGAGGCCCCACCGCTCCATCAATGCTCCTATCTCCGTCACCGCCCGATCGAAACCGCTCAGCCCCGCGAGCAGCGTCCGGTTGCGCCATGTCGAGCGCAGCAGCAGCAGGTCGACGCATTCGATCGTATCGCGCCCGAACATCCGCTTGTGCAGCCCGTCGCCCTCGGTGAAGTCGAGCAAGCGCAAGGTCGAGTCGGCGAATAGCCGGTCGAGCACTTCGACATGCAGCACCGTCCCCGGCGACAGTTCGGCGAGGTCTGGATCGTAGCCGAGGTGCGCATAGATCACGCGACCGTCCTCGACGGGCAGGTGCAGGTAGCTGGCGGGCTGTGCCCGGTGAAAAAGGATATAGGCGCGCACCGCCCCCGCTTCCGCCCGCGCACGCAGTTCCGCCAGAGCAGTAGGGCCGATCGGCAGCCCGGCTCCGAGCAGGCGATCCTGATAGGTCAGCCGCGAGAGCGCGCCCGCAAGTCGCTGAAACTCGGAAGCTTGGTCAGGGCGGTGGTACTCGCGCACGTCCACGCCGCCCGCGGCCTCCGCCAGCGCGAGCGCTTGCGGCGCAGCGTCGAGCACGTTTTGCCCGAAAATGCGCGCCAATATGCTTCGGCGTCGTCCAGCCGCGTGTACCGCCGCCCATAATGCTGCCGCACGAGCGAGAGCATGTCAGGCCGTGCCTCAACGAGGGCGCGCAACGCCGGCTCCGGCCATGAACGCAGGTCATAGCCGTCCGCCCCGCCCAGTTCGGGCAAGATCGGCAGATCGTCCGCGAGCAGCATGTCGAGGTGCAGCCCGACCCGGTGCAGCCGTCGCCGGGCGGTCAGTATCGTGCGCTCCCCGACGCGGAAGCGGAGCGGGACCGGCCCCGCGAGGATGGCCGCGGTCGTGCCCGCTCATACCGTATCGTCGCCCACGCCTGCGCCGCCATTCGCGCCGCCGTGCGCGCGAGGTTCGGGTGCAGCATCGGTGCGATCGCAGGTTCGGTCGCCGGATCGAGATCGCCGAACCCCGCCGAGCATAGTCCGGAGGTGGCCGCGATCACGCGGCACATCGCGTCGAACCGGGCCATCACCGCCCGGTTCGGTCGTTGCCGGTCGCGGGACAGCATCTCGAAGCTGTGGCAAACGACCACGAACGGCGCGTGGTGGGTCGCGGCGTGATGGAGGGCCGCCGTCATCTCCCACCTTGATAGCGCGCAGACCTGCGCCGGGCGGACATGGCCGGGCCGGTCGAACAGGCCGCTGACGGGAAGCTCGCGCACCGGACCGCTCACCGCCGACGCGGGAAGCGCACCCGCGAAACCCTCGTCGACGCTGCTGTCCCAGATCAGGCCGAGCCGGGCGAGCGCGGTCAGCGTTCGTCCGTCCGCGCCGAAATTGCCCGCGCGGAACGCGGTCGGCGAGGGCACGCCCGCAGGTCACGCGCGAGGGCGATGAGCGTGACCTGATCTCCCAAGGTGAAGTCGCCGATGTTGCGCCCCCGCCCTTCACCCATGGGCGACGACGCGGCCCAGGCAAGACATTCGGGGTGGAGGTGTAGCTGAACCTCGTGCCCGCGCGCCAGGATCGGCTCGACGATCCGCGACACGATGTCGGGCCCGTAGACGACTTCGGGCATGGGATCGACGAAGAACACACCGGTAAGGCCTCGCGCCTCCATCCGGTCCATCTGCCAGCCGATGCCTACCGCCTCGCCCGCGACGATGCCGTCGATCGAGGCGGCGTGGTTGGCTTCGGGCGACACACCACGCTGGTGCAACCCGGCGGACAATTCCGTGTCGATAGTGATGAGCACGTCGGCCATGAGCGACCGCCGCCCTGGAGCGGACGCGCTAACAGCATCTAGCAGGCGTTACACCACCCCGTTCGCGCGGAAATGCTCGAGCATCCGCTGCCACCCGTCTCTGGCATCGCGCTCGTTGTAGCTGGCGCGGTAGTCGGCGTGAAAGCCGTGCTGCGCGTCGGCGTAGGTGTGGATCGACGAGCCGGTCTTGCCCGCCGCCTTGAGCGCCGCCGCCATCGCGTCGCGGTCCTCCGCGGTGATGCCTTGGTCGAGCGCGCCGTACAGGCCGAGCACCGGCGCGTGGAGCTCGCCCGCGCGCGCGACCAGCGGCTTGAGCTGCCCGTACCACGCCACGCCCGCGCGGATGTCCGGATCGACCATCGCCGCGCGCCAGACCACCGCGCCGCCCCAGCAAAAGCCGGTGATGCCGATCCGGTCAGCTTTTGCGAACGCGCGCGCCTTGATCCAGGCGGAGGTGGCGCGGACGTCGCCGTCGATCTGAGTATCGCTCGCTTGGCGAACCACGGGGATGATCTGCTGTATGTCGGTCATCGCGGGCAGGTTCGCGCCCGAGCGGTAGAAGAAGTCGGGCGCGACCGCGACGTAGCCGAGCTTCGCGAGGCGGCGGCAGATGTCCTTGATATAATCGTGGATGCCGAACACCTCGTTGACGACGATCACCGCCGGGTGCCGCCCGGGTGCCTTGGGCCGCGCGACATAGGCCGGCAGCGGCTTCGGCGCGCCGTTGGGGATCAGCACCTCCTCGATCACCAGCCCGTCGGCGGGCGTCGTGATCGGTGCCGCCTCCGCCGACACCGCCGCAAGCGCGTAGCCTGCGAAGAACATCGACACCGCCGTTCGGCGGGTGACGTGGAAGTCCTCCGGGAGCGAGCCTTCCGGGCGGGTGAGGTTGAGCATGGGGCCTCCGTGTCGCGTTGTCAGGCGCAGATTACGGCAGCGCCGCGCGGCGCGCAATCAAGCGCGGCTATTCGTGGCGGTAGCGGACGAGCCAGGTCACGGTGGCGATTTGAAATAGCGTCGCGACGACGCAGGTCCATGTCGCAGTCAAGGCACTCGGCTCCATCGGCGAGCTTCCAAACCCAGCCATAACAAGCGCTACAGCCAAGCCCGACAGGCCCACTTCGACGATGGCAAAGCCGATGATGATTTTGCGAACCAGCTCCTGCTTCCGCAGCTCAATCCGTTCCCAGAAGATTAGCCTCATCGCGTACGAGAGCGCCATCATTAGGGCGAAACCTAACAATCCGAAGACGTTGATGGCAGTGATGGGATTGTTGGCCAATCTCGCTTCGAGAACCGCTCCCAAGGCGATCGCGACGAATACCCAGCCCGCTAAGGCAAACCCTATCGAGATGCCATAGCCCAGCGAGAAGCTGCGGAATCCCGAAGATTTGATACTGGTCACTTGTCCGCCGCCGTGACGTGCACTTTGAGACAACGATTTACTCGATGCATCGCAGACTCGTCACCCTGCACCTCCACACGCAACAGCAGGCCCATAGACGCGGACGCCGCTCCTGACGGTGCGAAATCGAGGCGCAACGAAGCGCGAATCTGTTCAGTCCGAATTTGCGCTCGCAGGTTGGCACGTGCGGTGATCTGTTCGTGCCAAGCGGCGCGGGCCGCATTGCTTGTACGGTTTCCCAACCGTTCAGACGCCCGCGCGGTGTCGTCGCCATCGAACGCAGTTCGCGAAGTGCTCGTAATTCCCGCACCGCCTTGATGCCGTTCCAGCCAAAGTCCGGTAACGTTGCAATCGTAGCGGCCAACCGCACCCACTCCGTATTCTCCTTGATGGACTTGGCGCTTTCGTCTTGTCCAGCTACCTCCATCGCGTAAGCAGCGCCATCGCATCCGAGAAGGACAGCGCCTCCAGCCAAACCTGCAATGGCAAAGATATCAATGCCGGTCGGGATCAATGCAATCGACGCGGCAATGCAGATCACGTCGAAAATGACACCTGCGAAGTCGTCGCCATGCTTCACAAAAGCGCGCCGAAGGCCGCGACCGACCATGGAAAGCCGCCGTGTTGGCCTGCGCTTCGGCCATCTGCGCCTGCATCTCCTGCTCATGCAGCGGTCGAGGAAGCGACGCGCGCGACTCATGAAATTCATCGGCGGCGGGCGTCATCGTGGCGGCGGCGAGCTCCAGTGGAGAGTCGCGACGTCCCCGAAACCGTTGACGCGACTAGGCGCGCGAATCGGAAACAGCGCCCCGTTCGCCGCTCAAGCGACGCCTACGCCGGACCCGCAGCTTCGGTCGACAAAGGCACACAGGCGATTCCGCGCATCCGTCCCGTTCAGGTACGGACCTCACTCGCTGTTCAGCTGCACCGCCATTCCGCTCGCTCCCCCACTCGCACCAATGCTTGCCCTCACACTCCGAACGTCGCAAGACCGTACGCGCTCCCGTTTCAGGTCACCTGTCCACCCCCGACCCCAGCACCCGCGGGATCACCTCGAACCCGCCCTCCCCCACCCGGAGCTCATTGAATGCGGGCGGACTGCGGCGGAGACGCTTGCTGAGCGTACCCGCGCCGATCAGGCGGACGGCGCGCCCGTCCCGCTCGTACGCAATGTCGAACGGGTCGTGGACATGCCCGGACAGCACCGCGTGCGCGCCCGCCGCCGCCAGCGCGTCGAGCGCGGCGCGGCCGCCATGCGTGTGCTCGCGCCCGCCGGGTCGCGGATCGACCAGCGGGTGATGCGCGGCGACGAGGATCAGGTCGCCCGGGCTCGCCGCCGCGATCGTCGCCAGCGCCTCTGCGAGCGAGCGTCGGCTGACCTGCCCCTTCGACTGGTCGATGCGCCATTGCGCGCGCGCCACCGTCTTGAGCGGGACGACCCGTACGCCGGGCAGCGTCAAAGGCCGCTCGATCAGCTTTTCCGCGGCGGCGTAGCGCGCATAGGGGCGCAGTAGCCGCCCGACGGGATCGGAATAGTAAGGGATATCGTGGTTGCCGATCTCCACCGTCACCGGCACACCGAGCGATCGCAGCCAGCGTTCCCCCGCCTCGAACTCGGCCCGCTTCGCGCGCATGGTGAGGTCGCCCGTCATCACCACCGCATCAGGTGCTTCGGCAGCGACGCACGCGGCGAACCAGGCGAGCGCGGCAGGATCCTCCGCGCCGAAATGAACGTCACTGACGTGGAATAGCTTCATGGCGCTGGACAACGCGACGGGGCGCAAACCGTGCCCCGCCGCGCGATGGTCACGCGAGCTTGAACGCTTCCTTGTTCATGGCGGCCGTCAGATGCTTGTTCTCCGCATCCGTCAGCTTTGCCTTGAGCTTGGGAAACATGTCGTTCTCCTCCTCGCCCGCATGTTCCGCGACGAGCGAGCCCAACTCGCGCATCCGAGGTGCCCAGCCCGCGTCGCTCTTGTCCATCTCGGTGAGGTCGAACAACGCCTGCTTGATATAGCCGTGCTCGTGATTGAGGTGGTCCGCCCCTTCCGGCATCCCGAGGTCGCGCATCTTCGCGTAGATGCTGTTCTCTTCCGCGAACGAGTGTTTGCCGAGCGCGTGCTTGATCTGCATCAGCAGGAACGAGCGCAGCCCCGTCTGCGTGTCCTTCGTCTCGGCGGCCTTGTTGATGATCGCCAGCACCGCCTTGTGCTCGGCGGCGAGCGCCTGGTCCCACTGGCCCGCGATCACCGTCGGCGCTTGAACGACGGACTTGCGCATCAGATTGGCGACGAGCCCCGCGGCGATGCCCGCCGCCGCGCCGATCGCGATCGTGCGACCGGTATTCTCTTGGGTTTGGGTCGTCATGGCTGTTCTCCGCATAGGGGTGATCGCGGTACATAACCCGGCGACACGACGGTGGTTGCGGCGGCGCTGCGCTGCGACCGTGTTTTCGGCTGCGGAGCCGAATTTACTTGTTCTGCGTGACCTGGATCATGTTTACACCAGCCGGGCGGCAATAGAGCGCAATCGCCCGCGCGTTTACCCGTCCTGTTCGCCGTCCTGCGCTGGCGCGGCGTTGCCCGAGTTCATAACTGCGCTGCGACACGATGCGCGCGAAGGAGCGTTCGATGCGCCGACCGAAACATTATGATCGAAGGGATGAAACGTCGCCGCAGCGGCGATGGCTCGGTGCGACCGCCGCCGCCGCGCTGCTCGGTGGATGCGCGCGTCAGGGCGTGCTGGCGCCCGCCGGGCCGATCGCCGCGGCAAATCGCACGATCCTGCTCAACTCGCTCACTATCATGCTCGCCATCGTGGTGCCGACGATCATCCTCAACCTCGTCTTCGCCTGGTGGTTTCGCGAGGGCAACACGCGCGCCAAGCGCCAGCCCGACTTCGTCTATTCCGGACGTGTCGAGCTGATCGTATGGTCGGTCCCGATCCTGACGGTGTTGTTCCTCAGCGGCGTGATCTGGGTCGGCAGCCACGATCTCGACCCGTCGGTCCCGATCAAGTCGCGGCAGAAGCCGATCGAGGTGCAAGTCGTCTCGCTCGACTGGAAATGGCTGTTCATCTATCCGCAACAGGGCATCGCCAGCGTCAACCGGCTGGTCATGCCGGTCGGTGTGCCGGTGCATTTCAGCATGACCTCGGCGAGCGTGCTCAACACGTTCTACATTCCGCAGCTCGGCAGCCAGGTCTACACCATGAGCGGCATGGCGTCGGAGCTGAACCTGCAGGCCGACCGGTCAGGCCTCTATTACGGCGTCTCCGGCCATTTCAGCGGCGATGGCTTCTCGGATATGGATTTCCCGGTCAACGCGGTCTCGCCCGCGCAGTTCGCGGGCTGGGTATCGCAGGCCAGGGGCAAGGGGCAGTCGCTCGACGCGCGCACTTATCCCCAACTGGCGCGCCAGAGCACGCGCGTGACGCCCATCACCTTCCGCGCGGTGCAGCCGGGCCTGTTCGGCGACATCACCTCGCAGCGTTTGTTGCCCGCCCCCGGCCCGACGACCGGTCGCGGTGGTGACGCATCCATTTCATCAGGAGACGAAAGCTGATGCTCGGCAAGCTGAGCTGGAGCGCCATACCCTTCGGTCAACCAATCCCACTGGTCGCGGGCGCGATGGTGGGACTGGTCCTCGCGGGCGTGCTCGCATGGATCACGGTCAAGGGGCATTGGCCGTATCTGTGGAAGGAGTGGTTCACCTCCGTCGATCACAAGCGGATCGGTGTCATGTACGTCATCCTCGCGCTGGTGATGCTGATCCGCGGCTTCACCGACGCGATCATGATGCGCACGCAGCAGGCGGTCGCGATCGGGCATAATCCCGGCTTCCTCCCGCCCGAGCATTACGACCAGCTGTTCACCGCGCACGGCACGATCATGATCTTCTTCGGCGCGATGCCTATGATGATCGGGCTGATGAACTTCGTCCTCCCGCTCCAGCTCGGGGTCCGCGACGTCGCGTTTCCCACGCTCAACTCGGTCAGCTTCTGGCTGACCTGCGTCGGCGCGTTGCTCGTCAACATGAGCCTGGTGATCGGCGAGTTCGCGCGGACCGGCTGGCTTCCTTATGCGCCGCTCAGCGAGAACGCCTATTCGCCGGGCGTCGGTGTCGATTATTATTTGTGGGCGATCCAGATATCGGGGGTGGGCACGTTGATGAGCGGGGTGAACCTCGTCACCACCATCCTCAAGATGCGGGCGCCGGGCATGGGCTATCTCCGGATGCCGATGTTCTGCTGGACCAGCCTCGCCTCCAACCTGCTGATCGTCGCTGCCTTCCCTATCCTGACCGCGACGTTGGCGATGCTGACGCTCGACCGCTATTTCGGCTTTCACTTTTTCACGAACGACGGTGGCGGCAACGCGATGATGTTCATGAACCTCATCTGGATCTGGGGTCATCCGGAGGTTTACATCCTGATCCTGCCTGCCTTTGGTATCTTCTCCGAAGTGTTCGCCACCTTCTCGGGCAAGCCATTGTTCGGCTATCGTTCGATGGTGTTGGCGACGATGGTGATATGCGTGCTGGCGTTCACCGTCTGGCTCCACCACTTTTTCACCATGGGTTCGCGCGGAGACGTGAATGCCTTTTTCGGGATCACCACGAGCATCATCGCCATCCCGACGGGGGTGAAGGTCTTCAACTGGATTTTCACCATGTACGGCGGGCGGGTTCGCTATGCGACACCGATGCTGTGGGCGATCGCGTTCGTGTCGACCTTCGTCGTCGGGGGCATGACGGGTGTGCTGATGGCGGTTCCGCCCGCCGACTTCATGCTTCACAACTCGATGTTTCTCGTCGCGCATTTCCACAACGTCATCGTCGGCGGCAGCATCTTCGGGGCGTTCTCCGGTATGATCTACTGGTTTCCCAAGGCGTTCGGGTTCCAGCTCGACGAGACCTGGGGCAAGCGCGCGTTCTGGTTGTCGCTGACGGGCTTTTTCGCCGTCTTCATTCCGCTCTACATCGTTGGGCTCGAAGGGATGCAGCGGCGGCTCCAGCACATCAACGTCGTCGAATGGGCACCGTGGCTGTACATCGCGCTCGGCGGCATTTTCGTGATGATCCTCGGCGTGCTTTCGCAGATCATGCAGCTGGTGGTCTCGATCCGCAATCGCGACCAGCTGCGCGACGTGACGGGCGACCCGTGGAACGGTCGCAGCCTCGAATGGTCGACTCCCTCGCCCCCGCCGGTGTTCAACTATGCGGTGCTCCCGGACGTGACCGGCGAGGAGGTCTATTGGAGCATCAAGCAGGCAGCGGTCGAGTCGCAGCGGCTGGGCCCGGAGCCGAAGTACGAGGCGATCGAGATGCCGCGCAATTCGCCGACCGGCTTCGTGGTCGCGTTCTTCGCGACGGCGA
Organism: uncultured Sphingomonadales bacterium; assembly: GCA_937863505.1. GTDB lineage: Bacteria > Pseudomonadota > Alphaproteobacteria > Sphingomonadales > Sphingomonadaceae > Sphingomonas. The sequence continues at coordinate 3,082 of CALMGC010000168.1, read as the reverse complement.
TCGGCTTCGCACTGATCTGGCACATCTGGTGGTTGGCGGCGCTGGGTCTGGTCGGTTCCTACGCCACGTTCGTCATCTTCGCATGGCGCGACCATGACGAATATGAGATCCCGGCCGAGGAAGTGGCGCGGATCGACCGCGCCCGGCGGGCCGCACGACTCGCTGCGCTCGAACGCCATCGGGCCGGCGAGAGGATCTTCGCATGAGCGCCGCCGCTCCCGCTCATGGCGGCGACCCCTATGCGCTGGGTCGCCGTCCCAGACACGGCCACGCCGCGCACGGGCATGGCGAGGCCACGGGTCATGGCGAGGGCGGCCCCGCCTCCAAGCGGATCGTCGTCGCCTACGGCTTCTGGATCTTCCTGCTGTCCGACATCATCATGTTCTCCGGCTTTTTCGCGGCCTATGCCGTGCTGAGCGGGGAGACGGCGGGCGGACCTTCGGGGCACCAGCTGTTCGACCTCCGGCGCGTGGCGATCGAAACCGGGCTGCTGCTCGCGTCCTCCTTCACCGCCGGGCTCGGCAGCGTCGCGACCGAGCGCAAGAACATGGCCTGGACGCAGATCTGGCTGCTCGTCACCGGCGTGCTGGGCTTCGCGTTCCTTGCGCTCGAGGTGCAGGAGTTCGCCGACCTCGTCGCTCAAGGTGCCGGACCGACGCGCAGCGCGTTCCTGTCTTCCTTCTTCGCGCTTGTCGGGTGTCACGGGCTTCACGTCTCGATCGGGCTGTTGTGGCTCGGCACGATGATGGCGCAGCTGCGGGTCAAGGGGTTTCGGGAAACCATCCTGCGGCGGTTGTTCTGCTTTAACCTGTTCTGGCACGCGCTGGACATTATTTGGGTGGCGGTATTCACCATCGTGTATCTGCTGGGAGCCGGGCAATGAGCGAGCGGGAGCTGACCGGAGGAGCCGATGCGGGCGATCTCGCGCCCGGCGAGGAGCGCACGAGCGCGGGCGACATCGGCACCGGCGTTTCCGGCTATGTGCTGGGGCTGGCGCTGGCTGTGCTGCTGACGGGGCTGTCGTTCGCGCTGCCGACGACCGGGCTGGTCTGGGCACCCGCGATCCCGGCCGCGCTGATCGTGTTCGCGATCGCGCAGATGGGTGTTCACCTCGCCTTTTTCCTCCACATCACCACCGGGCCCGACAACACCAACAACGTCATGGCGCTCGCCTTTGGCGTGTTCATCGTGCTGGTGACGGTGCTCGGCAGCGTGTGGATCATGTCGCACCTCGCGCATATGAACATGCCGATGGGCGAGCTGATGAAGCGGATGCGCTGAGGGCGAACCGCTAGCAGGCGCCGGGCCGGAGTTACCCGACGCTGAGCCGTTCGCGGGCGGCGTCATCGACCTTGCCCGACAGGCCGGGCACCTCGTCGAGCTGGCGCAATTCGATGAAGCCCTCGCGCTCGCCGCGATAGCGCACGATCTCATAGCCGTGCCCGGCTAGCCCCGGCACCGCGTCGAGCTGATCGGCGGTGGCGGTGTTGACGTCGAGGCGGTCGGGCATGGCTGGTTCTCGTTATGGGCGGTGGGGAACGCCCGGGCGCGCCGGCGGTTCACATGGTTGCAAAAGGGGCCTTGTTTATGCCGACCTACTCCGACGCGGCGCTCGCATGAGCGACCGCTGGCCGCTCACCCTCTGGATCGTCCGACACGGCGAGAGCGCGGGCAATGTCGCCCGCGATCAGGCGATGGCGAGCGGGGCGGAGCGGATCGCGCTTACCGTCCGCGATGTCGACGTGCCGCTGTCTCCGCGCGGCGAGGACCAGGCGCGCGCGCTCGGCCGCTGGTTCGCGCGCGGGCAGGCGGACGGACGTCCGGAGGTGATGCTCGCCTCGCCCTATGTCCGCGCGCAGGAGACCGCGCGGTTGTTCCGGGAAATGGGCGGCGCGCCCGCGAACGAGCCGGTGTGCGTTGACGAGCGGCTGCGCGAGAAGGAGTTCGGCATCTTCGACGGGCTCACCACCGCAGGGGTGATGGCGCGCTACCCCGACCAGGCGGAACTGCGGCGATTGCTCGGCAAATTCTATCACCGCCCGCCCGGCGGTGAGAGCTGGTGCGATGTAGTATTCCGCCTGCGTGCGATCCTCGACTGGATCACGCTCCACCATGCGGGCAAGCGGGTGATGATCGTCGCGCATCAGGTGGTGGTGCTGTGCTTGCGCTATGTGATCGAGCGGATGACGGAGGAGGAGGTGCTGGCGGTCGACCGCGCGGGCGATGTCGCCAACTGTTCGGTCACCGAATATCGGTTCGATCCCAAGAAGGGGCCGCATGGCGGGCTGGCGCTGGTCCGCTACAACCAGACCGCGCCGGTCGAGCAGGACGCGCAGGCCGAGGTGACGACCGAGCCCGACCAGAGCCTGGGAGCACGCGGATGACCGACCCCACCCCGCTCGACAGCGCGTGGATCGCCGCCCACCCCGCCCCCGTCCATGCGGGCGAGACCACCAAGAACACGCGCGGGCGCGTGCTCGCGATCGGCGGCGCGCGGATGGTGCCCGGCGCGATCCGGCTGGTGGGCGAGGCGGCGCTGCGCGTCGGCTGCGGCAAGCTGCAGCTGGCGACGATCGCGTCAGGCGCGACGATGCTGGGGATGCTGATCCCCGAAGCGGCGGTGATCGCGCTGCCTGAGGATGCGGATGGCGAGATCGCGTGGGATCAGTCGCTGTCCAAGGCGGTCGCCGATTGCGACGCGCTCGTGCTCGGCCCGGGTGTTTCGACCAAGGGGGTCGCGGAAAAGCTGATCCGCTCGCTGGTCGAAGAGGCCCCGGAAGACGCGATGGTAGTACTCGACGCGCAGGCGGTGGCGTGCGCGGGCGACCTCGCCGATTTGCTCGCGCCGTTCCGGGGGCGGCTGGTGATGACCCCGCACGAGGGCGAGATGGCGTCGCTGACGGGTCGCGACATGGAGGAGATCAAGCGCGACCCGGCCGCGATCGCCTGCGAGACGGCGGCGCGGTTCGGCGCGGTGGTCGCGCTCAAGGGTACGCAGACGCACATCGCATCACCCGAGGGAGAGGTGCTGCATTTTCTCGGCGGCGGCACCGGGCTCGCGACCGGCGGCTCGGGCGACGTG
>CALMGC010000167.1 GCA_937863505.1 uncultured Sphingomonadales bacterium | reverse complement strand
TCCGGCACCACCCATTTGATGTTCTGCCGCGGGTCCTTGATGTCGCACGTCTTGCAGTGGACGCAGTTCTGCGCGTTGATCTGCAGCCGCTTGCCCGTATCGGTCGCGGTATCGTCGACATACTCGTACACGCCCGCCGGGCAGTAGCGGGTCTCCGGCCCGTCATAGATGGGCAGGTTGACGTGGGTCGGTATCTCGGGGTCGCGCAGCGTCAGGTGGACCGGCTGGTCCTCCTCATGGTTGGTGTTCGACAGGAACACGCTCGACAGCTTGTCGAAGCTGATCACCCCGTCGGGCTTGGGATAGGTGATCGGGTGCGCATGGTCCTTGCGCGACAGCTGCTCGTGGTCGGCGTGGTGCTTCATCGTCACCGGCAACCCGATGCGCAGCTGGCGCATCCACAGGTCCGCGCCCGCGACCACCGTGCCCGCGAGCGCACCGAACTTCGCGACCGCGGGCTCGGCGTTCTTCACCTTCTTGAGCTCGTCGGCGATCCAGCTCGACCGCAGATTGGCCTCATAGTCCTGCAACGTGTCGTGGGCGCGCCCGGCGGCCAGCGCGCCCGCGATCGCCTCGGCCGCGAGCATGCCCGACTTCATCGCGGTGTGACTGCCCTTGATCCGCGGCACGTTGACGAACCCCGCCGAGCAGCCGATCAGCGCGCCGCCGGGGAACACGAGGTGCGGTACCGACTGCCACCCGCCCTCGTTGATCGCGCGCGCGCCATAGCTGACGCGCTTGCCGCCCTCGAGCAGCCGCTTGATCTCCGGATGATGCTTCCACCGCTGCATTTCGTCGAACGGCGAGATATGCGGGTTCTTGTAGGAAAGCGCGAGCACGAAGCCGATCGACAGCTGGTTGTTCGCCTGATGGTAGATCCAGCCGCCCCCCCACGCCTCCTGCAGCGGCCAGCCCTGAGTGTGGATGACCTTGCCCGGCTCGTGCTTGGCCGGGTCAATGTCCCACAATTCCTTGATGCCGATGCCATACACCTGCGGCTGGCAGTCGCGCTCGAGGTCGAACAGGTGCTTGACCTCCTTGGTCAGGTGCCCGCGCGCGCCCTCGGCGAGCAGCGTATACTTGGCGTGGAGTTCCAGCCCCGGCGTATAGTCGGGCTTGTGCGTGCCGTCGCGCGCGACGCCCATGTCGCCGGTCGCGACACCCTTGACCGAGCCGTCATCGTTGAACAGCACCTCCGCCGCGGCGAAGCCGGGGAAGATCTCCACGCCCAGCGCCTCCGCCTGCTCGGCCAGCCAGCGGCACAGATTGCCGAGCGAGCCGGTGAACGTGCCCTTGTTGTCCATGTAGGAGGGCATCATCAGATGCGGCAGGTTGACCTTCTTCTTGGCGGTCAGCACCCAGTGGTGGTTGGAGGTGACGGGTACCTGGTTCATCAGGCACGAGCTATCCTCGCGCCATGACGGCAACAGCTCGTCCAGCGCCTTGGGGTCGACCACCGCGCCCGAGAGGATGTGCGCGCCGACCTCCGAGCCTTTCTCGATCACGCAGACCGACAGCTCCGCGTTCAGCTGTTTCAGGCGGATCGCGGCGGACAGCCCGGCGGGGCCGGCACCGACGATCACCACGTCATAGGGCATCGACTCGCGTTCGGACATCCTGTCTCTCCAAGGGCCGGGCGTCGCGCGACCGGGCGCGCGCGCGCAACGGGTTATCGGTTATGCCGTGCCCGTTGATTGACGCTGGCGTCAACCGGGTGGCCTGCAACGAATATATGGGGGCGGACCAAAATGTGAACTGGCGCGCGACGGCCGAAAGCGCGCTCGAATGGTGGCGGGACGCAGGCGTCGACATGCTCGTCGACGAGGAGCCGCGCGACTGGCTCGCCCTGCCCGTGCTCCAACCCGCCCCGGTCGCGGCGGAGCCGGTCGCCGTGTCGACCGCGATGCCCGCTACGCTGGAGGCGTTCGCCGCTTGGCGCGCAGGTCCCGACGCGCCCGAGGCGGCGTGGAGCGGCCGGCGGCTGGCGGCGGAGGGCGACCTTGGCGCGCCGCTCTGGATTGTCACCGACCTGCCCGAGCGCGAGGACCTGGCCGAGGGACGGCTGCTGAGCGGCGCGGCGGGACGATTGTTCGACCGGATGCTCGCCGCGATCGGGCGGACGCGCGCCGACGTGCTGCTCGTCCCGCTCGCCACCGCGCGCCCTCCCGCCGGGCGGATCGGGCCGGAGGTCGCGGCGCGGCTGGGCGAGGTCGCGCGGCATCATCTGTCGCTCGGACGGCCCCCGCGCGCGCTGCTGCTGGGCGAGGCGGCGAGCCGTGCACTGCTCGGGATAAGCTGCCGTG
>CALMGC010000166.1 GCA_937863505.1 uncultured Sphingomonadales bacterium | reverse complement strand
GACAGGCCGACCCCGGCGATCTCGGGCATGGTGTAGACCACGCTCGGGATCACGTCGTGGTTGACGATGCCGGTATGTCCGGCGATATTCTCCGCCACCGCGACGCCCTCGTCCTCCGCCTTGTGCGCGAGCATCAGCCCCGGCGCGGCGTCGCCGATCGCCCACACGCCAGCGACGGGCGTGCGGAAGTCGTGGTCGATCGGCACCTGCCCGCGCGCGTTGAGCTCCAGCCCGATCGCGGCGAGATTAAGCCCGTCGACATTGGGACGTCGCCCGATCGCGACCAGTACCGCATCCGCCTGAAGCATCTGCGTTTCCCCGCCCGCCGCAGGCTCGACCGCGACCGAAGCGCACTCGCCCTCGACGGTGACGCCCGTCACCTTGGTCCCGGTCATCAGCTCGAAGCCCTGCTTCTTGAACAGTTTGGCCGCTTCCTTGCGCACCTCACCATCGAAGCCGGGCAGGATCTGGTCGAGATATTCGACCACCGTCACCTTGGCCCCGAGCCTGCGCCACACGCTGCCCAGCTCCAGCCCGATCACGCCGCCGCCGATCACGACGAGATGCTCGGGCACTTCCGGCAGCGCCAGCGCGCCGGTGGAGTCGATGATGACCTTGTTGTCGATGGCGACGCCCGGCAGCGGCGTGACCGACGAGCCGGTGGCGATGACGATATCCTTGGCGGTGACGGTCTGCTCGCCGACGGTGACGGTATGCGCGTCGGCGAACGCGGCCTGCCCCTTGAGCCACGTCACCTTGTTCTTTTTGAACAGGAACTCGATCCCGCCGGTGAGTTCCTTGACTGCCTTCGCCTTTTCGGCGTGCATCTGGTCGAGGTTGAGCGTCACCCCGCTGAAGTCGACACCGAACTTCGCCAGGTGCCCGCCCTTGGCCTCCTCGTACAGTTCCGAGGCATGAAGCAGCGCCTTGGACGGAATGCACCCGACATTGAGGCAGGTGCCACCCAGCGTCTCCCGGCTCTCCGCACAGGCGGTGCGCAGACCCAGCTGCGCCGCCCGGATTGCCGCGACATAGCCGCCGGGGCCGGAGCCGATCACGAGGACGTCATAGTCGTAGTCAGCCATTGTCGTTGCTTCCGGTCGGAAAAGGGGTGCGACGAACGCGTCGCTCGTCGATAACCGTCATGTGGTGCACCAGGCGATCGAAATCGAGCACTGGCATCAACCGCGCGATCGCGTCGTCCACATCGCGGCTGCGATAGCGAAGATAGATGATCGCCGGCGGTGTCGCCACACGCCGAGAGAACACGAGCTCGCTGAAATCACGATCATAGGTAATCAGAATGCGCTCACCCTCCACCGCCTGCGCGAGGATGTCGGGGTCCTCGGCAAGACCATTTGTCAATGCCGCGCGGACCACATCATAGCCTTTTGCTTCCAATGCGTCCGCAACTCTTCGACCGACATTGACGTCCAGAAGGAACCTCAAGCAGCGCGGGCCCGGCTGGTAACCAACGCCTGCTCATCATGGATCAACTCAGCGGCAAATGCCGCCGCAGCGGGCAAATGCTCGGGCAGGATACCGGGGTACTCATCCGCCATCTGTTCGACCGCCCACCCTGCCGCCATCAGGTCGAGCACCATTTCGACGCTGATCCGGCTGTTCCGAAAAATCGGCTTACCCCCGTAGATATTCGGGTTCGAGTAGATGATGTCCCGCCAGTCCATCGCCGTCCTCACAAGTCGATCAATATTCGCGTCGGGTCCTCGATAGCATTTTTCAGCGCGACCAGGAACGTCACCGCCTCGCGCCCGTCGATCAGGCGGTGGTCATAGCTCAAGGCGAGGTACATCATCGGTCGCGCGACGATCTGCCCGCCCTTCACCACCGGGCGCTCGTCGATGCGATGGAGGCCGAGCACCGCGCTCTGCGGCGGGTTGATGATGGGCGTGCTCATCAGCGATCCGAACACGCCGCCGTTGGAGATGGTGAAGGTGCCCCCCTTCATCTCGTCCATCTTGAGCGTGCCGTCCTTGGCGCGGCGGCCGAAGTCGCCGATCGTCTTTTCGACCTCGGCGACGCTCATCCGGTCCGCGTCGCGGATCACCGGCACGACCAGCCCGCCCGGCGCGCTGACCGCGACCGAAATGTCGGCATAGTCGTGATAGACGATCTCGTCGCCCTCGATCGAGGCGTTGACGCTCGGCACGTCCTTGAGCGCCATGCACGCCGCCTTGACGAAGAAGCCCATGAAGCCGAGCCGGACGCGGTGCTTCTTCTCGAACAGGTCTTTGTACTTGTTCCGCGCCTCGATCACCGCGCCCATGTCGACGTCGTTGAACGTCGTCAGCATCGCGGCGGTGTTCTGCGCGTCCTTCAGCCGCTTGGCGATTGTCTGGCGGAGCCGCGTCATGCGGACGCGCTCTTCCTTGCGGGTCGAGGCGGCGGCGGTGACGGAGGCGGGCTGCGGGGCGGGGGCCGGTACAGGGGTCGCAGGCTTGGACTGCGCGGCGGCGGCGACGTCTTCCTTGGTCAGGCGACCGTCGCGGCCCGTGCCCTTCACCGTCGAGGGGTCGACGCCAAGCTCCAGCACCGCGCGGCGCACCGACGGCGATAGCGCGGCGGCGGACTCGGGAGCCGGCGCGGCGGCGGGTGACGCGGTGACCGCGGGCTGCGGCGCTTCCACCCTGGCCGGGGCGGCGGCGCCGGCGTCGATAGTCGCGATCATCGCGCCGACCGCGACCGTATCGCCGACCTTGACCGCATACTCCCCCATCGTCCCCGCGACGGGCGAGGGCACCTCGACCGAGACCTTGTCCGTCTCCAGCGCCGCGATCGGCTCGTCCGCGCGCACGGGGTCGCCGGGCTTCTTGAGCCACTCGCCGAGCGTCGCCTCGGTGATCGATTCGCCCAGCGTGGGGACGAGAACTTCGGTGGCCATGAACTGTCCTTGTTAGCTTGCCGCGAGCCCGGCCTTGGCGGTGGAGGTCGCGACCTCGCCCTTTTGCGTACGGCGGATCTCGCCGCGCACGCTATGCCCTAGCGCGTCGGCGACCAGCGCGCCTTGCTCGGTCAGATGACGCTTCATCAGCCCGGTCGCGGGCGAGGCGGAGGCGGAGCGGCCCGCATAGCGCGGGCGCTGCGGTGTCGACCCAGCCTCGCGCAGGCAGGCCTCGATGAACGGCTCGACAAAGGTCCAATAGCCCTGGTTACGCGGCTCTTCCTGCGCCCAGACGACCTCTTCGAGCGCCGCCATCCGCTTCAGCCGCGCGGTCAGCGGCTCGCCCGGGAAGGGGTAGAGCTGCTCGACGCGGACGATCTGCGTCGCCGTATCGCCCGCCGCGTCGCGTGCCTCGAGCAGGTCGTAGAATACCTTGCCCGAGCACAGCACGAGTCGCTTCGTCTCAGCGTCGGCGGGCGCGTTCGGGTCGGACAGGATGCGCTTGAAATGCGTGTCGCCGAGGAAGTCCGCGCGAGTGGACACCGCCAGCTTGTGGCGGAGCAGCGACTTGGGCGTGAACACCACCAGTGGCTTGCGGAAGCCGCGGTGCATCTGGCGGCGGAGCAGGTGGAAGTAGTTGGCGGGCGTGGTCACGTTCGCGACTTGCATGTTGTCGCCCGCGCACAGTTGCAGGAAGCGCTCGGGGCGCGCCGACGAATGCTCCGGTCCCTGCCCCTCATAGCCATGCGGGAGCAGCATCACGAGCCCGTTGGCGCGCAGCCACTTGGCCTCGCCCGACGCGATGAACTGGTCGATCATGATCTGCGCGCCGTTCGCGAAGTCGCCGAACTGCGCTTCCCACAGCACCAGCGTTTTGGGGTCGGCGAGCGCGTAGCCGTACTCGAACCCCAGCACACCGTACTCCGACAGCGGCGAGTCGAGCACCTCGAACCGGCCATGCTCGACCGTGGTAAGCGGCACGTATTTGTGCTCGTCCTTCTGGTCGACCCAGACTGCGTGCCGCTGGCTGAACGTGCCGCGCCCGGAGTCCTGCCCCGACAGGCGGACGCCATAGCCTTCGGAAAGCAACGACCCGAATGCCAGCGCTTCGCCGGTGGCCCAGTCGAAACCGCCGCCCGAACGGAACATCTCGCGCTTCGCATCGAGCACGCGGCCGAGCGTCTTGTGAATGGTGAGGTCGCCCGGCGGCGTCGTCAGCGTCCGGCCGAGCGCGTCGAACAGCTTGGGCTCGACCCCGGTCTCGACGTTGCGGCGCGCGGTCTCCGCGTCGGCGGGGGCGTGAAGCCCCGACCAGCGGCCCGCGAACCAGTCCGCCTTGTTGGGCTTGTACGCCGCGCCCGCCTCGAACTCGCCGTCGAGCAACGTCGTGTATTGCTTGACGTTCTCGTCCACCCACGCCTGATCGACGACGCCCTGGTCGATCAGCCGCTTGCCGTAAACCGCGCTCACCGGCGCGTGGCGACGGATGCGGTCGTACATCAACGGCTGGGTGAAGCTCGGCTCGTCCCCCTCGTTATGGCCGAAGCGGCGGTAGCACCACATGTCAATGACGATGTCGCGGTGGAAGCGCTGGCGGAACTCGATCGCCATCTTGGTCGCGAAGGTGACCGCCTCGGGGTCGTCGCCGTTGACGTGGAAGATCGGCGCCTGAACCCCCTTCGCCACGTCGGACGAATAGGGCGAAGAGCGCGCGAATTGCGGGCTGGTTGTGAAGCCGATCTGGTTGTTGATGATGAAGTGGACGCAGCCGCCGGTATTGTAGCCGCGGATGCCGGAAAAGCCGAGGCACTCCCAGACGATCCCCTGCCCCGCCATCGCGGCGTCGCCGTGGATCAGCACGGGAAGCGAGCCGGTATGCTCCTTGAGGTCGTTCGCGATCGTCTGGATCGCGCGCGTCTTGCCGAGCACCACCGGGTCGGCGGCCTCCAGATGCGACGGGTTGGCGACCAGCGACAGATGGACCTTGACGCCGTCGAACTCGCGATCGGTGGAGGTGCCGAGGTGGTATTTCACGTCACCCGACCCGCCGACCTCCTCCGGATTTGCCGAGCCGCCGCCGAACTCATGGAAGA
>CALMGC010000165.1 GCA_937863505.1 uncultured Sphingomonadales bacterium | reverse complement strand
ACGACCCGCCGCCCACCCCCGTCATGCCGACGAGCATCCCGACGAGCACCCCCGCAATCGAGTAGAGCGGGTTGATCATCGACGGAGCCGAGAGAAACGATTGATGAGCTTGCCAATGATATACGCGACGACAAACGGGCCGAGGAGAATAGCCGTCCACCAGAAAAGGACGTGAGCGCCTGCGCTGCTGATCGGGCCGAAAAGCATCATCGGGACGGCCCAGATAAAGAAGGTCAGCCCCGCGACGCAGCCCAGCCCGGCGGCAACCCGTGAACTGTTGTCTCGGTACGGCAAGTCTCAGCCCGTCCGCTGCGCGGGCGTGTTGACGCCCATGCTGGCGAGGTAGCGGCGCACGTTCCTCGCCGCTTGCCGCAGCCGTTGTTCGTTCTCGACCATCGCGATGCGCACGAAACCTTCCCCTAGCTCGCCATAACCCACCCCTGGCGCAACCGCGACCTGGGCGTGAGTGAGCAATTGTTTGGAGAACTCAAGGCTGCCTAAGTGCCGCAGGCTTGGCGGGAGCGGGGCCCAGGCGAACATACTCGCGGGCGGCGCGGGGATGTCCCAGCCCGCGCGGGCGAAGCTCTCGACCAGCACGTCGCGGCGCTTGTGGTATAGCTGCCGGTTCTGCTCGACGATCTCCTGCGGGCCGTTGAGCGCGGCGCAGGCGGCGGCCTGGATCGGCGTGAACGCGCCATAGTCGAGATATGACTTCACCCGCGTCATCGCCGCGATCAGCTTGGCGTTGCCGACCGCGAAGCCGATCCGCCAGCCGGCCATCGAGAAGGTCTTGCTGAGCGAGGTGAACTCGACCGCGACGTCCTTCGCGCCCTTGACCTGCAAGACGGAGACGGTCGGACGCCCGTCGAAATACAATTCCGAATAGGCGAGGTCGGAGACGATCCACACCTGGTTCGCGCGCGCCCAGTCGACCAGCCGCTCGTAAAAGGCGAGGTCGACCGTCTCGGCGGTCGGGTTGGACGGGTAGTTGACGACCAGCACGCTGGGGCGCGGGACCGTGAACGCCATCGCACGATCGAGGCTTTCCCAATAACGCTCGTCGGGGGTGGTCGGCACCGCGCGGATCGTGGCGCCCGCGATGATGAAGCCGAAGGTATGGATCGGGTAGGACGGGTTGGGCGCGAGCACCACGTCGCCCGGCGCGGTGATCGCGGTGGCTAGGCTGGCGAGCCCTTCCTTCGACCCCATCGTCACCACCACCTCGCGCTCCGGGTCGAGATCGACGCCGAAGCGGCGCGCGTAATAGTTCGCCTGCGCGCGGCGGAGGCCGGGGATGCCCTTTGACTGCGAATAGCCGTGCGCGTCGGGCTTGCGCGCGACCTCCACCAGTTTTTTGATGACGTGCGGGGGTGGGGGCAGGTCGGGATTGCCCATGCCGAGGTCGATGATGTCCTCGCCTCCGCTCCGCGCCGCCGCGCGCATCGCATTCACTTCCGCGATGACATAGGGGGGCAGGCGGCGGATGCGGTAGAACTCGTCGTCGGACATGGGCGAAAGCCTTTCGCCGCGGTGTTTACCGCGTTTCGGGTTGGAGGGGGAGCCCGCTCTTGCCGCGTGACGAACGCGTCGCGAGCGGGTAAACCGCGGTCAGGAGAGACGCCATGGCCGATACCGAAACGCCCCCTGTTGTGGGGGCCGCTCAGGAAACGCTCGCGCCCTGGGCGGCGATGCTGACGGGAATGGGGCAGGTCGCGCAGGCGATGGCGACCGCGCCCGCGAACGGCTGGCCGGCGCTGCCCGGGCTGACCGATCCCGCGACGTTGGAGCGCGCGGAAGCGTTCTGGCGCGAGAGCGCGGAACTGTGGCGCGGGATGCTCGATCCGGCTTCGGCCCCCGCCTTGCCCCCGCTGCCCAAGGACAAGCGCTTCGCGAGCGAGGCGTGGGCGCAGCCGCCCTTCGACATGATCCGCCGCGCCTACCAGCTGGTCAGCGAGCACCTGCTCGCGCAGGTCGAAGCGTTGGAGGTGAGCGAGGCGGAGCGCGAGCGGCTGCACTTCACCGCGCGTGGGATCGTGGAGGCGATCAGCCCGTCCAATTTCCCGTTCACCAACCCCGACGTGATCGCGCGGACGATCGAGACGCAGGGGCAGAACCTTGTCACCGGCATGCAGAACCTGCTCGCCGACCTTGGCAAGGGACAGATGACGCATGTCGCGCCCGGCGCGTTCGAGGTCGGGCGCAACCTCGCCACCGCGCCGGGGCAGGTGATCCACCGCACGCCGCTCTACGAGCTGATCCAGTATTCGCCGACGACCGACGAGGTGCTGGCGACGCCGCTGGTGATCTTTCCGCCCTGGATCAACCGCTTCTACATCCTCGACCTGACGCCGGAGAAGAGCTTTATCCGCTGGGCGACCGATCAGGGGATCACCGTGTTCATGGTGTCGTGGCGCTCCGCCGACGCGAGCATGGCGGAGGTGGTGTGGGACGATTACGTCCTCGCGCAGGTGGACGCGATCGAGACGATCCGTGGCGCGCTGGGCGTCCCCGCCGTCCACGCGATCGGCTATTGCGTGGCGGGAACCACGCTGGCCGCGACCTTGGCGCTGCTCGCTTCGCGCGGGGAGGCGGACCGGGTCGCTTCCGCGACGTTCTTCACCGCGCAGGTCGATTTCGCAGGCGCGGGCGACCTGCTCCACTTCACCACCGACGACCAGCTGGCGACAGTGAAGGCCTTGTCCGCGGATGGATATCTCGACGGGCGCTACATGGCGCACACGTTCAACCTGCTGCGCGGGCGCGACCTGATCTGGAACACGGTCACCAATCACTACATGCTCGGCAAGGATTATGCCGAGTTCGACCTGCTCCACTGGAACAGCGACACGACCAACCTGCCCGCCAAATGGCACGGCAGTTATCTGACCGATCTGTATCGCGACAATCTGCTGGTGAAGCCGGGGGCGCTCAGCGTCGACGGAACGCCGATCGACCTGACCCAGGTGACCACGCCCGCGTACATCCAAGCCGGGCGCGAGGACCATATCGCGCCCGCCGAAAGCGTATGGGCGATCACCCACCATTTCCGCGGGCCGCTGCGCTTCGTGCTGGCCGGGTCGGGGCATATCGCGGGCGTGGTCAACCCGCCCTCGTCGGGGAAATATCAATATTGGACCAATGACGCGCCCGTGTCCTCGCTCGCCGAGTTCGTCGCGGGGGCGACCGAAACCAAGGGGAGCTGGTGGCCAGACTGGCTTGCCTGGTTGCGCGCGCGGGGCGAGTTGACCGTGCCCGCGACGGGCGCGCGGGTGCCGGGGCAGGGGGCCTTGCAAGCGATCGAGCCCGCGCCGGGAAGCTACGTCCGCGCGCGTTGAACCAAGCCGTGGAATCACCGTAGTGCGGTGCACAACGAACTTGCAATCCGCAGCAATTTAATTATTGTGCGTTGCAGCACGAGCAGGATCATCCGACCCATGGACGTCATCGACACTTTGCCGCTCGCCTCTTCCAAACAGGTGAAGCGCCGCGTGAAGGCGTTTGCCGACGACCATGTGCCGGCGGTGCTCGCGGCCTCCGACGAGGGCGCGACGCCGGTGGCGGTGGTGGCGGCGCTGACCACCGCGCCCGAGTTGGCCGAGTTCGCCCCCGTCGAGCCGGTATCGGTCGAGGCTGCGCCGGTCGAGCCTGCCCTCGTCGCTCCGCCCGTCGCGGCCCCGGCGGATAGCCACGAGGACGTCATGGACACGCAGACCACCATCGAACAGCCCGCCGACCCGCGCGCGATGTTCACCGATCTCAACAGCCGCGCTCGCGGCGCGATGGAAAAGGGACAACAGATGTTTGAAGAGATGAACGCGTTCGGCAAGGGCAACATGGAAGCCGTGGTCGAGTCGTCGAAGATCGCCGCCAAGGGTTTCGAGACGCTGGGCCAGGACGCCGCCGAGTTCGCGCGCCGTCAGGTCGAGGGCGCGACGCAGGCGATGAAGACGCTGGGCGCGACCAAGTCGCCGACCGAGTTCATGAAGCTGCAGAGCGACTTCGCGCGCTCGATGTTCGACACGATGGTCGCCGAGACCTCGCGCTCGACCGAGAAGATGATCAAGCTCGCCAATGACATCGCGCAGCCGATCTCCAACCGCGTTGCGGTCGCGGCCGAGAAGGCCAAGCTCGCGGCCTGAATCGTCCGGCTTAGCACAGGTTACCGGGGGCGGCGGTTGGTGACGACCGTCGCCCCTTTTCGTTTGTTCACGCCTGCGACAGGCTCTTGCTCCCGCCCGGCGCGCCGCCATATTCTCAATCTGCATGACTCGTGAACCGATCACCATGGCCGAACGTCGCGGCGGACGCCCCGACGATGAGGGCGGCACCGGCGTCGCCACGCGCACCCGGACGCGTACCAAGCAGCCGACGCCCTATCGGGTGCTGATGCTCAACGACGACTATACGCCGATGGAGTTCGTCGTGCTGTGTCTCCAGCGCTTCTTCCGCATGAGCATGGAAGAGGCGACGCGGGTGATGCTCCACGTTCACCAGAAGGGTGTGGGGGTTTGCGGCACGTTCACCTATGAGGTCGCCGAGACCAAGGTGACGCAGGTCATGGATTTCGCGCGGCAGAACCAGCACCCGCTACAGTGTACGATGGAAAAGGCTTGAGGCGCAGCGCGGCAGGCGGCTACGTCCGCTTGACTCGCGCCAGCCCGGCCAGCGGGTCGGCATAGCCGAGCCCGTCTGACGACGCGGGCTTTGCCCGCGGCGGGCCGCTGGAGCTCATCCTTAGCTAGCGCAAGCCGTCACGGGACTAATCCCGTGACGTCGGACGGGTTCGCTAAGCGACCCGCCGCCCGAGCTTGCGCGTCTTGTGCGCAAACGCGTTTGCGCACATGCGCGCTTCGCTATGGACCGTATCCTGATCCGCGGGGGCAATCGCCTCACCGGCACCCTCCCCATTTCCGGCGCGAAGAACGCCGCGCTCACCCTCATCCCCTGCGCGCTGCTGACCGACGAGCCGCTGACGCTCCGTAACCTCCCGCGCCTCGCCGATGTCGACAGCTTCGGCCACCTGCTCAACCAGTTCGGCGTGTCGACGCTGGTCGAGGGCTCGCGCCCTGAGGATTTCGGACGGGTAATGACCGCGCGCGCGAACCGGCTCACGTCAACGGTCGCGCCGTACGACATCGTCCGCAAGATGCGTGCGTCGATCCTGGTGCTGGGGCCGTTGCTCGCGCGCAGCGGAGAAGCGACGGTGTCGCTGCCCGGCGGATGCGCGATCGGCAACCGCCCTATCGACCTGCACCTGAAAGCGCTGGAGGCGATCGGCGCGGAGATCGAGCTCGCGGCGGGTTATGTGAAGGCG
>CALMGC010000164.1 GCA_937863505.1 uncultured Sphingomonadales bacterium | reverse complement strand
GCGTCGACCAAGATCATCGACCGGGAGACGGGTGAGGGGTTCCGGGGCGAGGTGCCGCCTTATGCGGGGGTGGTGCCGGGCAGCTCAACAGGTGGGGGGGGGGGCAACCTCGGCCTGTATTGCGCGGTGATCGTCAAGCGCGTCGACGAGCGAACCCGTGCCAAGACCAGCATCAACGAGCTGTTGCGCGACTGATGCGCCGCATCCTCGCCCTGCTTGCGCTCCTGCTGCTCGGGGCCGCGCCGCCGGACACGCTCCCGGTCACGCCCGCCGTGGTGGTCGCAACGCTGCCGCATGACACCCATGCGTTCACCGAGGGCCTGTTCTTCCGCGACGGCGCTTTTTACGAGAGCACCGGCGAGGTCGGGCATTCGTACGTCCGCAAGGTCGACCCCGCCACGGGCCGCGTGCTGCGCCAGGTCACGGTGCCGCCGCCCTATTTCGGCGAGGGCATCGTCGCGGTCGGGAGGCAGCTGATCAGCCTGACATGGAAAGAGGGCATCGGCTTTCGCTGGACGCTCGACGGGTTCCGGCGGACGGGCGAGTTCCATTATCCGGGCGAGGGCTGGGCGCTGACCAGCGACGGCAAGGCGGTGATCATGTCGGACGGGACGCCGCAGCTGCGCTTTCTCGACCCGGTCACGCTCGCCGAGCGGCGGCGGGTGACGGTGACCGCGAACGGGCAACCGGTGCCCAACATCAACGAGCTGGAGTTCGTCGATGGCGAGGTGCTCGCGAATGTGTGGCACACCAGTGCGATCATCCGCATCGACCCCGTCTCGGGGCGCGTCGTCGGGCTGATCGACTTGTCCGCACTGACTGCGCGGGTCCACGCGACCGAGCCCGAAGCGGTGCCCAACGGCATCGCCTGGGACGCGAAGACGCGGCGGTTGTGGGTGACGGGCAAGGACTGGCCGACTATCTTCCAGATCAAGCCGCCCAAGGACTGACCGCCCGCGCTCGACAACGCCGCCCGCGCGCCCTATCCGCGCGCGGCGAACAGGGGAAAGATACAGCCATGCCGACAACCGCCAGCCAGGTCCTCGATCGCCTGCTCGTCCTTGAAATGGTGCGGGTGACGGAGGCGGCGGCGATCGCGGCCTCGACCCTGGTCGGGCGCGGTGACGAAAAGGCGGCGGACGCGGCGGCGGTGGAGGCGATGCGCGGCGCCTTCAACGAGCTCGACTTCGACGGCACGGTGGTGATCGGCGAAGGCGAGCGCGACGAGGCGCCGATGCTCTACATCGGCGAGAAGGTCGGCCGCGCGAGCCCCGGCAGCCCCAAGATCGACATCGCGCTCGACCCGCTGGAGGGCACGACGCTGACCGCCAAGGCGTCGCCCAACGCGCTCGCGGTGCTGGCGATCGCGGAAGAGGGCGGGCTGCTCAACGCCCCCGACGTTTACATGGACAAGCTCGCCATCGGGCCGGGGTACGAGCGCGGGCTGGTCAGCCTCACCAAGTCGCCGAGCGAGAATGTCCGCGCGCTGGCGGCGGCGAAGGGGGTCGAACCGCACGAGATCATCGCCTGCGTGCTCGACCGCCCGCGGCACGAGGCGATGATCGCCGAGCTGCGCGAGGTCGGCTGCGGCATTATGCTGATCCCCGACGGCGACGTCGCGGGGGTGATCGCGGTCACCAATCCGGAGACGACGGTCGACATCTATATGGGTTCGGGCGGCGCCCCCGAAGGCGTGCTCGCCGCCGCCGCCTTGACCTGTGTCGGCGGGCAGTTCCAGGGCAAGCTGCTGTTCCGCAACGACGACGAGCGCGGGCGCGCGGCCAAGTGGGGCGTGACCGACCTCGACCGCATCTATGAGCTGGAAGACCTGGTGAAGGGCGACGCGATCTTCGCGGCGACGGGGGTCACCGACGGCTCGCTCCTCAAGGGCGTGAAGCGGCGCAGCGGGGTGATGACCACCGAGAGCGTGGTGATGCGCGCCTCGTCGGGCACGGTGCGCTGGATCAAGGGCGAGCATCGCCTGCCTTGATCGTCCACGCGCTGCTGCTCGCGGCGGCGTTGGCGGCGGTCGCCTGGTTTGTCTGGGGCGACATACCGGGCATGGGGCGCGACGCGGCGGACACGCGGGTGAAGATGTTCCGGCGCTGGCTGGTCAAGGACGCGCTGGGGTTGCTGCTCCCGGCGCTGGTCGGGCTCCTGCTGCTTGGGCGATTGGGCGCCGTCGGGCGGGTGCCGCCGGAGCTTGCGCCGTTGCGCGCGTGGTTGCCGGCGCGGGCGATCCAGGGATGGCCGCTTCTGGTCGGCGCGGCCCTCGGCACGGTGATCGGACTGGCGCTGGCATGGTGCGCGGGGCGGCGCGGGCGGCGGGTGTTTTCAATCGGCGCAATCGACTCGGTGCTCGCGCACAGTTGTGCGGAGGTGCCGTATGGCGTCGCGCTGGCGGCCATGGCGGGAATCGCGGAGGAGCTGTTCCACCGCCTGCTGATGCCGCTGCTCGGCGCGGCGGTGACGGGCAGCGCGCTGGTGGGGGCGGGCGGGGCGCTGCTGCTGTTCGCCGCGCTGCACCGGTATCAGGGGTGGCGAGGCATGGCGGCGATCGCGGTGGTCGGGGCGTTGTTGCAGGCGCTGTACCTCGACCTCGGCTCGCTGTGGCTGGTGATGCTGCTCCACATCGGCATCGACCTCAACGGACTGGTGCTGCGTCCGCTGGTCGCACGGCGGGCCTGGGATCGCCGAGCCTAGCCGGATCGCGCCTTCGCCCGCGCGTCCGCGATCTCCTGCCGCAGCCGGTCGAGCGTCAGCGCGCCGACCACCACGCGGTCGCCGATCACCCAGCTCGGTGTCCCCGCCATGCCGAGCTGCTGGGCGAGGTGGAGGTTGGCATGGAGCTCGCCATCCTCTCCTGCGGTCGCGGCAGGTAGCTTCGACAGGTCCACCCCCGCCGCGCGCGCGGTCGCGGCGATCGTGTCGTCGCTAACCGGCCCGGCGGCGTAGAGCGCGTCGTGGAAGCGGCGGAACCGCCCCTGCCGCGCCGCGAGCAGCGACACGCGCGCGGCGGCGCGGCTCGACTCGGCGAGCACCGGCAGCTCGCGATAGATCAGCCGGACGTGCGGCTCGGCCGCGAGCAGCTCCGCGATCACCGGCAGGCTGGCGCGGCAATAACCGCAATTGTAGTCGTAATACTCGACCAGCGTCACGTCGCCGTGCGGGTCGCCCGCCCAGGCGTCACCGATCGGGGCGGTGATCGCCGCGCGGTTGTCCGCGACCGTCTTGGCGGTGTCGCGGTCCTGCAACCGGCCCATCGCCTCGGTGATCACCTCGGGGTGCGCGATCAGATAGGCGTGGACGGTGCGCTCCACCGCGGGCGTGCCGCCGCCGCCGAGCGCCCACACCGCGCCGCCGCCGCCCGCCGCGCCGACCAGCGCGGCTATCGCCAACAGCGCCGTCTTCACCGGTGGTGCTTCTTGTCGTTGAAGTCGTTCTGCGACGTCAGCGCGATATCGGCGGCGCGGATCCAGTCGGGCGAGGACTTGGGAATGCCCGCCATCGCGAACCGCGCGCTCTGCGCCGCGCGCTTGGTGTCGCCGGTCAGGCTCGCCTGTTCGGCGGTGGCGAGCGCGGCGCGTGCTTCGTCACCCTGCAACTCGTACACCGTCCCGAGCTGATACCAGGCGAACGGGTTGTCGTCGTCGCGCGCGACCGCCGAACGCAGCACCTTCTCCGCTTCGGGATAGTTCGCCTTGTCCTCCGTCGCGATCAGCGCATGGCCGAGCGTGGTGGCGATCAGCGGCGCGTTGCGCGTACCCTCGGCGGCGCGGCGGAGCGGCACCACCGCGTCGCGGGGGCGACCCGCTTCGAGCAGGATCTGGCCCTGGATTTCCTGGAAATACGGGTCGACCGGGTCCGCCTTGACCAACGCGGCAGCTTCCGCGTCCGCTTGCTGGGGATAGCCGCCCTTGTGGTAGGCATAGGCGCGCGCGTAATGCGCCTCGACGCTGCCGTCGCTCGCCGGATATTTGGCGAGCGTCGCCTTAGGGTCGGCGACATAGCCCTGCAGCTTCGCCTTGACGCGCACGAACCGCTCGTTGAGCTCGGCGTCGGGGCGGGTGTGGAAG
>CALMGC010000163.1 GCA_937863505.1 uncultured Sphingomonadales bacterium | reverse complement strand
GTCCAGCGCCGCCGCCACAAGTCGCGTCCGCCCGCCGCGCGGCGCGGGACGAGGCCGAGCCCGCTTCGCAGCTTAGCGCTGCCGCCCACGTCCGTCGATGCGCCCTCGTCGACGCGCGGGTCGCGCTCGTCCTCGCCGCGGTTGAGGTCGATCCACGCGCGCGCGCGCCCTTGAACCAGCATCGTCTCGCCCCGCCGTGCGGCGAGCGCGACCGCGTCGACATGCCGGTCCTCCAGCGACGCGGCGGCGGCGAGCGACACGCGCAGCTCGGCGCGCAGCAGCGGCGGGTAGTCGCGCCCGGCATGGGGGACCGAGATCACCACCGGGCTCGCGGGCCGGGCCGCGCCGAAGCGCAGGAAGGAAGACGTGGCGGTCACCCGCCCGTCATGCGCGCTCGCCCGCGTCGCCGCAACGCCCGCCCGCGCTGGAAATTGTTAACGTGTCGGGGCATAAGCGCCGCCTCTATCCTCGATAACGAACCAAGGGCGTGATGATCCGGATTCTTCTGGCCGAGGACGACATGGTGATGCGCGAATATCTGACGCGCGCGCTGGAGCGGTCCGGCTACGCCGTATCGGCGGTGGACCGGGGCACGGCCGCGATCCCGCTGCTGGAAGCGGAGCGGTTCGACTTGCTGCTCACCGACATCGTCATGCCCGAGATGGACGGGATCGAACTCGCGCAACGCGCCGCCGAACTCGCGCCCGACATGCGGGTGATGTTCATCACCGGCTTCGCGGCGGTGACGCTGAAGGCGGGCAAGCAGATCCCGCAGGCTCGGGTGCTGTCCAAACCGTTCCACCTGCGCGACCTGGTGCTTGAGGTGGACCGGATGTTTGAGACCGACACCGCCTCGGGGCTGAGCTGACGCGGGAAGCGCTTGCGCCACCCCGCCGCCGCCGCTAAGGCCCCGCGCATAGTGGGCGTATAGCTCAGCGGTAGAGCACTGTGTTGACATCGCAGGGGTCGCAAGTTCAAACCTTGCTACGCCCACCACTTCTTTTTGGCCCGTCGATCGCTAAGGTCGGCGGGCTTTCGTATCTGGTTCGCTCGGCATCGGTTTCGCGGGCGTGATTGGTCCGGTAGCGGTCGGCCATGCCGCCTAATCGCTATTATTCCGGGCCGCTGTCCGACCATTTCGACGGGATGCGCTTTTTCAACCCCGGTCAACCGGCGACCGACCGCTCGTTTGCCGAGGTCGTTCGCTGGCAGGCGGCGCGGGGGGCTGCGCCTTGGCCGCGATCGGTGCCGGTCACGCCCGCAAGACCCGAGGCGCGTGTCGACGGGTTGCGCGTCACCTCGATCGGCCACGCGACGCTGCTGATCCAGGCGGCGGGGCTGAACATCCTCACCGACCCGGTCTGGTCCGAGCGGGCGAGCCCGGTCGCGTTCGCGGGGCCGAAGCGGGTGACCGCGCCGGGCGTCGCGTTCGACGACCTGCCGCCGATCGACGTCGTGCTGCTCAGCCATTGCCATTACGACCATCTCGACGTGAACACGTTGCGGAGGCTGCACACCGCGCACCGGTCGCTGATGGCCATGCCGCTCGGCAACGACGCGATCGTGCGGGCGGCGGTGCCCGAAGCGCGGATTGCGGTGGGGGACTGGCACGACCGGGTTCCGCTCGGCGCGGGCGTTGTAACCGGCTTCACGCCCGCGAACCATTGGTCGGCGCGCGGGCTGGGCGATCGGCGGATGGCGTTATGGGCCGGGCATTATCTAGAGACACCGGCGGGCGCGGTCTGGTTCGCGGGCGACACGGGCTATGGCGACGGTGCGATCTTTCGCGACATCCGCGCGCGATGGGGCGCGCCGCGCGTCGCGCTGATCCCGATCGGCGCCTATGCGCCGCGCTGGTTCATGGCCGCGCAGCATTGCGACCCGGCGGAGGCGGTCGCGATCATGCGCGAGGTCGGCGCGTCGCATGCGCTCGGCATCCACTGGGGCACGTTCCAGCTGACGGACGAGGCGCGCGAGGCACCGGTCGAGCAACTCGCCGCCGCGCTCGCGAGGGAAAGCGTCGCGCCGGACCGCTTCGTCGCCGCGCAGCCGGGCGAGGTTTTCGACTTCTGACGTGAACGACGGGCACCTCCTGCTGCTCGCGTCGGCCCTGCTCGCCGTGCCCGCCGCCGCGCAGGACGCGCCGGAGGTGGTCGTGACCGGGCGCGGGCTGGCGAGCGCGCCGGGGGAGCGGGCGTACGATACGGTGGTGATCGACCGCGCGGCGATCGAGAGCGACGCCGCGAACCGGCTCGAGACCGTGCTTGGCCGTGTCGCGGGGCTTGACCAGTTTCGCCGTTCCGACTCGCGTTCGGCCAACCCGACCAGCCAGGGCATCACCTTGCGCGGGCTCGGCGGCAACGCGGCGAGCCGGGCGCTGCTGATCCTCGACGGCGTGCCGCAGGCGGACCCGTTCGGCGGCTGGGTCGCGTTCCCCGCCTATGCCTTGTCGCGGCTCGGCGAGGTGCGGGTGACGCGCGGCGGCGGCAGCGGCCTGTACGGCGCGGGCGCGCTGGCGGGGACGGTGGTGCTCGAAAGCGCGACGCCCGACCAGCTCGCGCCGCTCTCGGCGGAGGTCGCGGGCGGGAGCCGGGGGTCGCTCGACGCGCAGGGGACGGCGGCGTTGGTCCGCCCGGGCGGGTTCCTGACCGCGACGGCGGCTTATGCGCGCGGGGACGGTTTCGTGCCGACGGTGGCGGAGGATCGCGGACCGGTCGACCGTGCCTCTCCATATGCGCAGGCGTCGGCGGCGGTGCGCGCGGTGGTGCGCAGCGGTGCGACAGAGGTTCAGGCGAACCTGTCCGCTTTCACCGATGCGCGAGAGCGGGGGACCGCGTACAGCGCGATCCGGAGCCGAGGGGCGGACGCCTCGCTACGGTTGGTCGGGCATGGGCGCTGGGGCTGGTCGCTGCTCGGCTATGTGCAGACCCGCGACTTCGCCAACCAGTTTCCCGCGATCAACGCCGCGCGAACGAGCGTCACGCCGACGCTCGACCAATACGCCACGCCCGCGACAGGGCTGGGCGCGCGGGTCGAGGTCGCGCCGTCGATCGGGGGCGGGGCCGACCTGCGCGTCGGCGGTGACATGCGCGCGCTGAGCGGGCGAACGGAGGAGCTTTACGGCTTCGCGGCGGGTACGCCGACGCGCCGCCGCGTCGCGGGCGGGCGCACGCTGACGGCGGGCGGGTTCGCAGATGCGAGCGCGGTTCGGGGGCCGGTGACGTTCAGCCTCGGCGGGCGGGTCGACGCTTGGCGCATCAGCGACGGCCGGTTGAAGGAGCGCGCGTTCTCGGGTGGACTGCCGCTGACGGATCTCAGCTTCCCCGACCGGCACGGGACGGAGGCGAGCGGGCGAGCGGGCGCGGCATGGCGGGTCACCAAGCCGCTGACGCTGCGCGCGGCGGGATACCGCGGCTGGCGACTGCCGACGCTCAACGAACTGTTTCGCTCCTATCGTGTCGGCGCGGACGCGACCGCGGCGAACGCGGTGCTCACCCCGGAGCATCTGTGGGGCGGCGAGGCGGGGGCGGACTGGACGCCGATAGGCAGGGTGAAGCTCTCGGCGACGTTGTTCGACAACCGGCTGACCGGTGCCATCGCCAATGTCACGATGGGGCAGAGGCCGGGGACATACCCACTGGTCGGCTTGGTCGCGGCAGGGGGCGCATACCGCGTGCGCGAGAACCTCGACGCCATTCGCGCGCGTGGGGCGGAGGTGGATGCGCGGTGGGCGGCGGGGGCGTGGAGCCTGTCCGCGTCTTACGCGCACACCGCGTCGCGGGTCGAGGCCTCGGGCGCAGCGGCGGGGCTGAACGGCTTGCGCCCCGCGCAGACGCCGCTCGATCAGGCTTTGACGACGATCGGCTGGGCGGGGCGCGGTGCCGCGCTGTCCGCGACCCTTCGCTACGTCGCCGCTCAGTTTGACGACGACCAGAACACCCGACGTCTTGCCCCCGCGACGACGCTCGACGCGCGCGCGGCGGTGCCGGTCGGGCGCGGCTGGTCGGTCGAGCTTAGGAGCGAGAACATCTCCGATACGCGGGTGGAGACGGGCACCAGCGGCGCGAACGTGATCGAGCGCGCGACCCCGAGGACGTTGTGGCTGGGGGTGATTCACCGGGAGCGGTGAGTGGGCGTACGGCGGCAGAAGAAGAGTGCCTCACGCAAAGGCGCAAAGAGGGTCTCCTCTGCGTAGCGGCTTTCTCTTTAGCTGTCCTGAGATGCCGCTTGCGCGGCGGGGTCGGGCCAAGCGCACGTTCCACCTCTTTGCGTCTTTGCGTCTTTGCGTGAGGCAATCTACCCTCGGCGATCGTCCCGGCCTAAGCCCAGATCCCCATTGCCACCGCCCCCGCCTTGCGGCACATACGGGGGCGTGACGGGTCCCCGGCGACGGGGCCAAGAGGGAAGCCGGTGTAGGCCCGGCGCTGCCCCCGCAACTGTGACCGGATAGCGGTCGCTCCGATATGCCACTGGGCTCCGGCCTGGGAAGGTGGAGCGAATGCGATGACCCGGGAGCCAGGAGACCTGCCCGTCACGGTCGATCCTTTGCGCGGGCGGGGTGCACCGGGCAGACGAGGCGAACCCTCGTGCGAGCGACGCCATGCGGCCGCTCGCAATCCCGCGCGCGGCCCAACGAGGGACCGTGCCCGATGACCGATCAAGTGCCACCGCAATCTTCGCGTTCTCCCCTTGCTGCGCTGGCCGCGGCGGGGATGCTGCTCGCGGTGCCCGTCCACGCCCAGACCGCGGCGTCGCCTCCGGCGAATAACGAGGACGTCGTGATCGCCGACGCGTCGCGCGTCGACCAGCACGACGTCGTCGTCACCGCCAACCGCGTCGAGCAATCCACCCGCGAGGTCGGCCAGGCCGTCACTGTCCTCACGCGCGACGACATCGACCGGCGGCAGACGGTGGTGCTCACCGACCTGCTCCAGACCACGCCGGGCGTCACCGTGACCCGCAACGGCGGCGTCGGCGGGTTAACTGGCCTCAGCATCCGTGGCGCGGAGAGCACGCAGACGCTGGTCGTGATCGACGGCATCCGCGTCAACGACCCGTCCACGCCCGGAGGCCAGTTCGACTTCGCCAATCTCCTGTCTTCCAGCGTCGAGCGGGTAGAGGTGCTGCGCGGGCCCAACTCGGTGCCGTGGGGCAGCCAGGCGATCGGCGGCGTGGTGAACATCATTACCCAGCGCCCGGCGGCGTTCGAGGCGCGCGCGCAGGCGGAAGGGGGCAGCTATGGCACCGCCTTCGCCAGCGCGGGCGTGTCCGGGACGAGCGGGCGCTTCTCCGGCGCGCTCAACGGCGGGTACCTTCGCACCGACGGCGTATCGGCGGCGGCGAGCGGGACCGAGCGCGACGGCTATCGGCAGGAGGGTGGCTCTGCGCGCCTCGGCGTCGACATCGCGCCCGGCATCGGCATCGACCTTGCGGCCTATTACGCGCACAGCCGGGTGCAGACCGACGGTTTCGCGCCTACGCCGCCTTACGGACCGGCGGACGACCCGAGCTATCAGAAGACGCAGGAAGTGTACGGCTATGCCGGCGTCCACGCGAATCTCGCCGACGGGCGCGCGAACAACCGGGTCGCATTCACGATCGCCGACATCAACCGCGACAACTACCCGGCCCCCGGAGCGGCGCAGAGCTTTCTCGGGCGCGGGCGTACGGAACGGTACGAATACCAGGGCGACTTCAAGCCCCTCGGCGCTGTCCGCCTCGTGCTGGGCGCGGAGCGGGAGAATAGCCGGTTGTTCACGGCGTCCCCCGGACCGTATGGCAGCACCGCGCGCGCAAAAACCGGGATCAGCAGCGGATACGGCGAGGCGATCGTCAAGCCGGTGGACGCGCTGACACTGACGGGCGGCGTCCGTTACGACCGGCACGACCGGTTCGGCGGGCATTTCACCTTCGGCGGCGACGGCGCGCTCGCGCTCGGGAGCGGCACCACGCTGCGCGCGAGCTATGGCGAGGGGTTCAAGGCACCGACGCTGTTCCAGCTTTACGGCGACTATGGCTCGCAAGGCCTCCGCCCCGAACAGGCGCGCAACTTCGACGGCGGTGTCGAGCAGACGCTGCTCGGCGGCGCGATCCGGGCGAGCGCGACCTACTTCAACCGCCACACCCGCGACCAGATCGACTTTCGCTCCTGCTATGGCAGCACGGACGCGATCTGCACCAACCGGCCCTATGGCGTGTACGACAACATCGCCCGCACCACGGCGGAGGGCGTCGAGCTGGCGCTGGCGGTGCGGCCGGTGGCGGGATTCACCGTGCAGGGCGAGTATAGTTACATCAACGCGCTCAACCGTTCGCCGGGGGCGAACTATGGCCACGAACTCGCGCGCCGCCCGCGCCAGACGGTGAGCCTGTCCGCCGACTACCGCTTCCCGTTCGGGCTTCAGCTCGGCGGCACGGTGCTGGTGGTTGGCGACAGTTTCGACAACGCCGCCAACACCGTCCGGCTCGACGGCTATGAGCTGACCTCGCTCCGGGCCGAGTATCCGCTGGGCAAGCGGTTCGCGATCTATGGCCGGGTCGAGAACCTGTTCGATGAGAAGTACCAAACCGCGGCGGGCTACGGGACGCTTGGCCGCGCGGCTTATGGCGGGGTCAGGTTAAAGCTGCGGTGAGGACCACGCTCGCCCTTCTCGCGCTGGCGGGCTGTTCGGCGGTGCCGGGGCGGGGCGGGGGCGTGGTGTCGACCAATCCTTGCGCGGACGCGATGCTGGTGCGGCTCGTACCCCCGAGCCGCATCGCCGCGATCAGCTGGTATTCGCAGGCGCCGGGGGCGACGTCGATGCCGCTGGCGGTTGCCCGCCGCTTCCGCGCGACGGCGGGCACGGCGGAAGAGGTGATCGCGCTCCGCCCGTCGCTGGTGCTGACGAACAGCTTCACCCCGCCCGCGACGCGCGAGGCGTATGCGCGGGCGGGGCTGCGGACGCTTGTGCTCAACGCGCCCGCGACCGTGGCGGCGAGCGACGCGCAAGTGAGGCAGGTCGCGGCGGCGCTCGGTGCAGAGGCGCAGGGGGAGGCAATGGTCGGAGAAATCGAGCGCGCGCTCGGTTCGCCCCCAATCCTACATGGGAGAGTGGTGCGACCCAGCGCTCTGCTCTTTCTGTCCGGCGATCTTGCCACCGGGCCAGGAACCCTTCTCGATGAGCTTCTCACGCGTGCCGGGTTCAGCAACGCCGCTGTCAGGTACGGCCTCCACTTCACCGGGCGGGTGCCGATCGAGACGATCGCCGCGCACCCGCCCGACGTAATTTTCGCCCCCGATGCGGGGCGCACCGCCGGGCTCCGCCGCCGTGTGCTCGCCCGCGTCGGGGCGCGAACGATGGAGGCGGGCTTCCCGCGCGATCTCATCAACTGCGGCGGGCCGACGATCCCGCGCGCGATGGCGCGGCTGCGCGCGATTCGGGCGGCGCTGCCGTGACGCGCGGGGGCAAGCTCGCCGTCCTCGCCGCGCTCACGGCGATGTTGTTTGTGGCTTCGCTGTCAGCGGGCAAGCTGTGGGTGCCACCGTCCGCGTGGTTCAGCGGCGACCCGCGCTGGACGATCGTCGCCGAGCTTCGGCTCCCGCGCGCGCTGCTCGGGATGGCGATCGGCGCGGTGCTGGGCTTGTCAGGCGCGGTGTTGCAGGGGTTCCTGCGCAACCCGCTCGCCGACCCGGCGGTGGTCGGCGTGTCGCCCTGCGCGGCGCTGGGCGCGGTGGCGGCGATCCTGCTCGGCATAGGGGGCGGCGTCGGGCTGTTCGCCTGCGCGATGGCGGGGGCGGGGGGCGCAGTCGCGTTGCTCGCCGCGCTGACCTGGCGATCGGCGAGCGCGACCACGTTCGTGCTCGCAGGGACCGTGCTGTCCAGCCTTGCGGGCGCGCTGACCGCGTTCCTGATCTCGATCGCACCCGATCCCTATGCGGTGGCGGAGGTGATCGACTGGTTAATGGGCGCGCTCACCGACCGCGGCGTCGAGGACCTCGCGCGCGCCGCGCCGTTCCTCGTCGCGGGCGCGGCGCTGCTGCTGCTCACCGCGCCGTCGCTCGACGCGCTGACGCTGGGCGAGGAGGCGGCGCGCTCGCTCGGGGTGCGGCTCGGGCGGGTGAGGGCGCTGGTGGTCGCGGGGACGGGCTTGGCGGTGGGGGCGAGCGTCGCGGTGACGGGGGTGGTAGGGTTCGTCGGGCTGGTCGTCCCCCACCTGCTCCGCCCGGTGTTCGGGCACCGCCCCGGCGCGCTACTCGCCCCGAGCGCGCTCGGCGGCGCTGCGCTGGTACTCGCCGCCGACAGCCTGTGCCGTCTGGCACCCGGCGCGGGCGAGGTGAGGCTGGGCGTGGCGATGGCGCTCTTAGGGGCACCGTTCTTCCTCGTGCTGCTGCTCAGGCGGGAGGCGGCGGGGTGGATCTGAGCGCGGATCGAGTGGGCGTCCGGCTTGGTGGGCGCGTGGTGCTGGACGAGTTGTCCGTCCGGTTCGCCGCCGGACGGGTGACCGCGATCCTTGGGCCGAACGGCGCAGGCAAGTCGACGCTAGTCCGCGCACTGGCGGGGCTGCTCAAAGCAGATGGCGACGTGCAGATCGGCGGCGAGCCGGTGGCCGGCCTCGACCCGAGAAAGCGCGCGCGGCTGATCGGCTATCTGCCGCAGGACGCGGCGGTCCACTGGAACCTGCGCGCGCGCGAGGCGGTGGCGCTCGGGCGACTTCCGCACCGCTCGCCCTACGCTGCCGAATCGAGCACCGACCGCGAGGCGATCGCGCGCGCGCTGGCGGAGACGGCGACGGAGCACCTCGCCGACCGTTCGATCGCGACGCTGTCGGGCGGGGAACGCGCCCGCGTCCTGCTCGCGCGCGCGCTCGCCGGAGAGCCGCGCTGGCTGCTCGCCGACGAGCCGCTTGCCAGCCTCGATCCCGCGCATCAGATCGACATTCTCGCCCGGCTGCGCGCGCAGGCAGTGGCGGGGCGCGGGGTGGTGCTGGTGCTCCACGACCTCGTCCACGCGGCGCGCGCGGCGGACGACGTGCTGCTGCTCGAGCGGGGCGGGGTGGCCGCGTTCGGCGCGGCGCGCGAGGTGCTCACCCCCGCCAATCTCGCGCGCGTGTTCGGCGTCGTGGTGGCAGAGGCGCGCGACGCGGACGGGCGGGTGCTTCCCGTGCCGGTCGGGCGCGCTTGAGCATTGCCAGCCGCCGCGATTGCGGCCAAGCGGGGCCAAACGGCGACGAAGGGTTTCGAATGCGCGGGACGATGCTGGCGGGAATGGTGCTGCTCACGCTTGCGGGCTGCAGCGCCGTGCGCCCGCATCCGCATGTCGGCGACGCGGTGGCGGGTGGCGCGCATGCGGTCGCGCTGCTCCGCGACGCGCGCGGTACCGATATCGGTCGCGCGACCGCGACGGAGGTGACCGGCGGCATTCGCTTCACCGTTGACGCGCGCGCGCTGCCGCCCGGGACGCACGGCGCGCATGTCCATAGCGTCGGCCGCTGTGACGCGCCCGATTTCGCGAGCGCGGGGCCGCACTGGAACCCGACGGGCGCGAAACATGGCGCGCTCAATCCGATGGGGCCGCATCAGGGCGATCTGCCCAACCTCATCGTCGGCGCGGACGGGCGCGGGACGATCGGCGTCATCGTGCCGGGCGCGAGCATGGCCGGGCTGCTCGACCCGGACGGCGCGGCGATAATGATCCATGCGGGCGCGGACGACCTTAGCACCGATCCAGGCGGCAACAGCGGCGAGCGGGTCGCGTGCGGGGTGTTCGTCGCGGGGTAGGGGCTCAATCCCCCGCAAAGGTCAGTGGCGATACCCGCCGCTCGCGATCGTTGATCAGCAGCGCGCGGCCGGCGGGCGGGAGCGAGCGTTGCGGGCAGGCGGGTCGCAGGCACGCGCGGCAGCCGAGCCCGATAGGGGTCGCCTCGCCGGCCAGGTCCAGCC
>CALMGC010000162.1 GCA_937863505.1 uncultured Sphingomonadales bacterium | reverse complement strand
GAGTTCTACAAGCGCTTCTACTTCCGCCCGCGCAAGATCGGCGCGATCGTGGGTGAGATGGTCCGCGACTTCGACATGATGAAGCGGCGGCTGCGCGAGGGCGTGGAGTTCTTCGACTTCCTGCGGCGGCGCAAAGAGGCGGCGTGATTGACAGGTGTAAGCCAAGGGCTTACATCGTGCCGTGATCAGGTCGTTTCGGAGCAAGGCGTTGCAGCGGTTCGCAGGCTCGGGAGATGGATCGCGTTTGCCTGTCCAGAACCCTGCCCGTCTCCGCCGCATCGTGGCGGCGCTCGATGTCGCGAGCGCGCCCGAGCAGATGAATGTGCCGGGCTGGCGATTTCACGGCTGCACGGGAACCCGAAGCGGTATGCGGTCGATGCCAGCGGCAATTACCGGATCACGTCTGGTTGGGAAGGGCAGGACGCGATCGCGGTGGACATTGAGGACTACCACTGATGCCGAACCCATTGTTGAAGGGGCTGCGCGCCATTCATCCCGGCGAGCTGCTGCGCGAGGATGTCCTGCCCGCGCTGGGAAGACCGAAGGCTGAGATTGCGCGCGCGCTCGGCGTGTCGCGGCACACCCTCTACGAAGTGCTGAACGAGCGCCAGCCGGTTACTCCGCAGCTTGCGCTCAGACTGGGGAAGCTGTGCGGCAACGGGCCGGAAGTCTGGTCGCGGCTACAGGGCGCGTTTGATCTGGCCGAAGCGGCGGATAGCATGGCGGATCAACTCGATCGTATTCCGACGCTCGCCGCCGCCTGACGTTGCCTCGGCGTGCAGGATCGTTCTCTCATCGTCACCGCCGATGATTTCGGCGCTTCTCCGCAAATCAACGAGGCGGTCGAGCAAGCGCATCGCGAGGGCATCCTTTCTGCCGCCAGCCTGATGGTGAGTGGGGACGCCGTCGCCGATGCGGTTGCGCGGGCGCGGGCGATGCCCGGGCTGGGGGTGGGGCTTCATCTTGTGCTGGTCGAGGGGCGGCCGACGCTGCCGCCCGAGCGCATCCCCGCGCTGGTCGACGGCACCGGCATGTTCCGGCGCGACATGGCGCGGTCGGCGACGCGTATGTTCTTCGATCCAGCAGCCCGCGCGCAGCTCCGCGCCGAGGTGGAGGCGCAGTTCGTCGCCTTCGCCGCGACCGGGTTGCCGCTCGACCACGTCAACGCGCACAAGCATTTCCAACTTCACCCGACCATCGCCTCCGCGGTGCTGCGCATCGGCAAGCGCTACGGGATGCGGGCGGTGCGCGCGCCGGTGGAGGACCGCGCTCTCCTACGCCGCATTGAGCCGACCCCGCCCGGAGGCCGCATCGAACACCTCACCGCGCGCCTGCTCCGTCGCCGTCTCCGCCGCGCGGGGCTGGTCGTTCCGGATCAGGTGTTCGGGCTCGCCTGGACCGGCGCGCTCGACACCCCCCGGCTGCGCGGGCTGCTCGACCACCTGCCGCCCGGGCTGACCGAGATCTATACCCACCCCGCGACCGGCAGCTATCCCGGCGCGGCCCCCGGCTATCGCTACGCCGACGAGCTCGCCGCGCTCACCGCCCCGCTTGCGAAAGCCGCCGTCTCGCGCGAAGGGGTCGCGCATGGCCACTTCCGTCGTTTCACTTCCCCCCCGCCGTCACCCTGATCTCGAGCCGCTCCACGTCTCGCCGCCTACCTTCGAGGCGGTGCCGCCGCCCGGCGCGAAGGTACGGATGGGCTCCGAAGAGCATCGCCGCCTATTGTCGCGGATGATGCTCGACACCCACGACGCGTACAAGCCCGCGCTGATCCACTGGCCGCAGCTGGCGGAGGAAACGCGGCAGCGGATCGTCGCCCTGCCGATCTGGGACATCGCGGTGCAGACCGAAGGTCGTGCGGGCATGAACATGAAGACCTTCGCCGAAACGGTGACCGACCCCGTGCTCCACGAGGCGTTGTCGATGAACGCCTATGAGGAGCGCCGCCACAAGGTCGTGCTGTCCGACATGGTCGAGGCATACGGTATCGAGCTGGAGCCCGAGCCCGAATATCAGCGCCCGCGCGACCCGGAGTTCGCGTATATGCGGACCGGTTATTCGGAGTGCATCGACAGCTTCTTCGGCTTCGGCCTGTTCAAGCTCGCCAAGGACACCGGCTTCTTTCCCCCCGAGCTGATCGAGACGTTCGAGCCGGTGATGCGCGAGGAAGGGCGGCACATCGTGTTCTTCGTCAACTGGGTGGCCTGGTATCGTCGCCAGCTGCCCTTGTGGCGCAGGCCATGGTTCGAGGCCAAGGTGCTGGCGGTCTGGGCGGCGCTGATCGCCGAGCGGATCAGCATGGCGCGGGGCATGGGCGACGGCAACACCAAGGCGCAGGAGAACAACTTCACCCTCAACGGCTCCAAGGAGCTGGGCGTCGAGGTGACGTTCCCCGAGCTCGCGCGCATCTGCCTGGCGGAGAACGACCGGCGGCTCGCGCCGTACGACGCGCGGCTGAAGCGGCCGAAGTTCGTGCCCGCGATGATGCGCCTCGCATTGCAATTCGCGGGCAAGCCGAAAGCCGCGACGGCCTGAGCACGACGAACCGTTGCCGGCGCGCGACCGGCGAGCCTGACACTCTGGAACGAGCCTGCACCCGTTAATCCCGATCCGCTATACGGGTTCCCGGGCATCGGCTCCATTTCACGAGGTCTCATGGTTCACTCCGCTGCATCGCGTCGCGCTTTGTTGAAGTCCGGTCTGGCGCTTGCGGGCGCGGTCGTCGTGCCGGGGGCGGTGTCCGCGGCGCTGAAGCACGACGAAACCCGGAAGGCGAACCTGGTCGAGGCGGCGGCGACCGACGCGATGCCTGCCCGCGCGATCACCTCCGCCCGCGTCGTCCGCCCCGAACTGATGCGCCGCGCGCTGACCGCGCTGGGTCGGCACGCCGATGCGGTGCGCCACCACGACCGGATCGCGGTGGTCGACTTCACCGCGCCCTCGTCGCAGGCGCGTTTCCACATCATCGACGTGACCTCGGGCGAAAGCACCTCCTACCTCGTCGCGCATGGCAGCGGCTCGGACCCGTCGCACACCGGTTGGCTGCAGCGTTTCTCCAACGAGCCGAACTCCAACGCCTCGTGCGAGGGCGCCTTTCTCGCCAGCGATTACTATGTCGGCCACCATGGCCGCTCGCAGCGGCTGGTCGGGCTCGACGCCACCAACAACAACGCGCTCGGCCGCGCGATCGTGGTGCATTCGGCCTGGTACTCCAACCCCGACATGCTCCGCACGCACGGGATGCTCGGTCGCAGCCAGGGCTGTTTCGCGGTCGGCGAGGGCGATCTCCAGCGCGTGTTCGACCGGCTCGGCGAAGGGCGGATGATCTACTCGGCGAAGATCTGACGCGCCCTCCGCGCGCCGCCGACGAGGGTCGACAGTAAGAGCTGGTCGACGCCGGCATAGCCGAGCCCGAGATGGTCGGGGCGCGCGGATACCACATCGCCGAGCCCGATCGCGCCGGTCCGCAAGCCCGCGCGCCCGACCCGCGCCCAGCGCCGCGCGGTTTCCCAGCGGATCAGCTGCCGGTCGTCGCGCGACACCGCGCGCGTGGACAGGTGATGCGCCTGCAACGCGGTCAGCACCCGCCCGAGCCGGTGGAGCGTGGCGCGGTCGGGCACGGGTGCCTGCGCCATCACATGCCGCACCACCAGCGCCGACGCGTCCTGCGCTTCCGGCCCGAGGATCGGCGCATAGGCCTGCGCCATCACCGCCGTCGCGCTCGCGCCCATCGCGTCGACGAAACGTTTGGACAGGCCGCCGGTATGCTGGCGATAGACCAGCAGTTCCTCGTCGAGCCTCGCGATGCGACCGATGCGCGCCAGCCGGTGATAGAGGTCGAAGTCTTCCGCATAGAGCAGCTCGGGCCGGGTGAACGGCTCCAGCGCACGCGTCGCCTCGCCACGGACCATCACCGACGACCAGACCAGCGGGTTCTCGATCAGCAGCAGCCACTCGATCAGCGCGGGGGTGGTATGCGGCGCATAGCCCGACGGGCGGACCGTCCCGCCCGCCAGCATCGCCGCCTGCGCGCCCACCAGCACGGCGTCGCGGTGGCGCTCCAGATAGGCGACCTGCCGCGCGAGTCGCTCGGGGCGGCAGAGGTCGTCATGGTCGAGCCCTGCCAGATACCGGCCCCGCGCGTGCGACACGGCGAGGTTGCGCGCGCGCACCGGGCCGCCGTTGCGCTCCGCCGCGATCACCCGAACGCGCGGGTCGGGATAGGCGCGCAGCACCTCCAGCGTGTCGTCGGTCGAGCAGTCGTCGACGACCACCGCTTCCCAGTCGGTGAAGGTCTGCGCGGTCAGCGAGCGCAGCGTATCCGTCACCAGCGCCGCGCCGTTGTACGCGGCGATGATGACGCTGACGACGGGCGTCACGCCGCCGCCCGCGCCGCGGCATCGGCAGCGAGCACCTGCTCGACGATCATGCGGCCGACATCGTTCTGCCATTGCCAAAGCCCGTTCGCCTGGCCGCGGAAGCTCGGCTCCCCGCCCATCGCGCCCCAGGGCACGAACCCGGCGGCGAGCCCGAGGCCGTACAGTCCCGGCAGCGGCGCGCCGTCCGCGCCCAGCACGCGGCAATGGCCGTCCACCATCGCGCGGCCCTCGTCGGCGGCGAGCCTGAGGCGCGCGCCCGACACGCCCTTCACCACCAGCGCGCGCGGGCGGTAGCCGAGCGCGCCGATCACCAGGTCGGCGCGGCGCACTATGTCCCAGGCGTGGGTGTCGCTCTCCGCGTCGAGCCGGTGGCAGGTGACGCGCGGCTCGCGGCGACGCCCGCCGACCTCGAGCATCCGCAGCACCAGCTCGCGCGCCTCCAGCCGGAAGCCGCCGAGCCGGTAGACGAAGCCCGACACCGGGCAGATATCGTCCGCGCTCCAGTCGGTGAACCTGTCCGCCAGCGCCGCCTCGGGGGAGGGATAGAACGGGCGCAGCGGGCGGCGGTGAAGCAGGGTGATCGCGCCCTCGCCCAGCGGCAGCGCGGGCGTGCGCTTGAGCAACAGCGTGACGGCGGCGAGCGCGCTGGTCGACCCGCCCACCACCGCGATGCGCGGGTCGGGCTTGCCCGTGAGCGGCAGGAGCGCACGGTCGAGCCCGCCGACGCGCAGCACCTCGTCCGAGGTCACCAGCCGCTCCCCCGCGAGTGCGGCCAGCGGCGCGTCCGCGATCCATTGCGCGGCGAGCCGCTCGGGTGACTGATGCCCGCCGGTGGCGATGACGACGGTGTGGGACAGTCGCTCGACCGGCTTGCCGTCGCTCAACCGCTTGAGCCGCGTGCGCCACAGCCCCGGCGCGGTGCGGCGGGTGTCGAGCGCCTCATGCCCGGTCAGCACCTCGCCCCCGCCCGCCGTCACCAGCGCGGCGAGCCGGTCGCCGGTGGCGCGCAGCAGCGGCCCCGCCTCGACCAGCGGGACGCCGAGCGCGTCGCGATACCGCCCGACCGCGCGCGCGGCGGGGTGGGTGCCGAGCGCGGCGAGTGTCGGTTCGGGATTGCCCTCGACTGCCGACAGGAAGGTC
>CALMGC010000161.1 GCA_937863505.1 uncultured Sphingomonadales bacterium | reverse complement strand
ACTTGACCTCGACGGTCGCGCCGGCGGCTTCCAGCTGCGCCTTGAGCTTGGCGGCCTCGTCCTTCGACACGCCCTCCTTGACCGCCTTGGGGGCGCCTTCGACCAGCGCCTTGGCTTCGGTCAGGCCGAGGGCGGTGATGGCGCGGACTTCCTTGATGACGTTGATCTTCTTGCCGCCGTCGCCGGTCAGGATCACGTCGAATTCGGTCTGCTCCTCGACGGGCGCGGCGGCGGCGGCACCCGCGCCACCGGCGGCGGGGGCCGCGACGGCGGCGGCGGCGGAGACGCCCCACTTCTCTTCGAGCATCTTGGAAAGCTCCGCCGCCTCGAGGACGGTGAGCGTCGACAGCTGGTCAACCAGCGAGTTCAGGTCTGCCATGATGATGTTCCTTCGGGTTGTGGGTTAAGCGGCTTCGGTTTCGGTAGCGGCGTCTTTGTCGGCATAGGCGGCCAGCACGCGCGCGAGCTGCGCGGCCGGGGCCTGGGTCAGGGTGGCCAGCTTCGTGGCCGGTGCGACGATAAGCCCGACGATCTTGGCGCGCAGTTCGTCCAGCGACGGGAGCGTCGCCAGCGCCTGCACCCCGGCGACGTCGAGCGCGGTCGCGCCCATCGCCCCGCCGACGATCTCGAACTTGTCGTTCCCCTTGGCAAAGTCCACCGCCACCTTGGCGGCGGCGACGGGGTCGGTGGAGGTCGCGAGCCCGACCGGCCCGGTCAGCATCTCGCCCAGCGAGAGGTAATCGGTGCCGTCGAGCGCGATGCGCGCGAGCTTGTTCTTGGAAACCTTGTAGGTCGCCCCCGCCTCGCGCATTTTCGTGCGGAGGTTTGTGCTTTGCGCGACCGTCATGCCGAGGTTGCGGGTGACGACCACCACGCCGACCTTGGCAAAGGTCTCGTTCAGTTCGGCGACGGCGGCGGCTTTTTCGGCGCGATCCATCGGATACTCCTTGCGGTCGGGCGAGCCCGACGGTGAAGTCCAGCGATGGGGGCAGGGGCCGCGCGGATACGCACGGCGAGCGGCACGGGCCGCTCCAATCCATTCCCCGTCTCGGCGGGAGATTAAGCCGAGGAACCCCGGCACCCGCTGTCTCGGACGGTTGCCCGGGACGAACCCCGGACGACGGAGGGGCGCATAGGGGAGGGCGGGGGCGGGGTCAAGCGGATGCCGATGCGTAACCGGGCGATATGCGGCTTGACAGATGTTCCCGCCTTGTTCACGCGGACCGGATCGAGCGAGGTACGGGTGCCAGATAGCGGATCGCCATTTGCGAGCATTCGCCAGCGAAGCGGAATGTCGCTGGAACAGGTCGCGGGCGAGTTCGGCGTGGGTGTGTCCGACGTTTCGGCGTGGGAAGCGGGCCGGGTTGCTCCGCCCGAGCGAATCGTGCGGACGCTGGAGCTCGTCGGCAACTTTGCCGGGCCCGCCCCCCGAGCCCAAACGGCGTCGTTCGACTTCATCGACCTGTTCGCGGGCATCGGCGGCTTGCGGCGCGGTTTCGAGCCGCTCGGCGGCAGGTGCGTGTTCACCAGCGAATGGGACCGGTACTCGCAGAAGACCTATCTGGCGAACCACCATTGCGACCATGAGGTTGCGGGCGACATCACGAAGATAGCGCTGGACGCTATCCCCCGACATGACCTGTTGCTGGCCGGGTTTCCTTGCCAGCCCTTCTCGATCGCGGGGGTGTCCAAGAAGAACGCGCTGAACCGGCCGCATGGTTTCCGGTGCGAGGCGCAGGGCACGTTGTTCTTCAACGTCGCGCAGATCCTCGAGCATCACCGCCCGCGCGCGTTCCTGCTTGAGAACGTCAAGAACCTCGTCAACCACGACCGGGGCCGGACATTCGAGGTGATCCACCGGACGCTCACCGAGGAGCTGGGTTATCAGGTCCACTGGAAGGTCATCAACGCCAAGTCGTTTGTGCCCCAGCACCGTGAGCGCATTTTCATCGTCGGCTTTCGTGATCCAAACGACTTCACGTTCGCCGATCTTGAGATCCCGAGTCCATTGAGCGGTCCGAGGCTGGGCAGCATCCTTCATCCCGAGGACGGCACCGAAGAGGCGGAGTCACCCTATACGCGCGGAAATATCGCGTCGGTATCTAGCAAGTATACGCTGACTGATCACCTCTGGCGTTACCTCCAAGGCTATGCGGAGAAGCACAAGGCGGCCGGTAACGGTTTTGGCTTTGGTTTGGTTGGGCCCGATGACGTGACCCGCACCCTTTCGGCCCGCTACTACAAGGACGGGTCTGAAATCCTTGTGCAGCAGGACGATAGTCGTAATCCGCGTCGCCTGACCCCGCGCGAGTGCGCCCGGCTTATGGGTTTCGATGAGCCGGGTGGAAAGGAGTTTATAATACCCGTGTCGGACACGCAGGCCTATCGGCAGTTCGGAAACTCCGTTGCCGTGCCGGTGGTCCGGGCAGTCGCCGGACATATGCTGCGGTGGCTTGCCGACCCGGAGGAAGTGCAACCGGTGCGCCTGGAGCGGAAGCTGGCGCTTGTCGGCTGACGTAGTCGATTCGGCGACCCGAAGCCGCATGATGGCGGGGATCAGAGGCAGGGACACCAAACCTGAACTCGTGATCCGCCGGGGACTCCACCGCCTAGGCTTCCGTTTCCGGCTCCATGAACGCCGACTTCCCGGTCGACCCGACATTGTTCTGCCTCGCTGGCGAGCAGTGATCCTAGTTCACGGCTGTTTCTGGCATGGCCATGACTGCCCGCTGTTCAAATGGCCGCGCACGCGGGAGAAGTTTTGGCGTGAGAAGATCGGCGGTAATCGGAGCCGGGACGCTGCAACCGAGGTACTGCTCGACGGGGCCGGGTGGCGCGTGCTTAGAATCTGGGAATGCTCAATCAAAGGGACGGGTAAGCTCGGCGCGACCGCCGTCGTGTCGACCGCGGCCGAATGGCTCCGCAGCGTTCAGCGGACGGGTGAGATAAGGGGGACGGGACGTGCCAGCGACTGACCTGATGGAATGGCTTGACGAACATAGCGGGCCGGGGTTCGTGTGGTACGTCAAACGGCTCTCAGGCAACGATACGCTCGCCAACGAGGCCCATCAGGCCGGACCCTATATCCCTCGCGACTTCCTTTTCCGGATATTTCCCAACCTGAACCGGCAAGAGGAGAAGAACCCGGACGTATGGTTTGACCTTTACGTCGACTCTCACGGCGACCACCGTCAAGTTCGCGCGATCTGGTACAACAACAAGTTTCACGGCAATCCTAAGGGCGGGCGAAACGAGACCCGACTGACCAACTTCGGTGGCAACACTTCCGCGTTGCTCGATCCCGAGAGCACGGGCGCGCTCACCGTCTTCGCTTTCCGTGCCACCGGGGCCGACGAGGTGGCGGACTGCCATGTATGGGTCTGCCGGCATGAGACCGAAGAAGACCTTGTCGAGGACCGTGTCGGGCCGGTCGAACCCGGCAAGTGGCTGATATGGCCGCCTGAACAGGGCGGGCTGTTGCCGGGCATCGTCGCGCCGGTCGTGCGCGCGAACTGCTGGCTCGACGCCGGAGAGATGCCGCCCGGCTGGCTGGCGAGGTTTCCGACCGGCGCGGACATCATCCGCAAGGCGGTCGAGCTGCGACCGGACCACCACGGCCTTGATCCCGACCGGCGGCTCCTGCGGCGGCGGGAATGCGAGTTCGAGCTGTTCAGGAGCGTCGAGCAGGCGGTGGAGCTGCCGCACATCGTCGCCGGGTTCGCGACCATCGACACGTTCATCGCCCGCGCGCAGACGATCCTGCAACGGCGCAAGGCAAGGTCCGGCCACTCGCTCGAGCTCCACGCCCGCGCGATCTTCATCGAGGAGCGACTGGTCGAGAACACCCAGTTCGCGCACCAGCCTGAATCCGAGCCGGGCAAACGCCCCGACTTCCTCTTTCCGTCGCAGGCCGCCTATCGCGACGCGGACTACCCGGCCGACCAGCTCCGGATGCTCGCGGTCAAGACGACGTGCCGCGACCGCTGGCGGCAAATCCTGAACGAGGCCGATCGCATTCCGGCGAAACACCTGCTGACGTTGCAGGAGGGGGTGTCCGAGACCCAGTTCAGTGAGATGACCCGGGCGGGTGTGCAGCTTGTCGTGCCCGCCGGGCTGTCGGACAAGTTCCCGAAAGCCGTGCAACCGCACCTCCAGACGCTGGAGAGCTTCATCGGCGACGTGCGGCTGCTCGGGCGGTAGGCCCCTTTGCAATGTTAGACCCGACGTGAGAACAAACCCAGAACACCTCACCGGGAGTTCCGCCATGTCCAAGATCACCGACATGCCGTTCGAGCACCGCCGGCAATGCGATGCGTTCCTGAAGGAGCTGCGCCGGACCGCCAACGCCAGGCTGTCGGCGGAGCGGGTGGGCGTGCCGCTCCAGCGCTTTCACCATCGCCGCCGCCATTACCCCGTCTTCGCGACGCGCTGGGCGGCGGCGGTGGCGTTCGCGGAGGCGGCGCTGGCGAAGGGTGGGCTGAAAGGGCCCGAGGGCGAGAGCGCGAAGACGCTGGGCGGCGAGTACAAGGTGAGCAAGGGGGTGAACCGGGTGCTTCAGGTGAAGCGCGCGCCCGCGGGGCACATCACCGAGGCGGGCGAGCGCAAGTTCCTCGAGGTGCTCGCCGCGACCTGCAACGTCCGTCTCGCCTGCGACACGGTGGGGGTGAGCGACGGGGCGATCTATCTCCGCCGCAAGGAGCACGATCGCTTCGCCGACCGGATGGATGCGGCGCTGGAACACGGCTATACCCGGCTGGAAACGGAGATGCTGGAAAGCGCCACCGCCTCGCTCGACCCCTCGCAACTGCGCGACTGGATGGACGGGACGGTCGAGCTGCCCTCGCCGCTGCTGCGCATGTCGTTCGAGCAGGTGTGCATGCTGCTGGGTATGCACCACAAGCATGTGCGCCTGAAAAAGGACCGCTTCGCGCACAACCGCAAGGAAACGCGCGCGGAGGAAACGGACGCGGCGATCACCTGTTTGCTCGACCGGCTAAAGCGACGGCAGACGGAGGCGCTGGCGCGGGACGAGCGGATGGTGGCGCGGGGCGACGAGGGGTGGGAGGGGTGAGCGGGGGACCTATGACCGTGCCGCGCGTTGGGGAGCTGTTCAGGAAGGTACACCCATGCGCGTCCACCACCTCAATTGCGGCACGGACTGCCCCGTCGGCGGCGCGCTGTTCGACGGGTACAGCTCCGGCCCGCTCGGGCGGCTGGTGTGCCATTGCCTGTTGATCGAGACCGATGCGCACGGGCTGGTGCTGGTCGACACCGGCTATGGCCTGCGTGATGTCGCACACCCGCACGGCCATCCGCCGCGGATCACGCGGCAGTGGCGGGCGATGCTCAACATCCAGCTGCGCGAGGCGGAGTGCGCCGTGCCGCAGATCAGGGCGCTGGGGCTCGACCCGGCGGACGTGCGGCACATCGTGCTGACGCATCTCGATTTCGACCATGCGGGCGGGCTGGAGGATTTCCCGAACGCGACCGTGCATGTGCTCGAGGCCGAGTATCGCGACGCCACGGGACCCGCGCGCGGGGTCGTCCACCACGCGCGCTATCGCCCGCCGCAGCTGGCCGGCGTGAACCGCTGGCGGCTTTACCCTGCGAGCATGGGGGAAGGGTGGTTCGGCTTCGACGCGGTGCGCGGGCTGGAGGGCTTGCCGCCCGAGATGCTGCTGGTGCCGCTCCCCGGGCATAGCTGGGGCCATGCGGGGGTGGCGATCCGGCGTGGGGGGGATCGGGAGTGGCTGCTCCATGCGGGCGACGCATATTTCTACCGCGGCGAGATGCGGAGCGCGGTGCGCCGCTGCACCCCGGGGCTGCGCGCGTATCAGCGGCTGATGGAGGTCGACGCGGGGCGGCGGGTGGAGAACCAGGCCCGTCTCCGCCGCCTGTCGGTGGAGCGGCGCGGGGAAGTACAGCTCGTCTGCGCGCACGACCCGGAGGAATATGACCGGGCGGTGCTGGGGCGGCCGATGTAGGCGGCGAGGGCCGTCACGGGGCTAAACCCCGTGACATCGAAGCTCGGCTCAGCCGAGCCCGGCCGGCCGTTCGCGTGCTCCTTGTGGAGCACCGGCGCGCAAGCGGGCTTGCGCGCCTCGCTCCGGCTCAGACCGCGCCGTTCACCTGCGCCACGTCCACCTTGACGCCCGGGCCCATAGTCGAGCTCACCGCCACCTTGCGGAGGTACTTGCCCTTCGCGCCCGACGGCTTGGCGCGCACCACGGCGTCGACCAGCGCATCGAAGTTCGCGCGCAGGTCCTCCGCCGGGAACGACGCCTTGCCGATGCCGGAATGGATGATGCCCGCCTTTTCGACGCGGTACTCGACCTGGCCGCCCTTGGCGTCCTTGACCGCCTGCGCGACGTTCATGGTGACGGTGCCGAGCTTGGGATTGGGCATGAGCCCCTTGGGGCCGAGAACTTTACCCAGCCGCCCGACGACGCCCATCAGGTCGGGGGTCGCGATGCAGCGATCGAAGTCGATGGTGCCTTCCTGGATCGTGGTCATCAGATCTTCGGCCCCGACCACGTCCGCGCCGGCCTCACGCGCCTCGTCCGCCTTGGCACCGCGCGCGAACACCGCGACGCGAACCGTCTT
Organism: uncultured Sphingomonadales bacterium; assembly: GCA_937863505.1. Lineage (GTDB taxonomy): Bacteria > Pseudomonadota > Alphaproteobacteria > Sphingomonadales > Sphingomonadaceae > Sphingomonas. Next base: position 2,684 of record CALMGC010000161.1, on the reverse strand, counting down.
GCCGGTGCCCTTGGGCAGGTTCACGACACCGCGGACCATCTGGTCGGCATGGCGGGGGTCGACACCCAGATTCAGCGCCACCTCGATCGTCTCGTCGAACTTCGAGGTTGCGTTGGCGCGGGCGATCGCGATCGCCTCGTCGACGCCGTGGAGCTGCTCGGGGTTGATCGCCTGAGCCTTCTGCTTCTTCGTCAGTGCCATCGGGTCAGCCCTCCACAACCTGAAGGCCCATCGCGCGCGCGGAGCCTTCGATGATCTTCGTCGCGGCGTCGATGTCGTTCGCGTTCAGGTCCTTCATCTTGGCCTGCGCGATCTCGGACAGTTGCGAGCGCTTGATCGTTCCCGCCGACACCTTGCCCGGCTCCTTGGAGCCCGACTTCAGCCCCAACGCCTTCTTGATCAGGAAAGTCGCGGGCGGCGTCTTGGTCTCGAAGGTGAAGGAACGGTCCGCATAGACCGTGATGCGGGTGGGGAGCGGCGTGCCCTTTTCCACATCGGTGGTCTGCGCGTTGAACGCCTTGCAGAATTCCATGATGTTGACGCCGCGTTGACCCAGCGCGGGGCCGATCGGGGGGGCAGGCTTCGCTTCGCCCGCCGAGACTTGCAGGTTGATGTAGCCGGTGATCTTCTTCGCCATAACTCTCTCTATTCCAAGATTAGTGGTCCAAGCGGGCCGAGGACCCTCCCACATGCGTTCCAGCGATGGTCGTTGGAAGCGAGGGCCCATAGCCGAAGCGAGGCCGGTTGGGAAGTTGGATTTGGCGACCGTGGCCGGATAAGCTGTGTGCGAGGCCGGACCGGGGGTGACGCTTGGCGCAGCTTGACGTGGATTAACCAGTTGCTCCGCATCCGCTCGGGGACATCGCGCGTTGGGAGGCGATGCTGTCTTCTCCCCGGCGTGGCGCGTCCGACCTTGCCTCGTGGCTGCTGCTCGCGGCGATGTGCCTGTGCTTTCTCGCGATGCAGCCGCGCGAGCCGTTGCGGGTGGACGCGGCGCGGGCGGTGTTGCCGGGGGTGGGGATCGCGGCGCTGGCGGTGTGGGTGATGCTGGCCAAGGGAGAACGGCTGCGCGCGGCGGCGGTGGCGTTCCTGCAGATGACATTGTTCACGCTGCTCGGGGTCGCGCTCGCCTATGCGGCGGCGGCGGGCGCGGGGGCGTTGCGGGATGCTCAGCTGGCCGCCGCCGACCGGGCGCTGGGGTTCGACTGGCCCGCGCTCCGGGCCGCGCTCGACGGCGCGCCGGTGCTGCTGTGGGTGTTCCGCGCGGCCTATGCGAGCCTGATCGCGCAGATGGTGGTGGTGATCCTCGCGCTGGCGGTGGCGGGGCGGATCGAGCGATTGCGCGTGGCGGTATGCGCGGCGGTGCTGGCGGGGTTCGTGACAATTCTAGTCGCGGCGCTGGTCCCGGCAATGGGCAATCTGTTCGACCCGGCCGGGTATCATCACCTCCCAGCCTCGATCGCGTGGCAGGAGCGGGGGATCATCACCGGGCTTCGCGACGGGTCGCTCCGGGTCCTCGACCTGTCGGCGATGATGGGGATCGTGAGCTTTCCCAGCTACCACGCAACGCTGGCGGCAATCTTTGTCTGGGCGTTTCGGGGCTTGCCTTGGGGGCGGAGGGGGACGGCATGGGCGGCGCTGACGATCGTGGCGACGCCGGTGTTCGGCGGGCATTACGCGGTGGACGTGCTCGCCGGGCTGCTGCTCGCGCCCGCATCGCTATGGGCAGCTAAGCGGCTGGTGCGCGTCGACGCGTCGGCGCTGAGGGCGGCGTCGATGCGCTGGGCGGCGCGGGCGGCACCGTCGGCGGGCATCGCTCGCCCGATCCGCTCGGCGGCGCGGCGGTAAGCCGGGTCGGTCAGGACTTTGCCGAGCGCCGCGGCGAGGCGATCGGCGGTGGGATGCTTTACCACCATCCCCGCGCCGTGATGGCGGAGCCGCGCGGCGGTGCCGGGCTGTTCGAACGCGATCGGCGCGGCGACGATGGGGACCCCGGCGCCGAGCGCATCGAGCACGGTGTTGAAGCCGCCGTGGAGGATCGCCGCGCTGCATCGCGCCAGCACAGCGCGCTGCGGCCACCAGGCGCGCGCGATCGCGCCGCCCGGGAGGCTGGCCGCGTCCGCCTCGCTCAGCGCGCCGCCATGCGCGACCAGCGCGCGCGCGCCGTTCCGCTCGCACGCCAGCGCCATCGCGGTGAACAGCCCCGCGCGCGCGCCCTGCAACGTGCCCAGCGAGCAGAACACCAGCGGGCGACCGTCGTCGGGAAGCTCGGGCGCGGCGTCCTCCGCCAGTCGCCAGGGCGCGCCATAGCCGAAGCGGGGCGGGAGCGTGCGACGCGGAAAGTCGAGCGCCTCCGGGCATTGCGCGACGTGGAGCAGCGGCGCGGCGGGTGGTCCGTGGCGCTCCAGTACCGCGCGGATCGGGCGGAGCAGCCGGTCGCTGACCAGCCACCCGCCCCAGTTGCGGAACAGCCCCCACGCGCCCTCGCGGTAGCGCCAGCCGAGATACGGCGGCGGCACCCCCGGCTCGCGCAGCAGCGGCAGGCCGGTGACGCTGGCGACGTAGGGCAGCCCCGCGCGCGTCGCCGCGACCGCCCCCGCGCCCTCCGCCGCATCCGCGATCACCGCGTCCGCGCCGACCCGCGCGAACGCTTCGGGCAACCCGTGGAGCAGCCGGTCGCTCAT
>CALMGC010000160.1 GCA_937863505.1 uncultured Sphingomonadales bacterium | reverse complement strand
GAGAACACGCCGGAGATGATCGCCTGGCTCGCGATCACGGTCGCCAGCGTCGCGAACAGGACGAGCGGGTAATGCGCCCAGTCGGGGGCGAGGCCGTAGAACGGGTTGTCGAGCGCCTTGGGGTTCCCCGACACCAACGCCGCCTGCCCCAGATAGTTGAGCACCAGCGCGGGCAGCGCGACCGCGAACCAGGCGAGGCGGATCGGCAGCCGCCCGAAATGCCCCATGTCCGCGTACATCGCCTCGCCCCCCGTCACCGCGAGGAACACCGCGCCGAGCACCGCGAAGCTGACGCCCAGGGGCGCGTGGAGCACGAAGCTCACCGCGCGCCACGGCTCGAGCGCATCGAGCACGCGCGGGTGCGCGGCGATATGGACGACGCCCAGCACCGCCAGCGCGGCGAACCAGATCAGCATCACCGGCCCGAACACGCGCCCGATCGTCCCCGTGCCACGCGATTGCACCACGAACAGCGCGATCAGTATCGCGACCGTGATCGGCAGCACCGCATGCGCGAGCCACGGCGCGTCGGTCTTCAGCCCCTCCACCGCGCTCAGCACCGAAATGGCGGGGGTGATCGCGCCGTCACCATATAGCAACGCCGCGCCGACCAGCCCGAGAATCAACAATGCCGCCTGCCGTGTGCGCGGGGCGGCATCGCGCGCGCCGAGCAGCGCCAGCATCGCCACCACCCCGCCCTCGCCGTGATTGTCCGCGCGCAGGATCAGCGCCGCGTATTTGAGCGACACCACCACCACCAGCGACCAGATGATCAGCGAGGCGACGCCCACGGCCGCCGTGCCCGGCGCACCACCCGCCGCCTGCACCGCCACCTTGAACGCGTAGAGCGGGCTGGTGCCGATATCGCCATAGACGATGCCGAGCGCGGCGAGCGAGGATAGCATCGCGCTCCGCTCGATCCAGCGTTGGCGACCGGCGGGCTTGGAACTGGAAATCGCGGCGGCGGTCATGGTCGCTCCGGGTTGGGACGGGTTCGATAACGCATGTCAGGGGGTTTCGTCCAACGGCCACCGTCCGTCGAGTGGTTGCAATCGCGCGCGAAGCCTGCCTTGATGCGCAGCGAAGGAGCCGGGCCGCTGAGCGTGGTCATCGCCATCCTCGTCGTGCTCGGCATAGTGTGGCTCAGCTCGCGCGGGCGGCGGGCGCAGGTGACGATGCGCGGGCGGGCGGACGTGCCCGCTGTCCCGCCCCGCGACCCGGACACGGTCGTCACCGTCCCGCGCGCGACCGTCCCGACCACCCCCGCCGCGCCCGTTGCGCGCTTGACCATCTCGGCGGAGCGCGCCGCGTCCGCCGCGAGTGCGTCCGTTCATCGTCCCCGCTCGTCCCCGACCGCGTATATGCTGCGCCGACGCGGGCTCTGCTCCCCCGACCCCCACCCCAAGGAGTTCTCATGGCGATCACCCGGCAAGTCATCACCTCGCTCCAGCGCGACGGCACGGACGCGCTCGGCACGCGCACGCTGGCGATGAAGCTCGCCGACGACAGCATCGTGTCGGGCTCGCTGCTGACGGTGGAGAGCAACCATTTCGGCATCCTGAAGTCGCGCGGCGCGGTGCTCAACGTGTACGAGACCGGGCAATACGCGCTGGAGACGCCCGACAAGCCGATCCTCGGCTCGATCGCGCAGGGCTTCTTCGGCGGCGCGAGCCCTTGGGTGTATGAGGTCATCTACATCAACCGCTCCAAGCTGCTGGTCCGCAATCAGGGCATCGCGACCAGCGCCGAAATGGCGGAGATGGCCTATGTCGTGGATTACTACATCCATATCGACAGCCGCGAGGGCGCGCTCGACCTCATCACCCATATGCCGTTCAGCGGCGCGGTGATCGACACGCAGGAGGTCGCCGATTACGCCGGCCCCGCGATCGAGCAGGCGATCAACCAGGTCGTCCAGGTCACCAAGATGGAGCATATCAACGAGCGGATCCAGGACATCCGCGAAGGCGTGAAGGCGCACCTCACCGACTTCCTGCGCGTCTACGGGATCATGCTCAACGACCTCAAGGTGCTGATCATGCCGCGCGACGAGCGGATGCGCGAGCTGATCTCGCTGCAGGCGATCGGGCTCTCGCCGATCGAGGCGGTGCGCTATTATCTGGCGCTCAGGATGGCGGACAAGGGGCTGGTGTCCGCGCCCAACGCCGCGGCGGGCGTGCCGTTCTTCATCGGCGGCAGCCCCACCGGCGTGTTCCCGCTCGGCGAGGAGGTGGGCGTGCGGCCATGACGTTCTACGACCTCGCTCGCGCGGGTGAAGTCGCGGTCAATCTGTTCAACGGCTATGGCTATAACTTCTACCGGCTGGAGAACCAGCTGCGCGCCGACGACCAGCTGGTGCGGACCACCGCCGCCGGGCTGCTGGGGCAGGCGCGCGCGGCGGTAGACGCGGCGGAAAGCGCATACCGGCGCGAACACCTGCCCCCGCCGACCCGCGCGCAGCCCTTTCCGCCCGCCGAGGCGATCGCGGCGGCGCAGGCGCTGGAGCGGCTGGCGCGCGACATCGGCGCGCTCGAAGGCCGCGTCCGCACCCAGCCCGCCCCCGCCAACGACCGGATGACGCAGCTCTACCGGCAGGAGGCGGACACGCTCGCCC
>CALMGC010000159.1 GCA_937863505.1 uncultured Sphingomonadales bacterium | reverse complement strand
CAACCCCGCCAAGGTCACCTATCGCGCGGACGCCATCCACCTGGGCGTGCGCGCGGCCGACATGGACACGGTCGCGAACACCTTCATGCGCGCGCCGGGCGAGTCGGTCGGCGGCTTCGCGCTGGAATGCGCGGTGGACGAGTTGGCGGAGCGGCTCGGCATCGACCCGGTCGAGCTGCGGTTGCTCAACGAGCCGGACAAGGACCCGCTATCGGGCCTGCCTTTCTCCTCCCGCCGGTCGCGCGAGGCCTGGCGCGCGGGCGCGGAGCGGTTCGGCTGGAGCCGCCGGAAGCCGGGCGCGGGGCTGACGCGCGAGGGCGAGTGGCTGGTCGGCCTCGGCTGCGCGGCCGCGACCTATCCCTATCAGCGGATGGGCGGCGGCGCGGCGCGGATCACGCTTTCTCAGGACGGCCACGCCACGGTCGAGGTCGCCGCCCACGAGATGGGCATGGGGACCGCCACCGTGCAGACGCAGGTCTGCGCCGAGCGGCTGGGCCTGAGGCTCGACCAGGTGACGTTCCGCTATGGCGACTCCTCGCTCCCCGGTGTCGTGGTCGCGGGCGGGTCGCAGCAGACCGCCTCGATCGGCGCGTCCGTGATCGCGGCCCATCGGGCGCTGGTGACCGAGTTGCTCAAGCTGGCGGGCAACGACTCTCCGCTCGCCGGGCTCAAGCCCGACGAGGTGGGCGGGCTGGACGGCGGTCTGGCTAAGCTGGACGAGCCCGACCGCCGTGAGAGCTACGGCTCTATTCTTGCCCGCGCTCATCGCAACGAGGTCTCGGTACAAGCCTCGGCACCGCCGCCGCTGGAGACGATGCACTGGTCGATGCACTCCTACGGCGCGGTGTTCTGCGAAGTGCGCATCAGCGCGGTCACCGGCGAGCCGCGCGTGCGCCGCATCCTGGGCTCGTACGATTGCGGCACGATCCTGAACGCGAAGACCGCCGCGAGCCAGCTCAGGGGCGGCATCATCATGGGCCTGGGTCAGGCGCTGATGGAGCAAACCGAGCTCGACGATCGCAACGGGCGCATCATGAACCCGAGCCTCGCCGAGTACCACGTTCCCGTCCACATGGACGTGCCGGCGATCGACGTGATCTGGACGAACATTCCCGACCCGCACGCGCCGATGGGAGCCCGCGGCCTGGGCGAGATTGGCATCACCGGCGTCGCGGCGGCGGTCGCCAACGCGATCCATCTCCCTCGCCCTCACGGAGCGGCCTGCACCCGATCTTCTCGTCCGACCTCGTCGTGAACGGCGTGACGCAGAGCAACGCGGGACGGTTGTTCCTGCCGGTGCAGCCGCGCCGCCCCGGCGAGCCGCGCCTGATCAAGGTGCGCGACGGCAAGCCCGTCCCATACCCTGATGGCGTATGGAACGCGGCTGGAACCCCCGACGGGCACTTCACCAACGTAAACGCCATTCGCGTCGGCCCGGACGGGGCGCTCTGGGTGGTGGACAGCGGCAGCCCGGGGATCGGCAAGCCCTCCGTACCCGGCGCGGCGCGACTGATCCGCATCGACCTTTTGACCGACAAGGTCAGCCGCATCTACGACCTGGCGGAGGCGGTCACGCCGCGCAGCTTCATGGATGACGTGCGGTTCAACGGCGACCGCGCTAACCTCACCGACTCGCGCCAGCCCGGGCTGATCGTGCTGGACCTCGCGACGGGGTACGCCCGGCGGGTGCTTGACGGCGATCCGAGCACGACCGCGCGCCGGCCGATACGCGCCGAAGGTCGCGTGCTGCGCGACGCACAGGGGCACCCCGTGTTCGTGCAGGCCGATCAGCTCGAGGTGTCCCCGGACGGGGAGTGGCTCTACTTCCAGCCCTGCGACGGCGGCCTGTCACGCGTCGAAGCTCGCTTGCTCGACGATCCGGCCCAGGCGAGCGAGTTGGGCCGCCATGTCCAGCGCTTCGCCGCGACGCCGACCACCGGCGGCATCGCCATCGACGCGCGCGGGACCATGTATTTCAGCGATACCGACCGCTCGCGCATCCTGACGGTCAGCCCCGATGGCAAGATCGCGACGCTGATCGCCGACCGGTGCCTCGCCTGGCCCGACGCGATGTGGATCAGCGACCAGGGCGAGCTGCTGATGGCCGCTTCGCAGCTCAACCGCACCGCCGGGCTGAACGGCGGCCATGACACGGTGCGGCCGCCGGTGATGGTGTACGCGCTTCCGCTCGGCCTCACGCCGGTACGGCGGTGATGGGCGGGCTTGGCGGGCGCCCGCGAAGGGCAGATCGGAGCCGCGCGCGAGCGCTGCTCGAAACCACAGATCTCGGCTATGACCGAGTTGAGCCGATGGCCTATCTAGGCCTGCGCGTCTGGTTCGCGCTCACGCTCCTGACGCACGGCTATCCCAAGCTGCTCCACTTGCCCCATAGCGGCGCGCCTGACTTCTATGCCGCGCTCGTCCAAATCATCTGCGGCAAGATGCATCTGCCGCTGGCGGGCGTTCTGGCGATGCTCGTGACGGTCATCAAGACCGCCGGCGCGGCTCTGCTTGGCGTGGGACTGGCGACGCGCCTTGCGGCGGCGGCGATCATCGTCGACCTGCTCATCGCCGCGTTCGGCGTTCATTCCAAAGTGGGATTGGGCGCAGGGCGTTATGGGATTTCCGCCGCTGATGGCGGCGCTGGCCGCCTATATCTGCACCCGGGGTGGCGGTCGGCTTTCGCTGGACCACCGCCTTTCGGCCCGGCACGAGCAA
>CALMGC010000158.1 GCA_937863505.1 uncultured Sphingomonadales bacterium | reverse complement strand
GCGTCCACATGTTCTTGCAGCGCAGCGCTTCCTTGTTGCCGAGCCCGAACGGCTTCACCGCGTCGAGCGTCGCCTGGCTGATGTTAAGCCGCAGCAGCTGCCAGCGCGCGAGGCTGCCATCGTCGAGCGGGCTCGCGTCGTACTTCGCCTTGTCGAGGTTGCGCCGCGTGAACTCGCCCTCGTCGGCGATGATGAGGCCGCCGGGGCGGAGTTGCTCCACGTTAACCTTGAGCCCCGCGGGATTCATCGCGATCAGCACGTCGGGCTGGTCGCCCGCGGTCTCGATGTCGGTCGAGCCGAAGTTGATCTGGAACGCGGACACGCCGAACAGCGTCCCCTGCGGCGCGCGGATCTCGGCGGGGAAGTCGGGAAAGGTGGCAAGATCGTTGCCCGCCAGCGCGGTAGACAGCGTGAACTGCCCGCCGGTCAGCTGCATCCCATCGCCGGAGTCACCCGCGAAACGGACCACGACCGATTCCAGCTTCGGATGAGCGGACGCTTCTTCGGGCGTCACGAGATGGGCGGCGGTCGCCATGGTCGGGTCCTTGCGGGTGTTCGGTGTCGAGGTTCGCTCTAGGCGTGCGGGAGCGATGTGGCCAAGGTAGAATGCGCGGCGGCATCGGCAAGCTCGGCTTCACCGCCGAACGCCTCGCCGAGCGTCAGGATAGCGGTGACATGCCGCCGCGCGATGGCGAGCACGTCGTCGCCATAGCCGCCGCCGACCGCGCTCGCGAGCGGGATGCCGCGCTCGATCGCCAGCCGCGCGACGAGGCGCTCACGGCGGATCAGCCCCTCCTCGCCCAGCGCAAGCCGCCCGAGCCGGTCGCCCGCGAACGGGTCCACTCCGGCCTGGTATAGGATCAACTCCGGCCGCTGCTCATCGAGCATCGGCGCGAGCGTCGCCTCGAGCGTGGCGAGATACTCGTCATCCTCCACTCCGTCGGGCAACGCGACGTCGAGCGTCGAGCGCGCCTTGCGGACGGGGAAGTTCTTGGCGGCATGGATCGAGTAGGTGGCGATGCCGGGCCGCCCGGCGGTGAGCGCGGCGGTGCCGTCGCCCTGATGCACGTCGACATCGACGATCAGCACCCGCGCGACCGTGCCTTCCTCGATTAGCCGCACCGCCGCGAGCGCGAGATCGTTGAACACGCAATAGCCCGCGCCCGTCTCGCTCAGCGCATGGTGGCTCCCGCCCGCGGTGTTGGCCGCATAACCATGGCGGAGCGCGAGCAGCGCGGCGAGGTAGGTCCCGCCCGGGACGGCGGCGGCGCGGCGCGCCACTCCCGGCGTGACCGGGAAGCCGATCCGCCGCTCTTTGTCGCGCGGCACCCGAGCTTCCAGCACCTCCGCGACATAGTCCGGGTCATGCACCACCTCCAGCCAGCGGCGCGGCATCGCGTCGGGCGTGTGCCACGCGACGCGCTCGCCGTCTGCCAGGAGCAGGTCGCGGATCGCGCCGTTCTTGCCCCACTTGTACGTCGAACGCGCCGGAGCCGCTGTCACATAATCACGATGGTGGACGACGTGGATCACCTTCGCCTAGGTAAGCGCCTCCGCCCCGCTTCGCCAGCCGAGGTAGCATGACCGACCCCGCCCCTTCGGCCCCGTTCGTCCGCCCGGACGTGCAGCAGTTCCTCGCTTATCTCAACGCCTTGCCTGGGCCGCGTACGCATGAGATGGAGCCCGCCGCCGCCCGCGCGGGGATGCGGTCGACGATGGACGTGGCCGACCTGCCGCTGGGCGAGCTGGCGATCGTGCGCGACCTGGCGATCCCCGGTCTGGCGGGCGCGATCCCCGCGCGTTTGTTCGACGCGCGCGAACGGCGCGAACCCGGGCCGGCGATGGTGTTCTTCCACGGTGGCGGGTTCGTGATCGGCGATCTGGACACCCATGCGAGCTTGTGCGCGGAGATAGCGCGGGTGCTCGACCTCCCCGTCGTGTCCGCCGATTACCGGCTCGCGCCCGAGCATCGCTGGCCCGCCGCGCCCGATGATTGCGAGGCGACGGCGCGTTGGGTGGCGGAGAGCCCGGCGGAGCTCGACCGGCGCGCCACCAGCCTCGTGCTGTGCGGCGACAGCGCGGGCGGCAACCTCGCGATTGTCGCGGCGATGGACCTGCGCGACCGGCCCGCCGCCGTGCCGGTGATCGTCCATGCACCGATCTACCCGGTGGTGGCGCTCGGCGCCGACCTGCCCTCCTACCGCCAGTTCGCCGAAGGGTATCTGCTCAGCCGCGCGTCGATGGAGTGGTTCGCCGACGCCTATGACGCCGATCTCGGGCACCAGCGCGCGACGCCGCTGGTGAGCGATCTGAGCGGGATGCCGCCCGCGGTGGTGATCACCGCCAGCCTCGACCCGATCCGTGACCAGGGCCGCGACTACGCCGCCGCGCTTGCCGAAGCGGGCGTGCCGGTCGTGTTCCGGGAAGCGGCGGGCAACATCCACGGCTTCGCGTCGCTTCGCAAAGCGGTGCCGTCAAGCGTCGGCGACCTCGCGGCCTATCTCGCGGCGGTGCGCGCCGCGATCACCGAAGCGGAGGGCGCGCGGGTCATGGCGCAGGCGGCGGCAGGATGAGCGACCTTCCCTATCGCCCCTGCGCGGGCGTGATGCTGATCGACCGCGAGGGCCGGGTGTTCGTCGGCCAGCGGATCGACACGTCGCTCGAGGCCTGGCAGATGCCGCAGGGCGGAATCGACCCCGGCGAAGACGCCGAGACCGCCGCGCGGCGCGAACTGGAGGAGGAAACCGGCATCGCACCCGAGCTGGTCGAGCTGGTCGCCGCCGCGCCGGACGAGCTGGTCTACGACCTCCCGCCCGAGTTGATCGGCAAGGTGTGGCGCGGGCGCTACCGCGGGCAGCGGCAACGCTGGTTCCTGTTCCGCTTTCTGGGCCGCGACGATCAGGTGGACCTTCAGACCGCGCATCCCGAGTTCCGCGCCTGGCGCTGGGCGGATGCGGCGGAGCTGCCGGAGGTGGCGGTGCCGTTCAAGCGCAAGCTGTACGAAGACGTGCTCGCCGCCTTCGCGCCGTACCTGCCGGTGTCGGCTTAACTGACAGCTAACCACGTCCGTTTATGCGAAAATGGCAGAATTGCGCGGGTGGCCCGATGCTTGCAGTTCATTAGCCATGCTGACCCGCTTGTGCCGCCTATTCGTCATCAAGACCAAGTTCGAGGCGTTTCTGGTCATCTATGGCCTCGCCACCGGCGCGGTCGAGCGCGGCGTACACTACCTGCAACTCTATCCCGGTGTCGGCGGCGAGCTGTTGTTCGCGGCATCGCCGGTCGCGGTGTTCATGGCGGCGGCGCGGATTCTCGACTCGCTGGAGCGGAGCTATGCGGACTGATCATATGCTCACATGAGAAGGGCCCGCCGTCGCCGACGAGCCCTCCCACCAGGCCGCGATGGCGGCGGTCAGACGTCGTCCTCGGCGCTGGGGCCGACCATCAGTTCCTCCGCGACCTTATCGGTGCGCGCGCGAATCGCTTTTTCGAGGCGGGCGGCCATGTCAGGGTTGTCGCGCAGGAACGCCTTGGCGTTCTCACGCCCCTGGCCGATGCGGACACTGTCATAGCTGAACCATGAACCCGACTTCTCGACCAGCCCCGCCTTGACGCCAAGGTCTAGGATCTCGCCGATCTTGGACACGCCCTCGCCGTACATGATATCGAACTCGACCTGCTTGAACGGCGGCGCGACCTTGTTCTTGACCACCTTCACGCGGGTCGCGTTGCCGACGATCTCCTCGCGGTCCTTGATCTGGCCGGTACGGCGGATGTCGAGGCGGACGGAGGCGTAGAATTTCAGCGCGTTGCCGCCCGTCGTCGTCTCCGGGTTGCCGTACATGACGCCGATCTTCATCCGCAGCTGGTTGATGAAGATCACCATGCAACGCGAGCGGCTGATCGAGCCGGTCAGCTTGCGGAGCGACTGCGACATCAGCCGCGCCTGCAGGCCGACATGGCTGTCGCCCATCTCGCCCTCGATCTCCGCGCGCGGGACGAGCGCGGCGACCGAATCGACCACCAGCACGTCGATCGCGTTGGAGCGGACCAGCGTGTCGACAATCTCCAGCGCCTGCTCGCCCGTGTCGGGCTGCGACACGATCAGCTCGTCGATGTTGACGCCAAGCTTCTTGGCATAGACCGGGTCGAGCGCGTGCTCCGCGTCGACGAACGCGGCGGTGCCGCCGGTCTTCTGCGCTTCGGCGATGACGTGGAGCGCGAGCGTGGTCTTGCCCGACGATTCGGGGCCGTACACCTCGATCACGCGCCCGCGCGGCAGGCCGCCGACGCCCAGCGCGATGTCGAGCCCGAGCGAGCCGGTGGAGATCACCTCCACCTGCATCGTCTCCTTGGCGCCCAGCTTCATCGCCGAGCCTTTGCCGAACGCGCGGTCGATCTGCGCGAGCGCGGCGTCGAGCGCCTTTTGACGGTCCGTGGTCGCGGTAGCCATGCCCGAGTCGATCACTTTCAGATTAGCGGCCATCAGAGATCCTCCTGCTAGAGCAAGCGCGCGAACCGTTCAACGCGTTACGGACACCATGTACGCGTTTCGTTCCAGAGAACAAGAGGGGAACGGGAAGAACTTGACCTATGCAAGCAGTCGAGCGGGCCGTCCGGTTTCATCTGTAACGACTTGTGCCGACCCGGAACGCGGGGCTTCCGAAGCTGGCGTCGAAGGCGGCTGCATGCGCCGGGTGGCCCGGGTCGGCGAGCACTCGCTTGAGCAGCCGAAGCGCGTCCGCGTCGTTGGTGGCGATCGTGGTGGCGATCTCGTCCGCGTCGGCGATCTGGTCGGCGAGCCCGATCCGCAACGCTTGACCCGCGTCGATCGGCGCGGCGGTGAACAGCAGTCGCGCGGCCTGCCCCCGCCCCACCCGCGCCGCCAGCCGCGCGACATCCGCCGCCGGATAGCCGATGCCGAGCTTCGCCGGAGGCACGGCGAACCGCGCTTCCTGCCCCGCGACGATGAGGTCGGCGGCGAGCGCTAGCGCCACGCCCGCGCCGAAGCAGCCGCCATCGACGGCGGCGACTGTCGGTATCGGTAACGCCGCGAACGCGTCGATCGCGGCGCGCATCGTCTCACGGAACGGCGCTCGCTCGTCCGGACGGTCGGCGAGGCGGGCGAGTTCGGCGAGGTCCGCGCCGGCGGAGAACACGCCGGGGACGGCGGAACGGAGGACGACGACGCTCGCGTCGCTGGCCGCGAGGTCGGCGAAGCAGCGGGCAAGCGCTCGCCACCCCTCCATCGAGATGGCGTTGCGCGCCTCCGGTCTGTCGAGCAGCACGGCCGCGACCGCGCCGGTCCGATCGACGCGGATCATGCGAGCGCCGTTTCGAGCTGCCACCAGTTCGGATACTCCTCGGCCAGCGCGGCAGCAGCCGAGGCGCGGGCGGCGGCGGTCTCGAACAGCGCGAAGCAGGTCGCACCGGAACCGGACATGCGGACCAGCGTCCCGCCGGGCATCGCTTCCAATCGGGCGAGCACCTGCCCGATCACGGGCGCGAGGGAGAGCGCGGGGGCTTGCAGGTCGTTGCGCCCCGCGCGAGCGGTGTCGAGCACCACCTCCTGCGCCTGCTCTCTCTTGATCGGCCCCCGATCAACGCCGTCCCATGCCGCGAACACCGCCGCCGTCGATACGGCCACTCCTGGGTTGACGAGCAGCGCTTGATAATTGCCAAGCGGCTCCACCAGCACGAGCTTGTCGCCACGCCCGGTACCAAAAGCGGTGCGGCCGACCAGGCAGGCAGGTACGTCCGCACCAAGACTTCCAGCAACACGCATCAGCGCTCGCGCGTCCGGGCGTACACTGTGCAACCGCGCAAGCGCGCGCAGCGTCGCCGCTGCGTCCGCCGACCCGCCGCCGATCCCCGACGCGACGGGCAGATGCTTGTTGAGCGTGATCGCGTGGCGTTCGTCAACGCCGAACGTCTCGGCAAAGGCGCGCGCGGCGCGGGTGACGAGGTTCTCGCCATCACCCGCCAGCGCACCGGCGAACGGGCCGGTGATCGCGAAACTGTCCGCCTCCGCGCGCGCTACCGTGACGCTGTCGCCATCCTCCGCAAAGGCGAACAGCGTCTCCAGCTCGTGATAGCCGTCCGCGCGCCGCCGCCGGACGTGGAGCGCGAGATTGAGCTTGGCGGGCGCGCGCTCTACAATTACCTCGTCGTCCAGCATCAATGCACTTCCCTTTCCGGCCCACGCGCGATCTTGTCCGCGAGCCGCCCCGCGTCGCCCACGTCCGCAACCAACGCCGCCGCGCGCCACGCATAGCGCGCCTCGAACCGGCGACCCGCCGCCCAGTAGGCGTCGCCCAGATGCTCGGCGATCGTCTCGTTGGTCGGCTCGCCCTCCGCCGCCTGTTCCAGCATCGGCAACGCGCGCGCCACCTGCCCGCGCTGGAAATACGCCCAGGCGAGCGAGTCGGTGATCGACGCGTCGTCGGGCTTGAGCCGCGCGGCGTGCTCCAGCATCGCCTCGGACGGGGGCACCGCCTCGCGATGCTCGATCCGCGCATAGCCGAGATAGTTGAGCGCGAGCGGCTGGTCGGGCCCCAGCGCCACCGCGCGCTCCAGCGCCGTGCGCGCCTCGGGCCAGCGACCCGCCTGGTCGAGCGCGCCGCCGTACTGGAGCCAGACATCGTACGCGCCGGGCGACTGGTCGACGACGCGCCGGAACTGCACCGCCGCCGCATCCGCCTGGCCCGCCGCGAGGAGCAGCTCGCCATAGCGACCGATGTCGTAGGGGCTCGCGTCCGCGCGCCCGGCGAG
>CALMGC010000157.1 GCA_937863505.1 uncultured Sphingomonadales bacterium | reverse complement strand
TCACCTTGTACGCGCCCTGATATTGCGCGACCTCCTCGCCGATCACGAACACGCGGTCGTCGCGGCGCATCTCCTCCGCCATCGCATCGCGCAGCGCCTCGCGGACGGTAAGCTTGACCGTCTCGGTCCCGGCGGGGATCTCGGGCTCGATCGCCGCGGTCGCCTCCACCGCTTCGACCAGCTGTTTGGTGCCGGTCTTCTGCTGCAGCGAGGCTTCGGCCTGGATTTCGGTGCCTTGGTCCGACGGGGTCTGCACCCCGCCCTGCCCCGTCGCGGGTTTGGAGCCGCCGTGCGCCGGGATCGACGCCGCCGCCTCCGGCCCGCGCGCATCGACCATCTCCGCCTCGCCCTCGCCGCTGATGAGCGCGATGACGGTGCCGACCTTCACATTGTCAGTGCCCTCCGCGACCGCGATCGAGGCGATCGTGCCCTCGTCGACCGCCTCGAACTCCATCGTCGCCTTGTCCGTCTCGATCTCGGCGAGGATGTCGCCCGACTTGACGCTGTCGCCTTCCTTGACCAGCCATTTGGCGAGCGTGCCCTCCTCCATCGTCGGGGAGAGCGCGGGCATCTTGATCTCGATCGGCATCAGTACGCTTCCACCAGCACGTCGGTATAGAGTTCCTTGGGGTCGGGCTCGGGCGTCTGCTCGGCGAAGTCGGCGGCTTCGTTCACCTCGCGGCGGATCGTCTGCTCGATCCCCTTGAGCTCGTCCTCCTTGACGCCTGCCTCGGCCAGCAGTTTCTTGACGTGCTCGATCGGGTCCGACTTGTCGCGCACCGCCTGCACTTCCTCGCGGCTGCGATATTTGGCGGGGTCGCTCATCGAGTGTCCGCGATAGCGATAGGTCTTCATCTCGAGGATCACCGGACCCTTGCCGCTGCGCGCCCATTCCAGCGCGGTTTCCGCCGCGCCGCGCGCCGCGAGCACGTCCATTCCGTCCACCTGAATGCCCGGGATGCGGAAGCTCTCGCCGCGCCGGTAGAGCTGGTCCTCCGCCGAGGAGCGGTTGACGCTGGTGCCCATCGCGTATTGGTTGTTCTCGATGACGTAGATAACCGGCAGCTTCCACAGCTCGGCCATGTTGAAGCTCTCATATACCTGCCCCTGGTTGGCCGCGCCGTCACCGAAATAAGCGAGGCACACGCCGCCGTCGCCGCGATATTTGTGCGCGAAGCCGAGGCCCGAGCCGAGCGACACCTGCGCGCCGACGATGCCGTGGCCGCCGTAGAATTTATGCTCGACGCTGAACATGTGCATCGAGCCGCCCTTGCCCTTGCTGATCCCCGCCGCGCGCCCGGTCAGCTCGGCCATTACGTCCTTGGGCGGGATGCCGCACAGCAGCATGTGCCCGTGATCGCGATATCCGGTGATGACGCTGTCCTTGTCGCTCAACGCCGACTGCAAGCCGACCGCGACCGCTTCCTGACCGATATACAGATGGCAAAAGCCGCCGATCAGCCCGAGTCCATAGAGTTGCCCCGCTTTCTCCTCGAACCGGCGGATCAGCAGCATGTCGTGGTAGAAGCGCAGCAGCTCTTCGCGCGTCGCCGCGTAGGGCACAGGCTCGGGCGGGCGCTCGCGATTGGGCGTGGGGGGGACGGAGATGGTGGAAGCCTTGGCCACGAGAGAACCCTCGTTCGAGGAGTGATGCAGCCTTCTATAGCCAGCTTGCGCGAACGCGCGCAATCGCGAGCGCGGGTTCCCTTGATCGGTGTTGCCGCCTAAAGCGCTCGCCGCCGATGGCCGACGCCGCTCCCCACCCGTTCCGCATCCCCGCCTTTCGCGCCTATTGGGCTTCGCGGCTGGCGGGAACGATCGCGACCAGCGCGCAGGGGATCATCATCGGCTGGCAGGTGTACGGCCTCGCGCGCGAGACGCACGACGTCAAAGCATCGGCGTTTCTGCTAGGGTTGATCGGGCTGGTGCAATTCGTGCCGCTGTTCCTGCTCACCCCCGTGGTCGGGCTGGTGGCGGACACGCTCGACCGGCGCTGGATCGTGCGGGGGACGACCGCTCTGCTCGTCGCCAACGCGGCGGTGCTCGGCGTGTTGACGATGACGGACGCGCTGACGCTGCCGTTCCTGTTCGGGGCGGCGGTGCTGGTCGGCGTCGCGCGCGCGTTTTCGGGGCCGGCATACTCCGCGCTCGCGCCCAATCTGGTCCCGCGTGAGGTGTTGCCCACCGCCATCGCGGTCAGCTCGGTCGCGTGGCAGGTCGGAGCGATTGCCGGGCCGAGCCTCGGAGGCGTGCTTTTCGCGATCCACCCGCAGGTCGCCTATGCCGCCATCACCGCGCTGCTCGCCCTCGCGCTCGGCGTCATGTTCCTGATCGGCCCGGTGCCGCAGCCGCCCGCGCAGACGGACCGTCAGCCGCTCCAGCGCATCGCGGACGGCTTCGCCTATGTGCGGCGCAACCGGCTGGTGCTGGCGACGATCACGCTCGATCTGTTCGTGGTGTTGCTGGCGGGCGCGACCGCGCTGTTGCCGATCTATGCGCGCGACGTGCTGCATGTCGGCGCGACCGGGTTCGGCTTTCTCGCGGCGGGCATGGGCGTAGGCGCGGCGGCGGGCTCCGTCTGGTTTTCGATATGGCCGATGAAGCGCGACGTTGGGCGCAAGATGCTGTGGAGCGTGTTCGTTTTCGCGGGCGCAATCATCGTGTTCGGCGTGTCGACCTCGTTTCCGCTCAGCCTTGCGGCGCTGGTCGTCGCGGGCGCGAGCGACATGGTGTCGGTCTATATTCGTATATCGCTGATCCAGCTCCATACCCCCGACGCGATGCGCGGACGGGTGAGCGCGGTGTCGCAGCTGACCATTTCCGCTTCCAACGAGCTCGGCGAGGCGGAGACGGGGCTGATGGCCTCCCTGCTCGGGCCTGTCGGCGCGGTGGTGTTCGGCGGGGTCGCGGCGATTGCGGTGACCTTGCTCTGGTCGCGGCTGTTCCCGGAACTGCTCGCGGCGACGAGCTTTGATCCCCCTCAGACAATCGACGCGGAAATCCCGCACGGAGTGACCCAGCCATGAAATCCGACACGATCCTCGACACGATCGGCCGCACCCCGCACATCCGCGTGGCTCGGTTGTTTCCCGACAGTGAGGTGTGGATCAAGTCCGAACGCTCGAACCCCGGCGGCTCGATCAAGGACCGGATCGCGGTGGCGATGGTAGAGGCTGCGGAGCGTGACGGCTCGCTCAAGCCCGGCGGGACGATCGTCGAGCCGACAAGCGGCAATACCGGTATCGGCCTCGCAATGGTCGCGGCCGTCAAGGGCTACAAGATCGTCCTCGTCATGCCCGAATCGATGTCGCTTGAACGGCGGCGGCTGATGCTGGCCTATGGCGCGACGTTCGACCTCACCCCGCGTGAGAAGGGGATGCGCGGCGCGATCGAGCGGGCGATGGAGATCGTCGGCACGACGCCCGGCGCGTGGCTTTGCCAGCAATTTGAGAACCCGGCCAATATCGAGATCCACTCCCGCACCACCGCGCAGGAGATACTGGAGGACTTCCGCGACACGCCGATCGACGTGCTGATCACCGGCGTCGGCACCGGCGGGCATATCACCGGCGTCGCGCAGACGCTCAGGAAAGAATGGCCCAACCTCAAGGCCTATGCGGTCGAGCCCGCGGCCTCGCCCGTCATCGCGGGCGGGCAGCCGGGGCCGCACCCGATCCAGGGCATCGGCGCGGGCTTCATCCCCGGCAACCTGCACATGGACGCGATTGACGGCGTGATCGAGGTCGATGCCACGGTCGCCAAGGACATGGCCCGCCGCGCGGCGCGTGAGGAAGGGATGCTGGTCGGCATCAGCTCGGGCGCGACGCTGGCGGCGATCTTGCAGAAATTGCCCGACCTGCCCGACGACGTTCGCGTACTCGGGTTCAACTACGACACCGGCGAGCGGTATCTGTCCGTTCCCGACTTCCTGCCCGAAAGCTGACGCGCCTTGCCCAACCGTATCCTGCACGCGATCCTCCTCGGGATCGCGGCGCTGGCGCTGGTCGTGCCCGCGCTGGTCGTCCGCTACGCACCGCACGTAGTGCCGCATCGCCAACTTGCCGTGCGGCTTCCGCCCCGCCGCGTCGTGCCCCCGGCCGAGCTGCCGCCGGTCGAGCCGACCGCACTGGAGGACCTGACCCCGGAGGACGCGCGCGCGTTCAACGCGGACGTGCCTTTCTCCATCGCGCCCAACCCGGCGGCGCGGCCGTTCCGGCTGGGCGAGGACGCAGGCGATGTCGCGCGCGCGACCGATTGCCTCGCCGCCGCGGTCTTCTACGAAGCGGGCGACGATCCGCCCGGCGAGCGCGCGGTGGCGCAGGTGGTGCTCAACCGGGTCCGCCATCCCGCCTTTCCCAAGACGGTGTGCGGTGTCGTGTTCCAGGGATCGGAGCGAAAGACCGGCTGCCAGTTCACCTTTACCTGCGACGGCTCGCTCGCGCGCCGCAAGCCGAGCGACGCCTTGTGGGCTGAAGCTCGCGTCCTCGCGGCGGCGGCGTTAAAAGGCGCGGTGTACCGGCCGGTCGGGTATGCCACGCACTACCATACGGATTACGTCGTCCCCTACTGGCAGGCGAGCCTCGACAAGATCGTCGCCGTCCACACCCAGTTATTCTACCGTTGGAGCGGGTGGTGGGGCACGCCGCCCGCCTTCGACCGGCGCGCGACGCCCGGCGAGCCGGTGATGGCGGCGCTTGCCCCATTGTCGGAAGCGCATCGCGTCGTCGATCCCGCGGTGCCCGCGCTATTGCCCGCGGGAGAGGTCGCGGCCAGCGGTTTCATTTCCTCCGCGAGCGCGACGGCGGCCGCGGCCGCGGCGGCGCCCGCGACGTTCGAGCCGAAGCCGGTGGCGGGCGACGCGAACAGCTTTCTGGTGACGATCCCGGCGGGGATGGCACCGGACCTTTACCCGGCGCTCGCCGCCAAGGCGTGCGGGGAGCGCGCGATCTGCAAGTTCGGCGGCTGGACCGACGCGAGAAAGGTGCCGACCGCGCTGCCGGTGCTGGCCTCCGACTTGGCGACGATGACCTTCAGCTTCCTGCGCGACCGCAATTTCGGCTATCAGCGGACGCTGTGGAACTGCCAGCAGGTGAAGCGCCCCGACCCCGCGCAGTGCATGAAGACCCAAGCTTTTCAGCCCGCCGCGACCCCCAGCCCCGCCGCTGCGGGCACGCCGTCGGAGCTGACCGGCACACGCCGCAAGGGGGATGCGAAGCCGGTCACGGCCCCCGCCCCCTGACCGGCGAGCAGCCTCACGCAGCCAGGAACATCTCCGGCGGCAGCGCCATCACCGCCTCCGCGCCGCCCTCGATCTTGCGGCGAAGCGCGCCCGTCTGCGGCAACACGCGTTCGGCGAAGAAGCGCGCGGTGACGAGCTTGGCGTCGAGAAACGCCGCATCGCCCTCTTCGGCCGCCTTGAGCGCGGAAGCCGCGCGCGCCATGCGCAGCCACATGAGGCCAAGCGCGACCGCACCCATCAGCTCCATATAGCTGTACGCGCCCGCACCGACATTGTCCGGGTTCCTCATGCCGTTGGCCATGAACCACATCGTCGCCGCCTGAAGGTCGCCCAGCGCCTTGCCCAACCGCGTCGCGATGTCGCCCGCCGCCGGATCGTCCTTCGCGGCCGCGACCTCTTCGCCGATGATCCGGAACAGCGCCTGCACCGCGCGCCCGCCATTCTGCGCCAGCTTGCGGCCAACCAGGTCCATCGCCTGCACCCCGTTGGTGCCTTCGTAGATCATCGCGATCCGTGCATCGCGGACGTACTGCTCCATGCCCCATTCGGCGACATAGCCGTGCCCGCCATAGACCTGCTGCGCTTGCGTCGCGACGAGATAGCCAAGGTCAGTGCCGTATCCCTTGATGACCGGGGTCAGCAGCCCGATCAGGTCGGCGGCAAGTTGACGTTCGTCGTCGTCGGGCGCGCTCTCCTCCAAGTCGACCTGCAACGCGCCCCACAGGCACAGCGCGCGCAGCCCCTCCGTATACGCCTTCGCCTCCATCAGCATCCGGCGCACGTCGGGGTGGACGAACAGCGTGTCCGCCTTCTCCGCGGGATCGGCGGGGCCGGTCAGCGCGCGGCCCTGGCGCCGGTCGTGCGCGTAGGCGGCCGCGTTCTGGTACGCGACCTCCGCCACGCCGAGCCCCTGCAGGCCGACGCCGAGCCGGGCCGCGTTCATCATGATGAACATGGCGGCGAGGCCCTTCATCTCCTCGCCCACGAGCCAGCCTGTGGCCGCGTCGTAGTTCATCAGGCAGGTCGAGTTGGCGTGGATGCCCATCTTGTGCTCGATCGACCCGCACGTCACCGCGTTGCGCGCGCCGAGGCTGCCGTCCCCCTCCACGAGGAACTTGGGCACGACGAACAGCGAGATGCCCTTGGACGAGTCCGGCGCGCCCGGCGTCTTGGCGAGCACGAGATGGATGATGTTTTCCGTCAGATCATGCTCGCCCGACGATATGAAGATCTTGGTGCCGGTGATCGCGTAAGAGCCATCCGCCTGCGGCTCGGCGCGGGTGCGGATCAGGCCCAGGTCGGTGCCGCATTGCGGCTCGGTCAGGTTCATGGTGCCGCCCCATTCGCCCGAGACGAGCTTGGGCAGGTAGATCGCTTTCTGCTCGTCCGACCCCTTGGCCATCAACGCCGCGATCGCCCCGTGGGTCAGGCCGGGGTACATCGCGAACGCCATGTTCGCGGAGATCATATATTCCTGGAACGCGGTGGAGACGACGTACGGCATCCCTTGTCCGCCGAACTCGGGCGCGTTGCCGAGCGTCGCCCAGCCGCTCTCGACGAATTGGCGATAGGCGTCCTTGAACCCGGTCGGCGTCGTGACGGACCCGTCGGCGTGGCGGGTGCAGCCCTCGCGGTCGCCGACCTGGTTCAAGGGGAACAGCACCTCCGCGACGAAGCGCCCGCCCTCCTCCAGCACCGCGTCGACCACGTCGGGCGTCGCCGCCTCGAACCGGGGCGAGTTGGCGAAGCGTTGCAGGCCGACGACATGCTCCAGCACGAAGCGGGTATCGCGGGCGGGGGGCGTGAAACTCGGCATGGTGGGTCCTTCAAGAGCCGAACCGCGCTAACTTACACCCGTGTAAGCGTCAACGAGCGTCACATAGCGCGCGGTCGTGCGGATCGCGGAGCGCGGCGGCTTCGGACGCCGAGTCGCTCAGCCGCCCGACGTTCAGCGCGGCGAGGGTCGCGCGTCCGGTGCACGCGTCGGCGCACGCGGGCGGCAGTTCGGCGGGAAAGCTCACCCGGTCGCCCTCGAACCGCGCGGCAAAACGGCACTCGCCGAACGCGACGTCGAGCCGGTCGCTGTTGCGCGTCGCCGTGCCGCTCGCCGCGCACCCCTGCCCGCCGTCATAGCTGATCAGCGCGCCCGCCCGGTACGCGCCCGCACCGGTCGGCACGAGGCACAGCCGGTCGGTGTCGCGCGCGTACAGCCCGGCGGGGTCGACCCGCGCCGGGTCCGCCACTACACCCGCCGCTTCCGCCGCCGCTTCGAGCTGGTCGCCGGGCGTGTTCCCGCGCGGGTTCGCGGAGGGCTGGACGTGGCAGGCCGCGAGCAGCAACGCGGCAACCGGTGCGACCCTCATTCGACCGCCACGAGCGTGTCGCCCTCAATCCGCCGGTAGAAGCAGGACCGCGCTCCGGTGTGGCAGGCGGGGCCTGCGGCATCGACGATCAGCTGCACCGCATCCTGATCGCAATCGATCCTGATCTCGGCGACGCGCAGCACATTCCCCGACGTCTCTCCCTTGCGCCATAACCGCCCCCGCGAACGCGACCAGAAGGTCGCCTCGCCGCTCGTCTGCGTGGCCGCGAACGCCTCCGCGTTCATGTGCGCGACCATCAGCAGATCGCCGGTCGTCCTATCGGTCACCACGGCGGTGAGCAGGCCGGCGGCGTCAAAGGCCGGGTCGAGAGTGAGGCCGGTGTCGCGCTCAGTCATAGGGGCACCCTACCGCAGCCGGCGCAACGAACCAGCGGGGAATCCACACTAATCCATGTGACAATGGGGCGACAAAGCCGACCATCCACCCTATATGCCCGGCGCGACGATAAGGCGCTCCCATGCTCACCACCCATCCTTTCGACGACGATCATCTGCGCGAAGAATGCGGAGTATTCGGCGTGTCCGGCTCCGACGGCTCGGCGGCGGCGCTGGTCGCGCTCGGGCTTCATGCGCTCCAGCATCGAGGGCAGGAAGCGGCGGGGATCACCAGCTGGGACGGGCGTCAGTTCCACACCCACCGCGCGATGGGCCATGTCGCGGGCAATTTCGACCGCGACGACGTGATCCGCGCTTTGCCGGGGCAAGCCGCGTGCGGACATGTCCGGTACTCGACCACCGGCGACACCACGCTTCGCAACGTCCAGCCGCTTTATGCCGAGCTCGCCAGCGGCGGGTTCGCGGTGGCGCACAACGGCAACCTGTCCAACGCGCAGCGCCTCCGCCGCGAGCTGGTCCGGCGCGGCGCGATCTTCCAATCGACTTCGGACACCGAGGTCATCATCCACCTCGTCGCGACCTCCAGCTATCGCACTTTGCTCGACCGGTTCATCGACGCGCTGAAGCAGGTCGAGGGCGCGTACAGCCTGGTGGTGATGACGCCCGAAGGCATGATCGCCTGCCGCGACCCGCTCGGTATCCGCCCGCTGGTGATGGGGCGGCTCGACGATGCCGTCATTATCGCCTCGGAGACGGTCGCGCTCGACGTGGTCGGGGCGGAGTTCGAACGCTCGATCGAGCCGGGCGAGCTGGTAATCATTCGCGGCGGGGAGGTGAAGTCGATCCGCCCCTTCGCACCGCAGGCCGCGCGGCCGTGCATCTTCGAATGGGTGTATTTCTCGCGCCCCGACTCGATCAGCGGGGATCATTCGGTGTACGACGTTCGCAAGGCGATAGGCGCGCAGCTGGCGATCGAGTCGCCGGTGGAAGCGGATCTCGTCATCCCCGTCCCCGACTCGGGCGTCCCCGCAGCGATCGGCTATGCGCAGCAATCGGGCATTCCGTTCGAGCTCGGCATCATCCGCTCGCATTATGTCGGGCGGACCTTCATCCAGCCGGGCGACAAAGTCCGGCACCTCGGCGTCAAGCTCAAGCACAACGCCAACCGCGCGCTGATCAAGGGCAAGCGCGTGATCCTGATCGACGACTCGATCGTGCGCGGCACCACCAGCCTCAAGATCGTGCAGATGATGCACGAGGCGGGCGCGGCGGAAGTGCATATGCGCATCGCCTCGCCGCCGACGCGGCACAGCTGCTTCTACGGCGTCGACACGCCCGAGCGCGCCAAGCTGCTCGCCGCCAAGCTCGATGTGGGCGGGATGACCGACTTCATCCATGCGAACAGCCTCGCGTTCGTGTCGATCGACGGGCTGTACAAGGCGCTGGGTGAGTCCGGTCGCCCGGATTTCCGCCCCGGTCATTGCGACGCCTGCTTCACCGGTGACTATCCGACCACGCTGACCGACCAGGACGAGAGCGCGGAGGTGGACCAGTTCGCGCTGCTGGCGGAGCGGGTGGCGTGAAGCCGTTCGACGGCGAGGTCGCGCTCGTCACCGGTGCCAGCCGCGGCATCGGAGCCGCGACCGCTCTCGCGCTGGCGGCGAAGGGAGCGCACGTCGTCCTCACCGCGCGCGACCCGGACGCGCTGGAGCGGGTGGAGCAGGCGATCTTCGACGCGGGCGG
>CALMGC010000156.1 GCA_937863505.1 uncultured Sphingomonadales bacterium | reverse complement strand
TCGGCCGCCGCTTCCGCTCGCGAAATCCTGGTCCGGCTGCATGACGTGATGGCCGCGCGGAGTTCCGCACAGGCGAAGCTCAACTCCGTCGTCGGCATCATCGGCGAGGCGCTGTCGAGCGAGGTGTGCTCGGTCTATCTGCTGCGCGAAGGGTTGCTGGAACTCTACGCCACGCGCGGGCTCGACCAAGCCGCCGTTCACGTCACGCGTCTCGCGCCCGGTGAGGGGCTGGTGGGCACCATCGCGGAGCGGGGCGAGGCGTTGAACCTCGACGAGGCAGCGAGCCACCCCGACTTCGCCTATCGCCCCGAGACGGGCGAGGAACGGTTCCATTCCTTTGCGGGCGTCCCCATCATCCGCCGCGAGCGCGCGGTCGGCGTGCTCTGCATCCAGCACGCCGACCCGCGCCGGTACGACGATGTCGAGATCGAGGCGTTGCAGACCGTCGCGATGGTGTTGTCCGAGCTGATCGCCAATGCCGGGCTGATCGATGGGCCGGGCACCGACGCCGCGCGCCCGCAATCGACGCAGGCGGTGCGCGTCGCGGGGCTGAAACTCGTCGAGGGGATGGGCGCGGGCAACGCGGTGTTCCACCAGCCGCGCATCGTCATCGAACACACGGTCGCCGAGGACACGGAGGCGGAGCGCGCGCGCGTCTATGCCGCCTTCGCCAAGATGCGCGACGGCATCGACCGGATGACGCGCGAAGCGGAGTTCGGCGTCGACGGCGAGCATCGCGAGGTGCTCGAGACCTACAAGATGTTCGCCTATGACGAGGGCTGGGCGCGGCGGATCAACGAGGCAATCGACTCCGGCCTGACCGCTGAGGCGGCGATCGAGCGGGTGCAGCAGCGGACCCGCCAGCGGATGCGGCAGATCGGCGACCCGCTGCTCGCCGACCGGATGCACGATCTGGAGGACTTGGCCAACCGGCTGCTCCGCATCGTTTCGGGGCAGATGGGGACGGCGGCGCAGCTGGGTCTGCGCCAGGACACGATCCTGATCGCGCGCAACCTAGGGCCTGCCGAGCTGCTCGAGTACGACCGGCGGCGGCTAAAGGGGGTGGTGCTGGAGGAGGGCTCGCTTACCGCGCACGTCACCATCGTCGCGCGCGCGATGGGGGTGCCGGTGCTGGGGCGGGTGCGCGACGTGCGGCGGCTGATCGCGGAAGGCGACCCGCTGCTGCTCGACGTGTTGGAGGGCACGGTCACCGCTCGGCCCTCGGCGGTGATGGCCGAAGCGTTCGACGCGAAGCTTATGCTGCGGCAGAAGCGCCGTGCCGCCTTCGCCGCGATGAAGTCGGTGCCGCCGGAGACCAAGGACGGCCATCGTATCACCGTGATGGTCAACGCGGGTTTGCGCGATGACGTCGCTGCGCTCGATGTGACCGGCGCGGACGGGATCGGGCTGTTCCGCACCGAGTTCCAGTTCCTCGTCTCCGCGACATTGCCCCAGCGCGAGCGGCAGCAGCGGCTCTACAAGGAAGTGCTCGATGCCGCCGGGGACCGCCCGGTGGTGTTCCGCACCGTCGACATCGGCGGCGATAAGGCGCTTCCTTATCTCCAGCACGACGGCGCGGACGAGGAGAACCCGGCGATGGGCTGGCGCGCGCTGCGGCTGAGCCTGGAGCGCGACGGGCTGATGAAGGCGCAGGCGCGCGCGCTGCTGGAGGCGGCGGCGGGGCGGGTGCTCAACGTCATGTTCCCGATGGTGTCGGAGCCGTGGGAGTTCGACGAAGCGCGCGCGCTGTTCGAGGCGCAGCGCGCCTGGGTCGTGCAGCGCAAGCGGACCGTGCCCGCCGAGATCCGCTATGGCGCGATGCTGGAGGTGCCCGCGCTCGCCGAACAGCTCCCCGAGCTGTTGCCGCGCGTCGACTTCCTGTCGATTGGCACCAACGACCTGACCCAGTTCCTGTTCGCCGCCGACCGCGCCAATCCCAAGCTGGCGGAACGGTATGACTGGCTGTCGCCGGCGATCCTCCGCTTCCTGCGCCGTGTGATCGAGCCCGCCCGCGCGGCGCGCGTGCCGCTGGCGGTGTGCGGGGAGATGGGCGGACGACCGTTGGAGGCGATGGCGCTGATCGGGCTCGGCATCGAGCGGCTGTCGATCACCCCCGCCGCCGTCGGCCCGATCAAGGCGATGGTCCGCTCGCTCGACCGGGCGGCGCTGGCCGTGCATCTCGACGGGCTGCTCCTCGCGCCACCGCGCGACATGCGTGGCGCGCTGACGGCTTGGGCGGCGGAGCAGGGCGTCGAGCTGGCCTGATCGCCATACGTTACCGAACGCGATCAACCGCTCACCGCGCGCGCATTGACAGCGCCCGTCCCGATGGGGAACACCACGGCTGGCGGAGTGGCCCGCTTCGCCGCCCGGAGGACTCCATGACCGACCTGCCCCGCGCGGACGACGCGCCGCCCACTCCCCGCATGGCGGGCGAGCGGCTGCGCGCGGCGCGGGAGGCGGCGGGCCTGTCGCTGGCCGCGGTCGCCGATCGGACGCGCATCCCGCTCCGCCATCTCGAAGCAATGGAGAATGGGAGCTATGAGGGGCTCCCGTCCAAGACTTACGCGGTCGGCTTCGCGCGCGCCTATGCCCGCGCGGTCGGCGCGGACGAGGTCGCGATCGCGCGCGACGTGCGCGAGGAGGTGGCGCGGCTCGGTCGTCGCACGCCCGAATATGAGCCCTATGTCACCGCCGATCCCGCGCGGCTGCCCTCGCGCGCGACCGCGATCATCGCCACGGGCATCGCGCTGGCGGTGATCATCCTCGCCGGGCTGTGGTGGGGGGCGAGTCACCTTGGCGGTGGCGGCGCGCCCGCCTCTGCTCCCGCGACGCCCAGCGCCGTCGCGCGCGCGCCCGTTCCGCCGCGTCCCGCCCGGCCTGCCGGGGGACAGGTGACGCTGACCGCCGCCGACACGGTGTGGCTGCGGGTGTACGACGCGGCGAACAAGACGCTGTTCCTCGGCACCATGAAGCCGGGCGACAAGTTCGACGTGCCCGCCAACGCCGACCACCCCCAGATCAATGTCGGGCGACCCGACAAGCTGACGGTGACGCTCAACGGCTCGGCGGTGCCGCCGCTCGGCGACGGGAGCCACGCAATCAAGGACGTCGCGGTTGACGGCGCGTCGATCGCCGCGCGGCTGGCGAACGCGCCCGCGCCGATTTCGAGCGCCTCTGCCACTCCGCTCGTCACCCCGACGCACACCGCCGCGCCCGAGCGTCGCCCGGTGGCGCATCACGCTGAACCCCGAGCATCCGGCGGCGGCGAGGTGGAGCGCGCCAACCGCGCCGCCGCCCGCGCCGCCGAGCACGGCGTCGTGCCGCCGGTGCCGACGACCACGCCTTAAGGCTGGCGACAGGCGCGGTCGTGCAGCTATACGCCCTCGGGTCAAGCATGTTGAGAGGCCGTATGCGTTTGCGCCATGTCGCGTTGCTGGGAGGGCTGATTGCCGCCACGCCGGTGGGCGCGCAGGAGATCAACGCGCGCGTCGGCAAGCTTGAGTCCGAGATGCGCGCGGTGCAGCGCCGCGTCTTCCCCGGCGGCGTAGGGGCGAGCATCGAGCCCGACATCCGCGCGCCTGACGCTTCGGCGGGGCCCGCGCCCGGCACCCCCGCTTCCAGCCCCGTCGCCGACCTGTCGCAACGCGTGTCCGCGCTCGAAGCGCAGATGGCGACGATGACCGGCGACATCGAGCAGAACAGCCACCGGCTGCGCGTGCTGGAGGACGGGTTCGCGGCCTACAAGCGCGCGACCGACGCACGGCTCGCGGCGGCGACCGCGCCACCGCCAGCCGGGGGCGACGTACCCTATGCCGCAGGCGATGCGAACGGCCGGTCGGACGACGACGCTCCCCCGGCGCGCAGGCTGTCGGCGCGCCCGCGCCCGGCACCGCTCGCCGACACGGCGGTGGACAGCTC
>CALMGC010000155.1 GCA_937863505.1 uncultured Sphingomonadales bacterium | reverse complement strand
CCACGCCGCCGCCGCGATACCCGCCGCCCGAGAAGCCGCCCGCGCCCAGCCCGATGCTGACGGGCGAGCGGCGGCGCGGCAGCGGCTGCAACGTCTGGTTGACCGTCACCCCGACGCGAAAGCGCGGCTGCACGCCCGGGCCCGGGTCCGCAAAGCCGATGCGGAGCAGCTCGGCATGGACCGCGGCGGCATAGGCGGCATAGCCGATCGGCGGCGCGGTCGGATCACCCGGCTCGATCACCACCGTGCCGCGGTCGAGCACAGGGTCGTAATGGTAGCGCGTCGCCTCGACCGGATAGCCCGACGGTGTCGTCGCGCATCCCGCCAGCATCAGCCCCGCCGCCATCGTCGCCACCGCCGCCTTGCGCATTTCCGTCCCTTTGCTCGTTTCGGTTCCACAACGCATCGGCGCGGGTTCCGGGTCCGGGTTGACTTGAGCCGGGCCGCTGACTAGCGACGCGCTTTTCCGCCTCCCGCTATCGAAGTGCCTCGCCCCATGAAGATCCGCAACTCGCTCAAGTCGCTCAAGGACCGCCACCGCGACAACCGCGTGATCCGCCGCCGCGGGCGCACCTATGTGATCAACAAGACCAATCGCCGCTTCAAGGCGCGCCAGGGGTAAGGACTGCCCCACAAACTGGTACTTTGTGGGGACCCCGATTAGGGGTGATAGAGGTTAGACAGCGCTTAGATGGCGCTTGTTCCTGCCGACCGCGAACGTATATCGAACGCGATGGCGCAGCTCGATGTCCGGCAGAAGCTCGAGATCCTCGCGGACGCCGCGAAGTACGACGCCTCGTGCGCGTCGTCGGGCACCGCCAAGCGCAACAGCCGGGATGCAGCGGGCGGGGGCAAGGCGCTGGGCTCGACCGAGGGCATGGGCATCTGCCACGCCTACGCGCCCGATGGCCGCTGCATCAGCCTGCTCAAGATCCTGCTGACCAACAGCTGCATCTTCGATTGCCATTACTGCATCAATCGAAAGAGCTCCAACGTACGCCGCGCGCGGTTCACGGCGGAGGAGGTGGTGAACCTCACGCTGGCGTTCTACCGACGCAATTATATCGAGGGGCTGTTCCTTTCGTCGGGCATCATCGCCTCGTCCAACTACACGATGGAGCAGCTGGTCGAGGTCGCGCGGTCGTTGCGCGAGGATCATCAGTTTCGCGGCTACATTCACCTTAAGACCATTCCCGACGCCGATCCCGAGCTGGTCCACCAAGCGGGGCTTTACGCCGACCGCTTGTCGATCAACGTCGAGCTGCCGACCGTCGGCGGGCTGAAGCGGCTCGCGCCGGAGAAGGACGCCGCGCGGATCGAGGGGGCGATGGGTGACCTCAAGACGTCGATCGCGGACACCAGGGACGCGACTAAGCGGTTCAAGTCCGCCCCCAGCTTCGCGCCCGCGGGCCAGTCGACGCAGATGATCGTCGGCGCGGACGCGGCGACCGATGGCGACATCGTGCGTAAGGCGTCGACGCTCTACGACCGCTTCGGCCTTCGCCGGGTCTACTACTCCGCGTTCAGCCCGATTCCGGACGCGAGCGCGGTATTGCCGCTCCAGCGCCCGCCGTTGATGCGCGAGCACCGGCTGTACCAGTCCGACTGGCTGATGCGCTTCTACGAGTACCAGCCAGGCGAGGTGGTCGCCGCCGCCGATGACGCGACGGGGATGCTGCCGCTCGACATCGACCCCAAGCTCGCCTGGGCGTTGAAGTTCCGCGATCGTTTTCCGGTCGACGTCAACCGCGCGCCGCGCGAGGCGTTGCTGCGGGTGCCGGGACTGGGCGTGAAGGCAGTCGACCGGATCGTCGCGGCGCGGCGCTGGCGACGGCTACGCCTCGACGATGTCGCGCGGCTGACCGTCTCGATCACCAAGATGCGCGCGTTCATCGTTGCGGAGGACTGGCGGCCGGTGGCGCTCGCCGACCGCGCGGAGCTCAAGCCGCTGGTTGCGCCCAAGAAGCAGCAATTGGAGCTATTCGCCGCCTGAGCGCCGCCGCCGTCATCGCAATGCCGAGCAGCAGGAAAGGGGTGAGCAGTTCGCGATGGCGCTCGCCGAACTCGAACCACAGGCCGAACAGGAGCAGCTGCGCGATGATCGCCAGCAGCAGCGCGGTGAGGCGCGGGTCGCGGCGGAGAAGCAGCGCCGCCGCGCCGCCGCCGAGCAGCAGCAGATGGGCGAGCTGCGACACCGGAAGCAGCGCGGCGGTGACCGCCGTCGCGGGCGTGGGCCGCATGGCCGCGAGCCGGACCAGCGCGAACTGCGCAACCCCTGCCGCGCGCACGAATTTGGCTGCGTTGAGACGGAGCACCTCCAGCGGATGCCCCGCCATCCACGCCGTCGCGAGGTGCCCGGCGGTGCGCGCGCATTGGAGCTCGCCGAGCCCGGGCAGCGCGCGCGGGTAGGGCATCCAGTTGCCGGTCGCCGCCGGGTTCTCGCCGATCCACAGCGACAGCCCGCCGATGCTGGTCAGCGGCACGAAGGCGTGGAACACCGTCCAGTTGCGCCACCACCAGGGCAGCATCGCCGCGACCGCGACCGCTCCGCCCGCCACCGCGACGGTGACGAGCTGTCGCCAGCCAAGGCGCGGCAGCTGCGCCAATCCGAATAGCCCGGCAAGTGCGGCCATGCCCGGCTGCGTCAGCGCAAGCAGCGCCGCGGGCACGCCGATCGCCAGCGCCGTGCGCCAGCGCGCCCGCTCCGCCGTCATCCAGCCCTGAGCGAGCAGCAGCACGAGCATGACGACGAGGCTCTCCTTTTGCGCGAGCGGCGCGGAAAGCAATGTCGAGGGCCAGACAAGGTACAGCGCCGCCGCCGCGCGCCCCGCGCCCGCGTCTCCCAGCCGCCGCCCGAGCCGCGCGATCAGCACCGCGGCGCCGAGGTCGAGCAGCGTCGACAGCGCGAGCACCGATCCCGCCGATAACCCCACCACCGCGCCCCACCCGGCGAGCAGCATCGGATAGGCGGGCGGGAACTCGGCCCACACCTGATGCTGCATCGACGGGTCGAACAGTGTCAGCCCCTGTCCGTCGAGGACGTGCCGGGCGAGCAGCAGATACCAATGCGGGTCGCTCGGCGACTCGCGTCCGACAGTGATCGCCAACGACGCAAGCCGGAGCAGCAAGGCGACCAGCGCAGACCCGGCCCATTCGGCCTTGCCCGGCGCGCGCGATACGAGCGACAGCGACCACCCGGCCACGACGCCCCACCCGAGCAGCATGACGATGCCGAGCGGCGACGCTCCCCACCGCGCGACGAGACCGGGGAAAGAGCAGCAGCAGTAAAATGTCAGCGCCGCGAACAGCATCGCCAGTGCCGCGGCGGCGGGATCGGATCGAAGCGCGCGACCGGTCATGTGCGAGCGGCATATCACAAGCCATGATAGCGGCTAAGCGGCTAGGCTTTGCCCAGCAGGCGTTGATTGTGCCACGGGAGGACATGGCACCTCTTCCCTATGGTGGCCGGCGATGAGGCTGGTCACCCTTGCCGACGCCGATGATTTTGACGGCTGGCGCGACGCCGCGCGCGCGCTGGCGGCTGAGGGCGTCCCGCCCGGCGATGTCGTGTGGCAAGTCGGCGACGCGCCGGGCGATCTGTTCGCCGGGGAGGCGAACGCGGGCCCCGCGCCGCCCGTCGCCGGGCCCGCGCTTTCGGTCCCGCGCCTGTTCCTCGACACCGCGCGCAACGTCGTGCTGGCGAACGACCGCGAGCGGTTCGCGCTGCTCTACACCGCCCTCGATCGGCTGCGCACCGCGCCCAAGCTGATGGAGGACGCGGCCGACCCGCTCGTGCGGCGGCTCGACGCGCTCGCCAAAGGCGTGAGGCGCGATATTCACAAAATGCGCGCGTTCCTCCGGTTTCGCGAAGTCAAGGACGCGGGCGGCTCGCGCTACGTCGCCTGGTTCGAGCCCGAGCACCATATCGTCCGCGCCAACGCAGCGTTCTTCGTCAACCGCTTCGCGTCGATGCGCTGGTCGATCCTCACGCCCGAGGTATCGCTCCACTGGGACGGCGAGCGGCTGGAACAGGGGCCGGGCGCGAGCAAGGAGGATGCACCCGACGGCGACCCGACCGAGACGGTGTGGAAGACCTATTACGCCAGCATCTTCAACCCGGCGCGTCTCAAGGTCGGCGCGATGCTGAAGGAAATGCCGCGTAAGTATTGGAAAAACATGCCCGAGACCGCGTTGGTGCCCGAACTGATCGCGGGCGCGCGGGCGAGGGAGTTGGGCATGATCGACACGGCACGCGGAGAGGTGGGCGGCAACAGCCAGGTCGCGTGGGAGGCGTTGCGCGATGAGGCGGCGGCCTGCACCCGCTGCCACCTCTACAAGCCCGCGACGCAGACCGTGTTCGGCGAAGGGCCGGTGACCGCGCGGCTGATGTTCGTCGGCGAACAGCCGGGCGACCAGGAGGACCTCGCGGGCAAGCCTTTCGTCGGCCCGGCGGGGCAGATGTTCAACCGCGCGCTCGGCGACGCCGGGATCGCGCGCGAGGACGCCTATGTCACCAATGCGGTCAAGCATTTCAAGTTCGAGCCGCGTGGCAAGCGACGTATCCACGCCAAGCCCGACGCGGGCGAGATCGAGGCGTGCCGTTGGTGGATCGAGCAGGAACAGATGCTGCTCCGCCCGCGCGTGACGGTGGCGCTCGGCGCGACGGCGGCGCGCTCGCTGTTCGGGCGGGTGGTGACGATCGGCAAGGAACGCGGCCGCGCGCTGCGGCTTCCCGGCGAGGGCGGGGAGGCGTGGATCACCGTGCATCCGAGCTTCCAGCTGCGCATCCCGGAAGCGGATCGGGCGAGGGACGAATATGCGCGGTTCGTCGAGGACTTGAGGCTGGTGAAGGACGCGATGGAGCGGGCGGGGTAGCGCCCTAATTTGCTGGAAACTCAGTCGTGCTTCGCACCACCGCCTCTCTTCGTCACCCCGGGCTTGACCCGGGGTCCCGCTTCTTTGCTCCAGCTGCGCGAAAGCGGGACCGCGGCTCAAGGCCGGGGTGACGGTGAAAAGCGACGTGGCCCGATTCTTCGCAGTTCAAATATACGGCGATGTCCGCGGGTCCGCGCCCAAACGCCCGTCGGGCGAGTCCATTGCGTCGATCGCCGCCATGTCGTCCGCGTCGAGCGTCCAGTCCTGCGCGGCGAAATTGTCGGTCAGATGCTCTCGCCCGCTCGCCTTGGGGATAACGGACAGGCCGTGCGCGAGGTGCCAGGCGATGACGACCTGCGCCGCGCTGCGCGCGTGCTTCGCGGCGATGTGGGTGATGCGCTCGTCGTCGAGCAGCCCCTTGCCCTGCCCGATCGGGCTCCAGCTCTGCGTCACGATGCCGTGCGCCTCGTGATAGGCGCGGGCCTCGCGCTGCTGGAAGTGGGGGTGCAGCTCGATCTGGTTGACCGCCGGTGTCACGCCGGTCGCCGCGACAATCGCGTCGATGTGTTCGGGGAAGAAGTTCGACACGCCGATCGAGCGCGTCTTGCCCGCATCGCGCAAGGCGACCAGCGCGCGCCAGGCATCGACATAGTTCTCCAGCGCGGGCGACGGCCAATGGATCAGGTACAGGTCGAC
The DNA here is from genome assembly GCA_937863505.1 of uncultured Sphingomonadales bacterium. Lineage (GTDB taxonomy): Bacteria > Pseudomonadota > Alphaproteobacteria > Sphingomonadales > Sphingomonadaceae > Sphingomonas. The sequence continues at coordinate 2,586 of CALMGC010000155.1, read as the reverse complement.
CGCGTCCAGCCCAAGCAACGCGAGGCTTTCGTCGAGCGCCGCCTCCGGGTCGCCCTGGCGGTTGTTCCACAGCTTGGTGGTGATCCAGGCGTCGCTCGTCTTGAAGCCGTCGCCGACCCCGCGCTCGTTGCCGTAAATGGCGGCGGTGTCGATCAGCCGGTAGCCGATGTCGAGCCCCTGCCGCACGACCGCGGCGGCCTGCGCGTCCGCGATCTGCCAGGTGCCGAGGCCGAGTTGCGGCATCGTGCGGCCGTCGTTGAGGGTGAGGTTCATGCGACGCGAACCGCCGGGGTCGCACGAGGTTCCCCCGCCCGCCCGCGCGCGCTAGGACCCGGGAATGATCGAGCGAATCCTCTCCGCGCTGGCGGGCGTCATCACCGCCGTGATCGCGGGCGGGGGCTATCCGGGGCTCGCCTTGCTGATGGCGATCGAGAGCGCGTGCGTGCCGTTGCCGAGCGAGATCATCATGCCGTTCGCGGGCTATCTGGTGTCGACCGGGCGCTTCTCGCTGGTGCTGGCGGCGACCGCGGGAGCGCTGGGGTGCAACATCGGCTCGATCGTCGGCTATGAGATCGGCAAGCGCGGCGGGCGACCGCTGGCTCTGCGCTATGGACGTTGGCTGCTGATCGGCCCCGACGAGATTGACCGCGCCGAGCGATTCTTCGCGCGCTTCGGTGGCAGGGCGGTGCTGATCGGGCGGTTGCTGCCGGTGATCCGCTCGTTCATCGCTTTCCCGGCGGGGGTGGCGCGGATGCGGCTGGTCCCGTTCCACATCTCTACGTTCCTCGGTTCATGGCCGTGGTGCTTCGCGCTCGCCTGGGTAGGGATGACGCTGGGGGACCGGTGGAACAGCGACCCGCGGCTAAAGGCATGGTTCCACCGCGCGGATGCGGTGATCGCGGCGGCGATAGTGCTGGGGGTCGCCTTCTTCGTCTGGCACCGCGTCCGCGGCGTCAGAAAGAGCCACGCCTAGCCGGGCGCACGTCCAGCGCGGTGTGGCAGTGCGAGCGCCGCCTCATCTCCGATGAACGCAGCCCAGACGCCGCCGGGCCGCCAGATCGCCTCCATCGCCGCCCGCGCCATGGCCTCCTCCGTGCCGAGCACGTCGCGGCGATAGCGGTAGAGAAAGGCGGACACGCGGGCGTTGACGATGCAATGCACATGTACCTTCGCGTCGCCCACCTGCTCCATCGCATCGCAGAACCGAGCGAAGTCCTCCTCGCGGGGCGCGTCGAACTCGACCGGTATGTGCGTATAGGCCATCCCGAGCGCGGCCACGCTCGCCGCCTCGTCGGGCAACGCGCGTTCGTGGCTATGCAGCGCGAGATTGACGACATTCTCGACGCCGATCGCGCGCAATCGCGCGAGCTGATCCTCGCTCGGCTGCCCGGAGGTGGTCAGCCGTTCGTCGAGGCGGTACCAGGCGGGGATGTCGGTCGGATCGGCCATGTGCGGGACTCCTTGCGAAGGGTGCCCAGGCGCGCGGCTCGGATCGTCCCGCGCTTCCTTGCGGTGGTCCACGAAGCGCCAGTCGCGTGGAGCTTTTCCGTACTCCGATGTCAGGCGAGCGGTGGTCCACGAAGCGCCAGTCGCGTGGACCTTTTCCGTACTCCGATGTCAGGCGAACAGCCAGTCCCCCAGCAATCGTCCGAACGGGAAGGTGAACGAACCGGCGATCACCAGCGCGCCCGTCACCAAACCGCGAGCCATGCCGCGATGCAGTTGAACACGGTGAGTGGAGGCCGCCCACCAGATCAATGGTGCCTGGATCACCACATAGGCGGAAAGTAGATGAATGGGGCTCCAATGTCCCGGGTGACTGGTCGTGACACCAAAGGAGAGTAGCGCGGTGCCGAGCATCGCGACCAGCCAGAGGCGGCCCAGCCACCGATGGCGACCGTCGCCACGGCGGCGAAGCAGGATCACGGGCGTGAGCGCGGTCGCGGTCAGAACGGTCGCGAGGTGGAGCCAGACCAGCACGGGCACATGCGCCCATCCGGCGCGGCCTCGCACGATGGCAGTAATTGCGGCGGCGAACAGCAACGTAGATGCTACGGCCAGCACGCGCTCGTAACGATCGGCGCTGATCGGCTTGGGCCGGGCGTCGAGCTTCAGGAACGCGGTCGCCATGCCTTCACCCCCGTGCGGCATCATGCGCGCGCTGGCGACGGCGTCAATAGCCCGACAGGTCGGGCGTTTCGTCCTTCTTGCGCTCGCGGGTCTCCGCCTTGGCGGTGCGGTTCATCTGCACCTGGCAGCCGGTCGCGCCGCCCGCGCCGACGGCGGAGCAGCTGCCGATCCCGCCCTGCCCGGCGGCGAGCGTCACCGCCTGGTTCTTGGCCCAGCTCTCGTTCTGCGGGGTGACCTTGAACTCGCGCAATCCCTTGGGGATGCGGAACTGTTCAGCGGCGGAGCGGCGGACGCAGACCACCACCTCGTTGCCGCTATTGTCGGTCGGGCAGCGCTGGTTACCGTAGAGCGTCAGGACGCCGTTGACGGGCGCCTCGCGGCTGCCCTCGCCGGGGCCGCTCGGCGCGCGCGGCGGCGGCGCACTCGGGTCGGCGGGGCCGACGCGCTGCGCGGTGG
>CALMGC010000154.1 GCA_937863505.1 uncultured Sphingomonadales bacterium | reverse complement strand
TTTCACGGCTGTACCTTCACCGGGCAGCGGTACGACTGCGGCGACAAGGCGGGATGGGTGCAGGCGAATCTCGCGCTGGCGCTGGCGCGGGAGGATATCGGGCCGGGGGTCAGGGCGTTTGCTGAGGGGTTGTTGGGGTAGCGGGCGGCCTGCTCTTGCTCAAGCAAGGGCAGGACTCGCCACGGCCGGCAGCGGGCCGGCGCAGCCGGTCCCGTCTGACGGCGTGGCGGACTTGCTGGCCCGCCGCGGGCAGAGCCCGCGTCGTCAGACGGCGCTTACCGCGCCGCAGGGGCACCCCGCAAAGTAGTACTTTGCGGGGACCCCTTGGCCGGGCGGGCCTAATGCGCTGGCTGGAGCTTTGCTCCAGCTGTGCCGGCCCGCCTTAAAACGCATTCCGATGCAACAGCACCCGCGTCGTTAGTAAGATGATCTTCACGTCGCGCCACACCGACCAGCTTTCCAGATACTCCAGGTCGGCCTGCAGTCGCAGCTTCAGATCGTTCTCCACCAGCGTCGCGCCGCGAAAGCCGCGGACCTGCGCGAGGCCGGTCAGCCCGGGCTTGCAGGCGTGGCGGTCCCAATAGCGCTGGTCGACTTCCCAGAACAGCTTGTCCGCCGCGCGGCTGCCGAGCGCGTGGGGGCGGGGGCCGACGATGCTCATATGCCCGCGCACCACGTTGAGAAGTTGCGGCAGCTCGTCGAGGCTGGTGCGGCGGATCAGGCGACCGACGCGGGTGATGCGGTCATCGTCGCGCGCGGTGGAGCGGTGGCCCGGCCCATCCGCGCCGGCGACGCGCATCGAGCGGAACTTGAGCATCCGGAACATCTCGTTCCCCCGCCCGATCCGCGTTTGCGCGAAGAACACCGGCCCCGGGCTGTCGAGCTTGATCCACAACGCAACCAGCAGCATCAGCGGCGTGGCCAGCAGCAACGCGCCCCCTGCGATCAGGAGATCGAACCCGCGCTTGATCATGCGGTCGATGAGGCTGAGCGGCCCGACCGCGACGATGATCGACGGCCCGTCCCGGCGCGGTCCCAGCCCGAGCGGCGTCAGCTCGGCGAGTTCGGGCACCAAAATCTCGCCCTGGATGTTCGCGCCCCTCAGCGCGCGCGCCCAGGCGCGGCGGCGTTCGGGGGCGCAGGCGATCACCACCCGGTTGGCGGTGGCGAGCGACTTGGCGAGCCGGTCGTACATCACCGGGTCGTCCCCCTCCGGATCGAAATACGACTCGGACGCGATCACCATCGAAAAGCGACCGCTCGGCATCGGCTGATCGCCGTCGCGGATCAGGATCGCGTCGAATGGGTTGCCGCCGAGGATCGTCTGCAGATGACAGACGTACAGGTAGCGCGATGCCGACAACCCCAACGCCGCGCAAGTCGATCCGGTCGCGACCGTTAGGCGCGGGAACTGTAGGCCGGAGCGTAGGTAAAAGACCGCGAGCGTCAGCGTTCCCATCGACAGCAGCAGCGATTGCCCGCCCTTGCGGATCGCGCGGAACGGCTCTTCCAGCGTGCTGGGCGAATAGGCCTGAAGGTTGACCGCAATAACCAAGTAGACCGGCAGCAGCGTCAGCGCGAACACGAGCCAGTTGCCCATAGGGTCGACTGGCCCGCGAAGCTGCGCCGCCAACGCAAACGAGCCGAACAGCGCGGAGCAGTCGATCGCCATCAGGTAAGCGATGGAGCGAACCCGGAGCGACGCGCTGGACGGGCGCCAATGGGCGGGACGACCGGGGTGACGCACCAAGTGGCGCGTGTCGGTCCGCGACGGCGCGGCGCTCTCGCGTACTGTCCCCTGCTGCTCGATAACCGAGCTCATCAACCGCCCTTTTGCCCCTGGACGCCTTGGTTGCTACAGGCCGTAGTGCATTGCAACATGAAACCTGATCTAGGTGAACTTTTCTGAGCAGAAGGTTACTGATCTCCACAAACTGGGCAATGCAGGTCTTTGGGGAGCCGAACCGTTCGGAACCGCAGGTCGAGCGTGTCGATGAGCAGCAGCGTTCCCGCCGGGTCCGCGCCGAAACCGACGATGGCGCGACACGCCTCCAGCGCGGCGAGGCTGCCGAGCACCCCCACCGCCGCCCCGAGCACGCCCGTATCCGCGCAGCTCGCCTCGTCCCGCGCCGGGTCGGAGCCGACGAGGCAGCGGTAGCAGGGCTTGTCCGCCTCCCATCCGCGATAGGTGGCGAGCTGGCCCTCGAACTGCCCCACCGCCGCCGACACGAGCGGGACGCGGAGCGCGAGGGCGGTGTCGGCGACGAGCAGGCGGGTGGCGAAATTGTCGCTGCCGTCAATCACCACATCCGCGCCCGCGATCAGCGCCGCAGCGTTGTCGGGGCCGAGTCGTACCGCGTGCTCCTCCGCGGCGACATGCGGGTTGAGGCGGGCGACCGCCGCCGCCGCCGCGCTCGCCTTGGCGCGGCCCTGATCTTCCGTCCCGAAGATCACCTGCCGCTGAAGGTTCGACATCTCGACCCGGTCATCGTCGATTAGCCGCAGCTGCCCGACGCCCGCCGCCGCGAGATACTGGATCGCAGGCGCGCCGATGCCGCCGCAGCCGACCACCGCGACCGTCGCCGCCTTGAGCCGCGCCTGCCCTGCGCCGCCCACCTCTTTCAGCACGATATGCCGGGCGTAGCGGCTGAGTTCCTCGTCGCTGAACGTCATCGCCCGGTGGAGCCGAACCCGCCCGCGCCACGCGCGGTGTCATCGAGCGACTCGACCTCCGCGAACTCGGCGTGGGTGACGGGGGCAGGGACGAGCTGCGCGATCCGCTCGCCGCGCGCGACCGCGAACGGCTCGGCCCCGAGGTTGGCTAGGATGACCTTGACCTCGCCGCGATAGTCCGAGTCGATCGTCCCCGGCGTGTTGAGGCAGGTGACGCCGTGGCGAAGCGCGAGGCCCGAGCGCGGGCGGACCTGCACCTCCCACCCCTCCGGGATGGCGAGCGCGAAGCCGGTCGCGACCGCCGCACGCGCGCCGGGGGCGAGGGTGAGCGACTCGGCGGCGACCACGTCCATCCCCGCCGCGCCCGCGCTGGCATAGGCGGGCAGCGGGAGCCCCTCCCCATGCGGGAGCCGCTTGACCGCGATGCGAACGCTCACGCCAGCGCCTCCGCGATCCGGGCGGCGAGCCGGTCGGCGACCGCCTGCTTGGGCATCTCGTCCCAGCTCTCGCCCCCGGCTTCCGTCACGAGATGCACCGCGTTGCGCTCGCCCCCCATCACCTCGCCCGACACGTCGTTGGCGACGATCCAGTCCGCGCCCTTGCGCGCGCGCTTGGCGGCGGCGTGGGCGAGCACGTCGCTGGTCTCCGCCGCGAACCCAATCAGCAGGCGCGGGCGGTCGGGAGAGCGGGCGAGCGTGGCCAAGATGTCTGGATTCTCGTCGAGCGTCAGCGTCGGGGCGACACCCGCCTTCTTGATCTTCCCGGGCGAGGGCTCGACCCGCCAGTCCGCGACCGCCGCGACCAGCACCGCGACATCGGCGGGGAGCGCGCAAGCGACCGCGTCCGCCATCTCCCGCGCGGTTACAACGTCATGACGGTCGACGCCGGGCGGGGTGGCGAGGTTTACCGGTCCCGCGACCAACGTCACCCGCGCGCCGAGCGCCGCCAGCGCGCCCGCGATCGCGAAGCCCTGCTTCCCCGACGAGCGGTTGGCCAGATAGCGCACCGGGTCGATCGGCTCGTGCGTCGGTCCTGCGGTGACCAATGCTCGGCGGCCCACAAGGGGCCGCGCGCGCGGCGTGAGTGCGCGCTCGATCGCGGCGGCGATGGCGGCGGGCTCGGGCAAGCGACCGGGGCCGTACTCGCCGCACGCCATCGCGCCCTCGTCGGGCTCGAGTACCGTTACACCATCGGACCGAAGACGGGCGACGTTGCGCACGGTCGCGGGGTGAAGCCACATCCGCACGTTCATCGCCGGCGCGGCGAGCACCGGCTTGTCGGTCGCGAGCAGCAGCGTTGTGGCGAGGTCGTCCGCCTGCCCCGCCGCCATGCGCGCGAGGAGGTCCGCGCTGGCGGGCGCGACGACGACGAGGTCCGCCTCGCGGCTGAGCTGGATATGCCCCATCTCCGCCTCGTCCTTGAGGTCCCAGAGGCTGGTGTGGACGGGGTTCTCGCTCAGCGCCGCCAGCGTCATGGCGGTGACGAAATGCGCGCCGCCATCGGTGAGGACGCAGCGGACCTCATGCCCAGCGCGGCGGAGCAGGCGGATCAGCTCGCATGCCTTGTACGCGGCGATGCCGCCGCCGACAATCAGGAGCACCCGCTTCACCGCACCACCCTTGTCACGGTGATCCGCCGCTTGTCGAGCGCCGCGCGGACGAGGTCGCGCGCGGCGTCGGGCACGAAGGCGAGGCCGACGAGCGATAAGGGCGCGACCAGCAGCGCCCAGTAGAAATTGTTCGCCCGGGCCGCGAAGCCGATCAGCAGCGCATAGGCCGTCAGCGTTGCGACCACCCGTACGCCGAGCGGGTCGCGCCACGCCGCCCAGCCCGCAACCGACACACCCACCAGCGGCGCGGCGAGCCATAGCGGCACGACCCGCGCGCCCGTGCTCAGCACCACCGCGCGCACGGCGAAGCCGAGGCCGAGCATCCCCGCCCAGCCCGGCGAGGCGGGGTCGCTCGCGCGCAGCACTTGCCCGACCGCATGCGCATGCGTCGCCAGCACGGCCGCGAACAGCGCCAGCGCGCCGAGCCACCCCGCCGCCTCGCGCCGCTCGCCCTCACCCCACGCCGCCGCCGCCATCAGCAGCGCGTACGGCGCGGCGAGCTCGCGGATCAGCATCGCGCACAAGCCGAACGCGACCGCCTCGGCCCAGCGCCCTTGCCGCCGCACCGCCAACGACAGCGCGATGAACAGCCCCGCCCATATGTCGTGAAAGCTGACCAGCGCCGCTTGCCATCCCGCCAGCGCTCCCGCCGCGAGCAGCAGCAAGGCGATCAGCAACGGCGGGCGACGGGTGAACACGCCGTGCAACCGCGACGCCCACGCGATCAGTACGCCGAGCGAAAGCAGGTACAACGGCAACGCTCTCAAACCCGCCGGCAGCGTCGCCAGCGCCACCGCGAGCGTCGGCAGCCGGACGGTGACGAACGGGCGCAGCGGATAGCCGTCGTGTCGCAGCGTGTCTGCGGCGGCGGGGTAGTATGCCTCGCCGTGGCGGACGCTTTCGATGATTGTGTCATAGGTGTCGATATCGCCGCCGCTTGCGTCGTGCGCCACGCTGTTC
>CALMGC010000153.1 GCA_937863505.1 uncultured Sphingomonadales bacterium | reverse complement strand
GCGTGGACCTGGTTTCTCGGCGGCGACGAGGTGGAACGGGCGGCAGCGGGCGACCCGCTCGCGCAGGCCAAGGCGTATGCCGCGCTGGTCGAGGCGGGGGTGCCGGGCATGACCGCGGCGACGCTGGCGGCGCGCCGCACCGGCTGGTGCCGCGATCCGCTGTCGATGGGGGGCTATATCAACTACAAGCCGGGGCAGATGACCCGCTTCGCCCGGCTGTTCTGGGTCGAGGAACGCGGCCGCGCCTCGCCCCCGGTCGCGTCGGGGGTGGTGCATTTCGCGGGCGAGCACCTGTCCGATGCGTTCCCTGGGTACATGAACGGCGGTGCGCAGACGGGCAGGCTGGCGGCGGAGGCGGCGGTGGCGCAGTTGGCGGCGAAGGCGGGGTGATCCATTCGCAGTTTTTGATAGTAAGCTTGGTCTGCCTTAAGAACTGGACATTCGATTGACCTTCGACGTTGGACTATAATACCATTGATGCGACCTCTGCCCAAAAAAGCACCACTCCGGTCCACAAGAACGCTAAAATAAATAGTGCTACATTGAGCCCACCCTGTGTTCGTCGAAGTGTATATAGAAGTAGAATAGCCGATAAGGCTTGAACTAAGCAGAGTCAATGCACACAGCATAGCGCTAGTTGGCCCGCTCTGTCTAAAGGACCTTCCGGGCTAGGCTGTATGTAGGGGATGGCCAGCTTGGCCCCGATGTAGGTCACGATAGCGTGTGCGAGGAACCAAAGCCGCTGCATATCCTGCCCAACGATTCCTGGTAAAGCGAGCATAGTACGAGTGAAGGGTAAAGCGCAGGTTTCAGACGTTCTGATTGCCCCTGCCGAAGTCTCAAGATAAACGCGTGCGTAAATGGGGGTTGCTGCCCGCCTCCCCCGGTTGACGCCGCCGCCCACCCGGCGCACTCGCCCCGCATGGCGACCGCCCCCGCCCTCGGCCAGCGTTTCGGCCTCCAGCGCCACGTCACGCTCCCCGCGCCGCTCGCGCTCGACGGGGGGCAGCTCTTGTCGCCGGTGGAGGTCGCCTATGAGACCTATGGCGACCTCGCGCCCGATGCGGGCAACGCGATCCTCATCTGCCACGCGCTGACCGGCGATCAGCATGTAGCGTCCCGCCACCCCCGCACGGGCAAGCCCGGCTGGTGGACGCGGATGGTCGGCCCGGGCAAGCCGATCGACCCCGCGCGGCATTTCATCATCTGCGCCAATGTGCTCGGCAGCTGCATGGGCTCGTCCGGCCCCGCCTCGACCGACCCCGCCACGGGGAAGGCGTGGGGGATGCGCTTTCCCGTCATCACGATCCGCGACATGGTCCGCGCGCAAGCCATGCTGCTCGACCATCTCGGCGTCGCACGGCTTCACGCGGTGGTCGGCGGGTCGATGGGCGGGATGCAGGCGTTGAGCTGGCCTGCCACCTTCCCGGATCGGGTCGAGGCGGCGGTGGTGATCGCCTCCACCGCGCGCCATACCGCGCAGAACATCGCCTTTCACGAGGTTGGGCGTCAGGCGATCATGGCCGACCCGCGCTGGCGCGGCGGCGGTTATGCGGGCGACCCGCCCGCCGCGGGCCTTGCGGTGGCGCGGATGGCGGCGCACATCACCTATCTGTCCGAGGCGGGGCTGACCGAGAAGTTCGGCCGGCGGCTGCAATCGCGCGACGCCAAGGGCTTTGGGTTCGACGCCGATTTTCAGGTCGAAAGCTATCTGCGGCATCAGGGGATCAGCTTCGTCGACCGCTTCGACGCGAACAGCTATCTCTACATCACCCGCGCGATGGACTATTTCGATCTGGCGGAGGAGCATGGGGGTCGTCTCGCGCACGCCTTCCGCGGCTCGCGCGCGCGCTTCTGCCTCGTCAGCTTCGACACCGACTGGCTCTACCCCACCGCCGAGTCGCGCAGCATCGTCCACGCGCTTAATGCGGCCGGCGCGCGCGCGAGCTTTGTCGAGCTGGCCTCCCCCTATGGCCATGACGCCTTCCTGCTCGACAGCCCCGAGCTCAACCGCGTGGTCGATGGTTTTCTAAGGGCGGGTGAATGATCGAGCTGTCAGATGACCGGGCGCGGCTCGACGTCGGGCGCATCCACACTTGGCTCGCGTCGAGCTACTGGTCCCCCGGCATCGAACGCGCGGCGGTGGAGCGGGCGATGGCGGGCTCGCACTGCCTCGGCGCGTACACGGCAGGCAAGCAGGTCGGCTTCGCGCGCGTCATCAGCGACCGGGCGAGCTTTGCCTGGGTCGCGGACGTGTGGGTCGACGCCCCCGCGCGGGGGCAGGGGCTGGGCCGAAGGCTGGTGCGCTGGTTCCTCGATCACCCGGACTACGCCACCGTGCGCCGCTTTGCGCTCGTCACCGCCGACGCGCATGGAGTGTACGAGGGCATCGGCTTCCAAGCCCCGCTTCGCCCCGAACGCTATATGGAGCGTCTGTCCCCCGATTTCGCCGCCCGCTTGCGCGTCGCGCCGTGACGCTGCGCGCCGACCTCGCGATCATCGCCGACCATGTCGCGCCGGGCAGCCGCGTACTCGACATCGGCTGCGGCGACGGCGCGCTGATGGCGGCGCTGCGCGACCGGCGCGATGTGGACGCGCGCGGGCTGGAGATCGACCCCGCCAACGTCGCCGCCGCTGTCGCGCGGGGCTTGAGCGTGGTGCAGGGCGACGCCGACCGCGACCTCGCCGCCTATCCCGATGCGAGCTTCGATTACGCGATCCTCAGCCAGACGCTGCAGACGACGCGCGGCCCGCATCTCGTCCTCGACGACCTGCTCCGCATCGGGCGGCGCGCGTTCGTGTCGTTCCCCAACTTCGCGCACTGGCGGGTGAGGCTGTCCTTGCTGTGGGGCGGGCGGATGCCCGTCACGCGCCAGCTGCCCGAAAGCTGGTACGACACGCCCAACATCCACCACGTCACCATCGACGATTTCCGCGCCTTTGTCCGCGAGCGCGGGGTGATGATCGAGCGCAGCTGGTTTCTGTCGGGCGACCAGCAGACCACGCGGGCGGCGGCGAACTTCCTTGCGCAACACGCGGTGTTCCTCCTCCGCCGGGGCTGAACCCGCGTCCCAGCGTGGCCACGCTTGCGCCACAAAGGCGGGGAAGCATGGCCGGGAACGGGGGAGCACGGCATGGCGAAACGGTGGGCAGTAGTGATTGCAGCGGTGTTGCTGGTCGGCGCGGCACCGCCGCCGCGCGAGCGGGTGATAGTGCTGGGCGAGACCGAGCCGGTCGCCGTCAACGGCGTCGCCACGCGGTTGCGCGTCGATCCGGGCGCGGCGGGCTTGCTGCTGGTGACACCGGCTATCGCGAACGCGGCGACGCTGAAGGGCGGCGGGATGTTCGGTTTCAACGTCGGCTATGTGGTCGGAACGGTGGGCGTCCTTTGCCGCACCGCCGTGGCGCGGGTGGCGCTGACGGGCGTTCCCGCCAAACGCCGTGTCGGCTGGACCGAGCGGCCCTATGCGTCCGGGGTCGACGCGACCGTCGGCCCCACGGGCCTAGACGCGCCGGTGATCAGCTTTCGCGGGCGCGCTCCCGCTCCCGGCGAGCGGACCGCGGCGCTGGACCTTGCGCTTGAAGGCGGGTTGTTCAGCAGCTTCTTCGGCGCTTACGGGCGGATGGAGGTGGCGGGCCGTCCGTTGTTGATCCGGCTGGCACCCTATCAGCCGCACACCACTGCGACCGCGAGCGCCGCGCGGCTGCTGGCCGACGCGCTCGGCGGACGATTGTCGGGCGCGGCGACGCGCGAGGTGATCGCGTTCGGCATCGAGCGTCCGGTACGGTTGATGACCTTGGCGCGCCCGCTCGACGTGGGGCCGCTCTCCCTTTCGACGCTTCGGGTACGCGTTCCCGACACGGGCAGCGTCGCGGGCATCGCCGAGGCGACCGACGCGCCCGCGCGCGCGGCGGACCCGGACGAGGTGGTCGTGGTCGCCAAGGACAAGCGCAAGCGGCGTCCCGACACGCTGACGCTCGGCGCGGACGTGCTCGGGCGCTGTTCGTCGATGGTGTTCGACAAGCCCGCCAGGCAAGTGCGGCTGACCTGCGGATGACACGGTCGCCCCGTTCGCGCTACCGCGGCGAGGGCTGAAGGAGCGCGTGGCATGGCGAGGCAATGGGTAGTGGTCGCGGCGGCGCTGACGCTCGGCGCGGGGCCGCCGGCGCAGGAGCGGGTGGTGACGGGCGACTTCGTGGTCACCGCGCGCGTCAACGGCCAGCCCGCCCGGCTGCGCATCGACCCGGGCGCGCTCGCCATGCCGATGCTGGGCGCCGACCTCGCCCGCCGCGCGGAGCTGGAGGGGGGCAGGCTCGACCCCGGCTATGCGTTCGCCGTCGGCGGGACGCAGATCGCGGGGCACACGGCGGTGGGCGCGATCCAGCTCGACGGCCCCGTGTTCGCGCGGCGGATGGGGTGGAACGAGCGGCGCTACCAGGCCGATGTCGACGGCGTGCTCGGTCCGGGGAGCCTGCGTGAGCCGGCCGTGCGCTTTCAGCTGCGCGCAACCCGCCCCGGCCAGTGGACGCGGGCGCTCCCGTTGCTGGGTGGGGACACGCCCGACGAGCAGGGGCCGAGCTATGCGGTGATGCCGCTGGCGGGGATACCGCTTCGCATCCGTTTCTCGCCGCTGGTCGCGCGCTCGTTCCTCGACGCGACCACCGCCAACCGGATCGCGACCGGGTATGGCGCCAAGTTCACCGGCGCGGCGGCGGCGGAGGTGATCGGTTTCGGGGTCGCGCGCCCGGTCCGCCCGATGACGCTCGCGCACCCGCTCGCCATCGGCCCGCTGTCGCTGACCCGCGTCGGCGTCCGCATCGCCGAGGGCAGGGACACGGGCGCAATCCCCGACGCGAACACCCCGCCACCGCCGGTCGACCCAGACGAGGTGGTCGTCACCGCCCGCGTGGACCGCCACCCGCGCCCCGGCACGCTGACGCTCGGCGCGGACGCGCTGTCGCGCTGTTCGGCGGTCGTGTTCGACAAGGCGGCGCGGGAGGTGCGGCTGACCTGCGGGTGAGCGACGCCGCTCGCTTCACCCCGCCACGCTTGCGCCACAAAAGCGCGGGAGCATCGCCGGAGCAGGGGAGAGCGGCATGACGAGATTGCGGGCGATAGTGGTGGCGGCGGCGCTGCTGCTCGGCGCGGGGCCACCGCCGCGCGAGCGGGTGGTGACGGGCGACGGGGTAGTCGCGGCGACGATAAATGCTGCGCCCGCGCGGCTTCGGATCGACCCGGGGGCGCTCGCGATGCCGATCATCACGGCGGAGGTCGCGGCACGCGCGAAGCTGAAGAGGGGTAAGCTGCTTGGGTTCGGTTTTGCTTATCGAGTCGGGCCGACGCTCGTCAAAGGTTCGACCGCCGTTGGCGGGATCACGCTGGATGGTTCACAATTCTCTCGCCGCATCGCCTGGAGCGAATTGCGCTATCAAACAGGTTCGGATGGCGCGGTCGGACCGGGAGGTCTGGCCGAACCGGTGGTCCGGTTCCAGCTCCGCGCGCCGATGGCCGGAGAGCGCACCGCCACGCTGCCGCTCGCCGACGAGGGCGGGATCATAGGAAACTGGGGCGGAAGCTATGCGATGGTGACGGCTGGCACCGTGCCGCTGCGCGTCCGCTTCGCCCCGCGGATCGCGCGCTCGTTTCTCGTGGCGGCTCCGGCGGCACGGATCGCCGGCGAGCTGGGCGGTCGCTTCGACGGCGCTGCGGAGCCTGTGACGATCGTCTTCGGCGTCGCGCGCCCGGTCCGCCCGATGGTGCTCTCGCGCCCGCTCGTCGTCGGCCCATTGTCGCTGACGCGCATCGGAGTCCGTGTCGCCGACAGTGGTGACGTCGCCGCGATCCCGTCGACCGGCGATGCGGCGAACGCGGCCGATCCCGAGGAGGTGGTGGTCACCGCCCGGAGCAAGCACAAGCCGCGCCCCGGTATGCTGACACTCGGCGCGGATGTGCTCGCGCGCTGTTCCTCGATCGTGTTCGATAAGTCCGCCAAGCAGGTTCGCCTTACCTGCGCATAGGCCTATTCCGCCGCCAGCATCTCTTCGCCCGCCTCGCGCTGTTCCGCCTGCCGCGCCCACATCTCCGCATAGAGCCCGCCGCGGCGGAGCAGGTCGGCGTGGGTGCCGCGCTCGGCGATGCGGCCCGCTTCCAGCACGACGATCTGGTCGGCATGGACCACCGTCGACAAGCGGTGCGCGATGACGATCGTGGTGCGCCCGCGCTCGATCGCCTCCAGCGTGTCGAGGATCTCCGCCTCCGTGCGGCTGTCGAGCGCGCTGGTCGCCTCGTCGAGGATCAGGATCGGCGGGT
>CALMGC010000152.1 GCA_937863505.1 uncultured Sphingomonadales bacterium | reverse complement strand
CCGATCACCGCCTCGTGGCTCCAGCCGGTGATCTCCAGAAAGGCGTGGTTGACGTTGAGGATGCGGTGGCCGTCGAGGCTGCTCAGCATCATCGGCACGGGCGCGAGCCGGAAGCTGGTCGCGAACCGCTCCTCGCTGTGGCGGAGCGACTGTTCGGCGCGGCGGCGCGGCTCGAGGTCGGCGAAGGTGAAGATCATGCACGGCTCGTTCGCCAGCTCGGCGGGGTGGCCGGCGAGCAGCACCAGCCGCGTACGACCGTCCGGGCCGGGCAGCTCCGCCTCCATCTGCGGGATCGGTTTGCCTTCCCCGAGCAGCGCCTTGGCGCGGTCGCGATGCTCGGCCCCGGCCAGGATGTCGAGATCGTAGAGGCTGCGCCCGATGATCGCGGTCTCCGCGTACCCGCTCAGCTCCAGAAACCCCTCGTTGACGCGCGCGTAGCGCAGGTCCGCCATCCGCACGATCAAGGCGGGCGCGGGGTTGAGGTTGAAGATGCTCTCGAACCGCTCCTCCGCCTCGAACGCGTCGGTGTCGTCGGTGAGGACCAGCACGAGGCAGCCGGGCGCGTCGCGCTCATCGTGGAGCACCAGCCCGCGCGCGCGATGCACCCAGTCGGGCTCCGGTCGCCCCGCGCGCGACACCTCGACGACGAGGTCGCCGAACGCCTCCCCGCGACACAGCCGCGCGAGCGGATAGTCGCGGGGCGGGACCGGGTGCCGGTCGCGATAGCGCAGGGTGAAGCGGTGCCGATACTCGTCGACGGTCGCGCCCAGCTCCGCAAGGCTAGCCACCCCGTGCATCGCCAAGGCGGCGGCGTTCGCCCAGCTGATCCGCCCGTCGGCTTGTGCGAACACCACGCCGTCGGTCAGGTCGGCGATGATCGCGCGCAGCTGCGTCGGGTCGGATGCCGGCGGCTCCGGTGATGATGGGCGAGGAACGGCGTGTCTCCGGTGTTCGGACGCGATCCGACCCTAGCCGACCGGGACCGGGATGGCCATGCGCGGTTCGGCTCGTCGTGGCGACGGCGCCCGGCGTCAGGTCGCGAATAGCGGCAGCGCCTCGCCCGTGTCCGCGCGCTCGAAATTGGAGACGGTGACCCCGACCAGCCGGATGCCGGCCTCGGGCGGGAACACCGAGCGGATCAGCTCGAGGCCGGCGCGGTGCAGCTGCTCGCGGGTCGCGACGGGCAGCGGGTGGCTGCGGCTGCGGGTGATGAGGCGGAAGTCGGCGAACTTCACCTTTACGGTGACGGTGCGCCCGAAGGCGCGGGCCGCCTCGCACCAGTCCCAGACGTCGTCCGCCATCCGCAGCACCCCCGCCTCGATCTCCGCCGGATCGAGGAGGTCGCGGTCGAACGTCGTTTCCGAGCCCGAGGACTTGCGCTCGCGATGGGGGTTCACCGGCCGGTCGTCCCGCGCGCGCGCGACCGCGTGATACCAGTCGCCCGCGCTGCCGAAGCGTTCGCGCAGGAACGCGAGCGACCGGGCGCGCAGGTCCGCCCCCGTCTCGATGCCCAGCCGCTTCATCTTCGCCGCCGTCACCGGGCCGACGCCGTGGAAGCGCGCGACCGGCAGCGTTTCCACCCAAGCCTCACCCATGTCGGGGGTCACCGCGAACTGGCCGTTGGGCTTCCTGTGGTCGGAGGCGAGCTTGGCGAGCAGCTTGTTGAACGACACGCCCGCCGACGCGGTCAGCCCGGTCTCGGCGAGGATGCGCGCCCTGATCTCCTTCGCGGTCGCCCAGGCGGTGCCGAGCCCGCGCCGGTCGGCGGTGACGTCGAGATACGCCTCGTCGAGCGACAAGGGCTGGATGAGGTCGGTATAGTCGGCGAAGATCGCGTGGATCTGGCGCGACACCGCGCGGTACGCGTCGAAGCGGGGCCGCGCGAACACCAGCTCCGGACAGCGCCGGAGCGCGGTGACGGACGGCATGGCGGAGCGGACGCCGAACGCGCGCGCCTCATAGCTCGCCGCCGCCACCACCCCGCGCGCGGCGGCGGAGCCCACCGCCACCGGGCGACCGCGCAGGGCGGGGTCGTCACGCTGCTCCACCGACGCGTAGAAGGCGTCCATGTCGATGTGGATGATCTTCCTGATCGTCCCCGGGTCCATCGGCGACCCGCTACCCGATCGCGAACGAAGAGGGAACAGGGCGCGCACGACGCGGCGAACCCGTTGAAACGGTCTCACCCGTCCCGGTCGATCCGTGCCACCGCATCGGCGATCACGCGCCGGATGACCTCTTCGACCAGCCTGCCGGGCATCTGCCCAAAGTACGGCGTGCCGCCCGGCCTGGCCCGCACGTCGACGCCGACCCAGATAAAGCGATCAAGGTCGTTGCAGACGACGCCGCACCCCGGCAGCAGGCCGAGGTGCCGCGCCACCCGCGGCGGTACGACGACCAGCTGCTCCGGCTCGTGATGCTTTGTCGTGACCGGCGCGGTGATGACGCTCAGGCCCGCCCCCGTCTCGGTCGCGGCGAGGACCAAGCAAGGCCGGTCCTTGCGACCGGACTCCTCGCCCTGGCTGCCTCGTGTCGCCACAGATAGCTGTAAAGGAGGACGTCGGTTGGCTGCGGCCTAATCCAGGAGGTGGTCGAGCTCACGCGCGCTTTCCGGAATGACCACGTCGCGAAGCGCCTTTAGGTCTTCCCGCGCCAGCTCGCGCGGGTGCAGCGCCACATGGTCGAGGCGCGCAAGCCGCTCATACTCGGCGGCCGGCATCATCACCACGCGGGCCGCGCCGTTACGCTCCACCGCCAACGGATGCGTCATGGCCTCGTCATAGTAAAAGCCGAACCGCTTTGACACGTCGCTCGACGACGCGCGCCCCAGCATCTCGATCGCCATTCTCGCCTCCATACGCCCGCCTCTCTATAGGCCATTACGGATTTTTGCGTAAAGATCGGAACGCAACAGGCGGACTGGAGGCGGTCAGCTCCCTACAAGTCCAGCGCCGCCTGCTGCGCCGCGTCGCCGAGCGCCGCGGCGCTCTTTACCGCGTCCGCGCGCGCCATAGGCAGGTCGAGGCGTTTCCCCCGGTGGTGCGGTGTGTCGAACAGCTCGGCGACCATCACCACTTGCAGCCGGTCGTCCGCGCGGCTGAGCAGCGGGTTCTGGTATTTGCCCGCCGCGGCTATCTCGCCCTGCATCGCCTTGGTCGGGCCTTGCCACGGTCCCGTGCAGATCAGGTAGCCGAACTCCGCGCCTTCGCGCTGGCGGTCGCTGTTGAGCTTGGCGAGGTCCTCGCGGGTGCCGGGGCGCGACTTGACCTGGAACACCGCCTTGCCGTTCTCCCCCTTGTCTTTCAGGAAATAGGCGACCCCGTCGATGCCGCCGTCCGCGCCCTTCTTGTCATTGATCCGCGCCTGGTTACGCGAATAGGTGAGCACCGCCCATTTCTCGAACTCT
>CALMGC010000151.1 GCA_937863505.1 uncultured Sphingomonadales bacterium | reverse complement strand
CCGCGAGCTGAAGGACAAGGTCGGCGGCATTGTTTCCCTTGGCCCGCTCGGTCCCGCCGCCGCGGCGCAGGGGCATCCGGTCGGCGCGGCGGCGGACGCGGCCAGCGCGCTGCTCAACCTCGGCTTCCGTCCCGCCGAGGCCGCCGCCGCCGTCGCCGCCGCGATCGAAGAGGTCGGCGAGGGCGCGACGCTCGACCTGCTGGTCCGCACCGCGCTCCGGAAGGCGGCGCGTTGACCAAGTGGAACTTCGCCGCTCTTCAACGGCTTAGCCTGTTCCTTCCGTTGAAAGTATCCCCATGCCCTACGTCACTGCGCGCGACGGCACCTCGCTTTACGTCAAGACCTGGGGCGAAGGACAGCCGGTGGTGCTGCTCCACGGCTGGTCGCTGTCGTCCGACTTCTGGGAATATCAGGCGGTGGCGCTCGCGGAAGCCGGCTATCGCGTGATCACCCCCGACCGCCGCGGCTTCGGACGCTCGGAACAGCCCTCGGGCGGCTATGACTACGACACGTTCAGCGACGACCTGGCCGATGTGCTGGAAGCGACCGACGCGACCTCGGGCGTGACATTGATCGGCTATTCGATGGGCTCGGGCGAGGTCGCGCGCTACATGTCGCGCCACGGCGGACGCGGCGTGGCCCGTGCTGCGCTGATCAGCCCGGTCGCGCCGCTGCTGCTGAAGCAGGACGACAATCCGAACGGGTACGACCCCGCCGAATTCGAAAAACAGACCGCCAAGCTGCGCGAGGACCGGCCCGCTTTTTTCCAGACCTACGCCAAGCAACTCTACGGTGTCGGTGTGGTGTCGCATCCGGTCAGCCAGGCGATGCTCGACTGGACCTGGAACATGGAGATGCAGGCGGGGCTCCGCTCGCTGCTGCTCGCGCGCGAGGCGTTCGGGCGCACCGACTTTCGCCGCGACATGCCCGCCTTCACCGTGCCGACGCTCCTCGTGCATGGCGACAAGGACAGCGACGCGCCGATTGACGCTACCGCGCGCGCTGCCGCCGCCGCGGTTCCGCGGGCGAAGCTGATCGAATATAGCGGCGCGCATCATGGCCTGCCGATCACCCATGCGCCCCGGCTGACGGACGACCTGCTGACCTTCCTGCGCGCCTGAACACATCGCAACACTGCAGACGGAGGGTGCCGGTAACGTGTATTACCGGCACCCTCCGTTCGTCGTCGATCGGCCACGCCTTATCGATATTGCGTGAAGTTTCTGCGTAAAAGCAGGAACTTACGCGAAGGCTGGATTGTGCGACGCTTTCTGTCGTTGTATTCATCTTGCGACGGGTTTCCCGCGCTGGCCAGACTGTAATCTCGTCTTCACCTATCCCGTGGAGTCGTGAACATGTCTCTATATTCTAGCTTCAAGGGGGCCCTGCTCGGCTCCCTGCTTGCCGTCCCGTCGGTTGTTCATGCCGAGGTCGCGGCCGATCCGAATTGCTGGCGCGCCGAGGAAACCGACGCGGCGCGGTTCGAGGATTTCCGCCTCAAGTTGCTGGTCGGCGCGCTGAACTGCAAGAATTACCTGCCCGGCGCGGCGACCAGCTACAACAACTTTCTCGCCGCCAAGAAGGATTTGGTGCTGGCGAACATGTATGTGGTCCGCGCCCACTTCGTGCGGGAAGCGGGCACGGCGGAGGGAGCGGACCAGTTCGCCAATTACGAAACGCTGGCGGGCAACAAATATTCGACGCCCACCTTTGATCATGCCATGTGCGAGACGATCGACAGCTCGCTCAAGCTTGCGACCAGTCTCGCCGAGGCGGAGCTGGTGAAGATGGTGGCGGTGCTCTCGCCGGGACCGCTGCCGTCGGGCTGCAAGATCGCGCCGCGCGCGGCCCCGGTCGTGGTGGCCGTGGTCGCGGCGGCTCCGCCCGCTCCCGTCGTGGCGGCAGCGGCTCCGCCGGTGGCTGCGGTCGCAACCGCTCCGGTCGCGCTCGTCCCGGCGGTGGCGGTGGTGAGTTCGACGCCGATGACCGACGCTCAGCGGCTCGCCGCCTCCACCGCCGCGCGCGCCGCCAACGCCGTGCTCGGCGCGCAGGGGCGCCAGGCCGGCGGACAGCTGGCCCT
>CALMGC010000150.1 GCA_937863505.1 uncultured Sphingomonadales bacterium | reverse complement strand
CACCCACACGCCGCACACCAGCCCGTTCGCGAACCCCATGAACAGCGCGTCGCGATTGTCCTGCGTCGTCCCCGTCTTGCCGAACGTCTCCACCGACAGCGCCGCCTGCCGCCCCGTCCCCGTGCTCACCGAACTTGAGAGCAGATCGAGCAGCTCTCCCCGCGTCCGGTCGTCAAGCCGGTGCGTCGGGCTGGTCCAGCTTTGCAGCCAGCTCTTCTGCTCGACATCCTCCAGCCCGCGCGGGCGCACCGGATAGCTGCCGTTCGCGACGCCCGCATAGGCGCTGGTCAGCTCGAGCAGCGACACGGTGGAGGTGCCGAGCGCAATCGAGGCCTCGTCGGGGATCGGCGTCGAGATGCCAAGGTCGCGCGCGGCGCGGATGACGTTACGCACCCCCACCTGCTGCGTCAGCCGCGCGGCGGCGACGTTGGAGGAAATCGCGAATGCCTGCCGCAGCGTGATCGGCCCCCGGTACTGGCGATCGCTGTTGTGCGGCGTCCACCCGCCGATCGTCACCGGCCTGTCCTCGACGGTCGAGTCGGGGGTCATCCCGCTCCGCATCGCGGCGAGGTAGACGAACAGCTTGAAGGTGGAGCCGGGCTGACGCCGCGCCTGCGTCGCGCGGTTGAACGGGCTGTCGGCGTAATCCTTGCCTCCCACCATCGCCACCACCCGCCCGTCGGGGCGCATCGCCACCAGCGCGACCTGCGCGCGCTTCAGCCCCGCGCCCCGCACCGCGCGCTCGGCCGCGCGCTGGAGCCGGCGGTCGAGCGTGGTGCGGACGGTTGTCTCCGTCTTGATCTCCCCCGCCTCGTCGCGCGCGGACGGGAGCACCCAATCGGCGAAATAGGTGCCGTTGGGCACGGTCGGCGCGGGGTCGTGGCGGACCCGCTGCGGCTGGACCGCGTCCGCCTCGCGCGCAGACAGGAACCCGGCCGCGTGCATCGCGCCGACCACCACCATCTCGCGCGCCTGCGCCCCGTCGAGGTTGCCGGTCGGCGCGAGCCGCGAGGGGGCCTTGACCAGCCCCGCGAGCATCGCCGCCTGCCCGACGCTCAAATGCTCGGGCGTGCGACCGAAATAGTGCTTCGCCGCCGCGCGCAGGCCATAGACGTTGTCGCCGAAATAGACGTTGGACAGATAGCGCGACAGGATCTCGTCCTTCGACAGCCATGCTTCCAGCCAGAAGGCGATCAGCGCCTCGCGCAGCTTGCGCCCGGCGGTACGGTCGGCGTCGAGGAACGCATTCTTTGCGAGCTGTTGCGTGATGGTGCTGCCGCCCTCGCGCACCCCGCCCGAGCGCAGATTGTGGAACATCGCGCGTGCGACCCCGCGCGGGTCGACGCCCCAATGATGGTAGAAGCGCCGATCCTCGATCGCGATGAATGCTTCGGGAACGTATGGGGGCAGCTTCGCCGTATCTACTGGGGCCCCGATCGTCGCCCCGCGCCGCGCGATGGCCACGCCGTCGGCGGCGACCAACGTCACCGAGGGCGGGGTCGGCGGCTGAAGCGATTTCGACAAGGGCGCGGTGATCGCGAGCCAGCCGACCGCGATCACGAACAGCACGATCGCGGCGGACAGCCCGCGCGCGATCCAGCGGCCCCAGCGCCGTCGCGGGCGGGACGGCGGCAGTGGCTCGAACGCGTCGTGGTGCCAGTCGTCGAACGAGGGCAGCACCGCGCGCCCGTCCGCGTCGTAGCGGTGATACGCGGGATACCGGTCCTCGAACTGTTCGGGGCGTAGCTCGTTCATCGGGCGCTTATGTGTATTGCCACCCTAAAGCGGTTGCCCGAACCGTCCGGTTTTGGCAAGTCCGCGACATGGCAACCTCTCCCGACCAGCCCGGAACCATGTCGCGCCCGCTCATCGTCGGCATCGGCGGCACGATCGGCGGCGTTTCGTCCACCGAGCGCGCTTTGTGCATCGCGCTCGGCGCGGTGGAGCGCGAGGGCTATGCCACCCGCATGTTCGGCGGCGAGGCGATGGCGCGATTGCCGCTCTATGACCCTAAGGCGACCGCGCGGACCGATGACGAGCAGGCGTTCGTCGAGGCGGTGCGCGCCGCGTCAGGGCTCATCATCGCCAGCCCCGGCTATCACGGCAGCATCTCGGGCGTGGTCAAGAACGCGCTCGACCTGCTGGAAGAGACCGCGCGCGATGATCGGCCTTACCTCGCCGACATGCCCGTCGGGTTGATCGCGACCGCCTATGGGTGGCAGGCGACGGGCTCGACCATCGCGGCGCTGCGCTCGATCGTCCATGCGCTGCGCGGCTGGCCGACGCCGTTCGCCGCCGCGATCAACTCGGGCGTTACCAAGTTCGACGGGGAGGGCGGGGCGAGCGACCCGGCGGTGGTGGAGCAGCTCGCGCTGGTCGGGCGGCAGGTTGCGCGCTTCGCGCCGCTGGCGCGCGATGCGTGAGCTGACGCGGCGCGCGGCGCTGGCGACGGGAGCGCTCGGCTGGGCGGGCGCAGCGCTGGGGCGGGGCATCGACCTGCACCTGCCCGGCGGGGGCGGGCGGCGCGCGCTGACCGATGCGTTTCCGGGCAAGCGGGGCGTGATTCTCCAGCGGACGCGCGGGCCGCTGCTCGAAACACCGATGGACGCGTTCGACGGGCAGGTGTTCACGCCCAACGACCGGTTCTTCGTCCGCTGGCATTACGCGGACATCCCGACGAGCGTCGATGTCGGTACGTTTCGCCTCCACGTCACCGGCGCGGTGCGGCGGCCCGTGTCGTTGTCGCTCGCCGAATTGCAGGCGATGCCGCGGGTCGAGCTGGCGGCGGTGAACCAATGTTCCGGCAACGCGCGCGGGCTGTTCACGCCGCGCGTACCGGGCGCGCAATGGGGTGAGGGCGCGATCGGCAACGCGCGCTGGACGGGCGTGCGGCTGCGCGACGTGCTCGACCGCGCCGGGGTTGCGCCGGGAGCCGTGGAAGTGCGCGCCTCGGGGCTCGACCGTCCGCCCGCGACCGGCGCTCCGTGGTTCGCCAAGTCGCTCGGCCTCGACCATGCGCGCGATGGCGAGGTGATGATCGCCTGGGGCATGAACGGCGAGGCGTTGCCGATGCTCAACGGCTTTCCGCTGCGGCTGGTGGTGCCCGGCTGGTACTCGACCTATTGGGTCAAAGCACTCGACCGGTTGGAGGTGCTGAGCGCGCCCGATGCCGGTTTCTGGATGGCGAAAGCATACCGCATCCCCGCGACTCCCGACGGCGGCGTCCGGCCCAGGGCGAAGGACTTCCCCACCGTGCCGATCAACCGGATGCATCCGCGCGCGTTCGTGACCAATCTCGCCGACGGCGCGCATGTCGAGGCGCGCGCGCCGGCAGCGGTGCGCGGCCTCGCGATGGGCGGCGCGGCGGCGGTGGCGCGGGTGGAGCTGTCGATGGATGGCGGGCATGGCTGGCACGCCGCGTCGCTCGGCGCGGACGAGGGGCGCTATGGTTTTCGGCTATGGCAGGCGACGCTGCCGGGACTGGCACCGGGCGGGTACAGGCTGTGGATGCGCTGCACCAATGCGGCGGGCGAGCGGCAGGCGATGACAACCGCGTGGAACCCGTCGGGCTATCAACGCAGCCCGGTCGAGTCGATCGCGCTGAGGGCATGAACCGCGCCGCGCTGCTCCTGTCGACGATGGCGGCGCTGCTGCTCGCCGCCGTCGCGTGGGCGGTGATACGGCAGGCGGGCGCGCCCGCCCGCCCGGTGATGGCCGAGGTGTCGCTCGTGTCGACCGCGATCACCCTGCCCGAGGAACATGCGGTCTTTCCGACCGGCGCGGCGGGCGAGTTGCTCACCAACAACTGCGCCGCCTGCCATTCCGCCGAACTGATCCGCACGCAGCCGCGCCTCTCGCCCGAGGCGTGGGCGGCAGAGGTCAGGAAAATGCGTGAGGCGTACCACGCGCCCTACCCCGCCGGCGACGACCCCGCGCTCGTCGCAGCGCTGCTGACGCTTCCCGGCCAGCGCGCGAGGTGACCGCGTTGCCCTTGCAAGGGGTGCGCGTGCTCGAACTGGCGCGCATTCTCGCCGGGCCGTGGGCGGGGCAACTGCTCGCGGACCTCGGCGCGGACGTGCTCAAGGTGGAGCGGCCGGGCGAGGGCGACGATACGCGCCATTGGGGGCCGCCCTTCGTGCGGACGGCGGACGGCGAGAGCCTCGGCGCGGCCTATTACCATAGCTGCAACCGCGGCAAGCGCGGGCTCGCGGTGGATCTGTCCACCCCGGAGGGTCAGGCCCGTATCCGCGCGCTGGCGAGCGAGGCGGACGTGGTGATCGAGAACCACAAGGCGGGCTCGCTCGCTCGCTACGGGCTCGACGCGGCCTCGTTGCGCGCGCTCAACCCGCGGCTGGTTTATTGCTCGATCACCGGCTTTGGCCAGACCGGCCCCTACGCCGCCCGCGCGGGATACGACTTCATCGTGCAGGGCATGGCCGGGCTGATGTCGATCACCGGCGAGCCGGGCGGCGCGCCGCAGAAGTCGGGCGTCGCAATCACTGACCTGTTCACCGGTGTTTACGCGACCACCGCAATCCTCGCCGCGCTCCACCGGCGCGGCGCGACCGGCAAGGGCGCGACGGTCGACATGGCGCTGCTCGATACGGGCGTGGGCGTGCTCGGCAATCAGGCGCTGAACTGGATGGCGGGCGGGCGCGTGCCGGAGCGGTTGGGCAACGGTCATGCCAACCTCGCGCCTTATCAGAGCTTCCCGACCGCCGACGGCGACCTCATCATCGCGGTCGGCAACGATCGCCAGTTCGCCAAATTATGCGCGGTGCTGGGCGCGCCCGAGCTTGCCACCGATGCGCGGTTCACGACCAACCCCGCGCGGGTGGAGAACCGCGCGGCGCTGCTCCCGCTCATCACCGCGCTGACAGTGCGGCACGCCACCGCCTCGCTCGCCGCCGCGCTAGAGGCACAGGGCGTCCCCGCCGGCCCGGTCAACCGCATCGACCGGGTCTTCGCCGACCCGCAGGTGATCGCGCGCGGACTCCGGCTCGCGCTCACCGACGTGGCGGGCGAGCCAATCCCGGGTCTCGCCTCACCAATCGTCCTCGACGGCGAGCGGATGGGAACGACCCGCCCCTCGCCGAGGCTCGGCGAGCATGACGGGGAGGGCTGGGCGACCTAGGCTATCACCCGCCCGCTTAGTGGAAATCGTGGCTCTTGATCGGGATCACATCCTCCGGGTCGCAGCCGGTGCGGAACGGCGGATGGTAGTCGCTGCGCGCCTTGGGCCGCCAGCCCGCGTCGCCGCGATCGGGGGAGCCGGGATGCGTCGCGCCGTCGCCGGGGCTGGTCATGCGGGGCAGGTCGATGTCGCCGACTTGGCGGAGCATCCCCGTCAGGTCGGTGATACGGTCGGCGATGACGTGGATCACCTCACCCTCGCGCTGTACCTTACCCGTCACGCCGATCATCGCGGAGGACATGACGATCGTCCGCTGCGCCTCGAACCGGTCGGGCCACAGGATGATGTTGGCGACCTCGGTCTCGTCCTCCACCGTGATGAACAGCACGCCCTTGGCGCTGCCCGGCTTCTGGCGGACGAGGATGATACCCGCGACCTCTACGTGGCGGCCGTTCTTGACCTTGGCGAGGTCCGCGCAGCGCGTGTGGCCGCGGCGGTGAAGCTCGCCGCGCAGGAAGAACAGCGGATGGTCGCGTAGCGTCAACTGGGTGGCGCGGTAATCCTCCACCACCTCGCGCCCGGCGGTGAGAGGCAGGAGCGTGGTGGGCTCCTCCCGCCGTTCGATGCCCGCGAGCAGCGGCAGCGGTTTCTCGCCGAGTCCGCGGATCACCCACAATGCTTGCCGCCGGTCGAGCCCGAGGCCCTGGAACGCGTCCGCCTTGGCGAGCTTCTCGAGGCTCGCGAGGGGGACGCCCGACCGCCGCCACAAATCCTCGACCGAGGTGAACGGCTTCAGCTCACGCGCTGCGAGGATACGCCCCGCGTCGGCGGCGGACAGGCCATGGACGATCCGCATACCGAGGCGGAGGGGGAGACAATACCCTTCTTCCGCCTCCGCCAGCCGCGTGTCCCACTTGCTGTCGTTGACGCATACGGGGCGCACCACCATCCCATGCTCGCGCGCGTCGCGGACGATCTGCGCGGGGGCGTAGAAGCCCATCGGCTGCGCGTTGAGCAGCGCCGCGCAGAACACGTCCGGGTGGTGGCATTTCATCCAGCACGAAGCATAAGCGATCTTGGCGAAGCTGGCCGCGTGGCTTTCGGGAAAACCGTAAGAGCCGAAACCTTCGATCTGCTTGACCAGCCGCTCGGCGAACTCGGGGCCGATGCCGTTCCGGCGCATCCCCTCGATCAGCTCGTCCCGGAACTCGGCCACGCCTTGCGTGTATTTGAATGTGGCCATCGCGCGACGGAGCTGGTCGGCGCGCGCGGGGGTGAAGCCCGCTCCGACGATCGCGACCTTCATCGCCTGTTCCTGGAACAAGGGCACGCCGAGCGTCTTTTTCAGCACGTCCTTCAGCGCATCGTTCGGGTATTCGACCTTTTCCCTGCCTTCCCGCCGCTTGAGATAGGGGTGCACCATGTCGCCCTGGATCGGGCCGGGGCGGACGATCGCGACCTCGATCACCAGATCGTAGAACTCGGTTGGCTTCATCCGCGGCAGCATCGCCATCTGCGCCCGGCTCTCGATCTGGAACGTGCCGAGCGTATCGGCATCGCTGATCATCTGAAACGTCCGGGTACAGTCGGTCTGGAGTTCGTGACTGGCCATGCCGAGCCGCAACCCCTTATGCTCGGCGAGCAGGTCGAACGCGCGGCGCAAACAACCCAGCATGCCGAGGCCGAGGATGTCGACCTTCATCAGGCCGAGTTCCTCGATATCCTCCTTTTCCCATTCGACCACCCAGCGGTTTTCCATCGCGGCGGGCTGGATGGGGACGATGTGGTTGAGCGGGTCGCGGGTGAGCACAACACCGCCGGGATGTTGCGACAGGTGGCGTGGCGTCCCGATCAACTCGCGCGCGAGTTCCAGCGTTAGCGCGAGCCTGGGGTCGGAACGGTCAAGGTTGAGCGCGTCGACATGCTTGTCTGCCACTCCCTCGCTCGACCAGCCCCACACCTGACCCGCCAGCGCCGCCGTCACGTCCTCGGACAATCCTAACGCTTTGCCGACCTCCCGGACCGCGCCGCGCGCGCGGAAGCGGCTGACCACGGCGGTGAGCGCGGCGTGGTCATGGCCGTAGGTGCGATAGATCCACTGGATCACCTCCTCGCGCCGCTCATGTTCGAAATCGATGTCGATGTCGGGCGGCTCGCGCCGGTCGGTGGAGATGAAGCGTTCGAACAGCAGCTTGTGCTCGATCGGGTCGATGGAGGTGATGCCGAGCACGTAGCAGATCATCGAATTAGCCGCCGATCCGCGCCCCTGGCACAAAATGTCCTGGCTGCGCGCATAG
Source organism: uncultured Sphingomonadales bacterium (assembly GCA_937863505.1). Lineage (GTDB taxonomy): Bacteria > Pseudomonadota > Alphaproteobacteria > Sphingomonadales > Sphingomonadaceae > Sphingomonas. The sequence goes on along the minus strand of CALMGC010000150.1, from coordinate 2,818 downwards.
CTGACGATCGAGTTTACGGTGAGGAAATAAGGCGCATATTCCATCTGTTCGACAAGGCGCAGCTCGTGGTCGAGCAGGTCGAGATAGCGCTGATCGGGAACGCCGTTGAACGGCGGCTTTCGGAACAGGTCGCCAAGCGCGCGGCGGGCGAGCGCATCGAGCGCCACTTGCGGCGAGCGACCGCTCATCACGATCTCGTCGGGGTACTGGTAACGGATCTCGCGCAAGGAAAAGGTGCAGCGCTCGACGATCGCCTCCACCGCGCGGAGCGCGTCGGGATGCGCGGCGAAACGGCGCGCCATTTCGTGCGGCGGTTGAATATCGCGGTTGGCGGAACGCTCGCGCAAGAGACCAAGGTCGTCTATGCGGCGCTTCTCGCGGATTGCGGTGACGACGTCGTGCAGCGGGCGGCGGTCGGGATGGTGGTACAGCACGTCACCGGTGGCGAGCGGGGTTAGCCCGTAGCGGCGTGCTTGCGCGGCGATCGTCGCGAGACGCGTTCTGTCCCCCGGGCGGCGCTGGTGCGTGACGCAGACATGCCCGCGACCGCGCCCGAAGATATCGCGCATCCAGGCGAGCTCGGCCTCGTTCGCGCCGTCCGGGCCGGGCACGAGCGCGCCGACCATGTTCTCGGCATGCTCCGCCACGTCCTCCCAGTGCAGGAAGCATTTCCCCTTTTCGCCGATCGCGGGATCAGCGCGCGCATTGCCGCGACACAGCAGCCGCACGAGACGCGACCAGGCGGTGAGGTCCTCAAGCCAGACCAGCACGGACGCGCCCGAAACGAGGTCGAGCCGGCAGCCGGCGACCAGGCGGATGGGGGCGTGCTGCGCAGAAACCCGCTCCGCCGCGACCAGCGAGCGCACCAGCCCGGCGACCGAGTTGCGATCAACGATGCCGAGCGCGGGCATCCCCATGAGCGCGGCGGTCGAGAACAGCTCCTCGGGCGAGGACGCCCCGCGCAGAAAGCAGAAGTTGCTGGTGGCCTGGAGCTCGGAATAGGTCATTGCCGCAATCGGTCGAGATGACTAGATCGAGAGACCAGATCGGAGAAGCGCGATGGGTAAAATGGTGCCGGCGACCGAGTTCAAGGCGAAATGCCTGGCGCTGATCGACGAGATGCAGCGCAGCGGTGAGCCGCTGACGGTGACGCGCCGCGGTAAGGCTGCGGTCACGCTGCTGGCGCAACAGCCCGGTCCCCTGTCGATCGACAGCATATTCGGCTGCATGAAAGGTACGGCGACCATCGTTGGTGATCTTGACAGTCCGCTCGACCCCGATTGGGAAGAGAAGTGGCTCGCGAGCTGGGACGAGCAGATGCGTGACGACCCACAGTGATCGTGCTCGATACTAACGTAGTGTGGCGCATCGTCACCGGCGAAGGTCGGGTTGGTCCTGAGGCGCGCAGAACGCTTGACGGCACCCCAGAGCGCTATTGCTCGACAATGATGCAATGGGAGCTGGCCATGCTGGGCGACAAGGGGCGTCTCGCCTTTGACATGCCGGTAGCGGAATGGGTCGAGCGCGCCCGCGCCGTTTTGCGGTTCGTCGACATGCCGGTCAGCGGCGCGATCGCTCGCGACGCGGGCAGCCTGCCCGGCGGCATTCACGGCGACCCGTGCGACCGGATCATGATTGCAACGGCACGGGCGTTGCGATGCCCACTGATTACGACCGACGGTCCCGTTCTCGCCTACGCCGCCGCCGGGCACGTTCAGGCCATCGACGCCTGCCGCTGAGCGCGCGTCAGACATAGCGTCCGTGCATGAACCAGCGCAGGTCGCCCGTCTCCGGGCGCAGCCCGTCGCCGCGGCGGTATAGCCAGAAGCGTTCGCCCGCCTCGTCCTCGACATGGAAATAATCGCGCACCGCGTGCCGCTCGGCGGGGCGGCGCCACCATTCGCCCGCGATCCGCTCGGGCCCGTCGGCGCGGACGATGCAGTGGGTGCGACCGCGCCAGGTGAAGCGGCGGGGCGGTTGGTCGGGGAGTTCGGCAAGGACATGGTCGACCTGTTCGGGGCGGTGGAGGAGGCGGACGGGGCGGGGCCAGCGCGGGTGCCAGGGATGGTCGGGCGCGGTGCGGTCGAGCCCGCGCACATCGTCGGCGCGAAGCGCGCGCGCGACGTCGGGGGGCGGGTCTAGCGGCGGCGCGGTCGCGACCGAGCGTTCGGGTACGTCCGATTCGACCGGGGTGACCCGCCACAATCGCTCCGCCCCGATCCGGTTGGCGAGCGCGTCGACGAGCGGCGCGAGGTCGGGGGGCGCGTCCTCCGCCAGCTGCGGGGCGAGCGGCTCGGGGCCGAGCGGGTCCGCGCGGCGGACGTGAAGTGTCAGCGCGTCGATGCCGTAACCGGGCGCGATCTCCTCGATGCGGCGGACGGCGAGGCGAAGCATGTGCGCGGCGTCGCGAGTCGGGCGCGAGAAGCCGACGCGCAAGCGTTGCGGCACACCGTCGACCCGCGCCGCGACCAGCTCCACCGCGCGCGCGCCTTGCCCGGCCTCGGCGAGCGCATGGGCGAGACGACGGGTCAGCTCGCCCAGCCAGTGCGCGATCGCCTCGGCGGTGGCGATCGGCTCGGCGAAGCGTTGTGTCACCGCGATCGGGGTCGGCGGCGTCACGGGGTCGAGCGGCTCGGGCGCGCGACCGAGCGCCTGGTCGAGGCGGGTGACGATCGCGGGGCCGAACCGGCGCACGAGCGGCGCGCGGGGAAGTTGAAGGAGTTTACCTACCGTCCCCACGCCGAGCCGGGCGAGCAGTGCGAGGCTGGGCGCGTCGAGGCGTAGCGCGTGGACGGGTAGGGGGGCGAGCAGCGCGGCC
>CALMGC010000149.1 GCA_937863505.1 uncultured Sphingomonadales bacterium | reverse complement strand
GCCACGACCACCACCAAGACGGGCAAGAAGATCACCTATGATTGCTCCAAGAAGGGCAACATGAACAAGACCGCCTGCAAGAAGTGAGCCCCCTCGCCACCCCGCGCGTCCACGCGCGCGGGGTGGTCATTCCGGGTGCGCTCGGTTAGAGCTTTCGGTCTTCCGTTCCCCACCCGAAAGCCGTGTTGATTTGACCGACGAGACGCTGCTCGCCGACCCTTCGGACATCACCCCCGTCGACATCGTCGGGGAGATGAAGACCTCCTATCTCGACTATGCGATGAGCGTCATCGTCGCGCGCGCGCTGCCCGACGTGCGCGATGGGCTGAAGCCCGTCCACCGCCGCATCCTGTTCTCCGCGAGCGAGAGCGGGTTCACCTACAACAAGCCGTATCGCAAGTCCGCGCGCATCGTCGGCGACGTGATGGGTAAATATCACCCGCACGGCGACAGCTCGATCTACGAGGCGCTGGTCCGCATGGCGCAGGACTGGTCGATGCGGCTGCCGCTGATCGACGGGCAGGGCAATTTCGGGTCGATGGATCCCGACAAGGCCGCCGCGATGCGCTACACCGAGTCCCGGCTGGCGCGCTCGACCAATGCCTTGCTGGAAGACATCGACAAGGACACCGTCGATTTCCAGCCCAATTACGATGGCTCCGAACGCGAGCCTACCGTGCTGCCGGCGCGTTTCCCCAACCTGCTGGTCAACGGCGCGGGCGGGATCGCGGTGGGCATGGCGACCAATATTCCGCCGCATAATCTGGGCGAGGTGATCGACGCGTGCTTCGCGTATCTCGACAACGGGGCGATCACCACCGAGGAGCTGATGGCGTTCGTGCCCGGCCCGGATTTCCCGTCGGGCGGCATCATCCTCGGCCGCGCGGGGGCGCGCTCCGCTTACGAGACCGGGCGTGGTTCGATCATCGTCCGCTCGCGCCACGAGATCGAGGAAGGGCGTCAGGACCGCCGCCAGATCGTGCTCACCGAAATTCCTTATCAGCAGGGTAAGAACCTCCTCGTCGAGCGCATCGCCGAGGCGGTGAAGGACAAGCGCGTCGAGGGGGTGAGCGAAGTCCGCGACCTCAGCAATCGTGAGGGCGTGCGGATCGTCATCGAGCTGCGCCGCGACGCGACCCCCGACGTGGTGCTCAACCAGCTGTGGCGGCACACGCCCGCGCAAGGGTCGTTCCCCGCCAACATGCTCGCGATTCGCGGCGGGCGGCCCGAGCTCCTCAACCTGCGCGACATCATCGCCGCGTTCATCACCTTCCGCGAGGAGGTCATCACCCGCCGTGCGAAGTTCGAGCTCGCCAAGGCGCGCGACCGGGCGCACATCCTGCTCGGGCTGGTCATCGCGGTCACCAACCTCGACGAGGTGGTTCGCATCATCCGGGGCTCGGCCAGCCCCGCCGAAGCGCGCGACAAGCTGATGGCGCGCGAATGGCCGATCGAGGAGATCCGCCCCTATATCGCGTTGGTCGAGGCGATCGAGCCGCAAGCGGAAGCGACCGTTTACCGGCTGTCCGAAGCGCAGACGCGCGCGATTCTGGAGCTGCGCCTCAACCGGCTCACCGCGCTCGGGCGTGAGGAGATCGGCGACGAGCTGCGCGTGCTCGCCGCCTCCATCGCCGAGCTGCTCGCGATCCTCGCGGACAGGCGCAAGCTGTACAACGTCATGCGCGAGGAACTGCGCGCCGTCCGCGAGCAGTTCGCCACCCCGCGCCGCACCGAGATCGCCCTCGCCGCGGAAGGCATCGACGACGAGGACCTGATCGAGCGCGAGGACATGGTCGTCACCGTCACGCTAGGCGGCTACATCAAGCGCACCACGCTCGACACCTTCCGCGCGCAGAAGCGCGGCGGCAAGGGCCGCGCCGGCATGGCGACCAAGGACGAGGACGCGGTCACCAGCCTGTTCGTGACCTCGACGCACACGCCCGTGCTGTTCTTCTCGACCGCGGGCAAGGTGTACCGGTCGAAGGTGTGGCGCCTGCCCGAGGGCGGCGCGGCGACGCGCGGGCGGTCGATGAACAACCTGCTCCCGCTCGGTCCCAACGAGGTGATCTCGGCGGTTTTACCGCTGCCCGAAGACGAGGCGGAATGGGGCAAGCTCCACGTCATGTTCGCGACCGCGCGCGGCAATGTGCGGCGCAATTCCATGGCCGCATTCACCAACATCCGTAGTGCGGGCAAGGAGTTCATGCGCTTCGAGGGCGAGGACGAGGGCGACCGGCTGATCGGCGTGGTCCTACTCCACGAGGGCGACGACGTGCTGCTGGCGACCCGCGGAGGCCGCGCGATCCGCTTTGCCGCCGACGACGTGCGCGAGTTCCAGAGCCGCGCCTCGACCGGGGTGCGCGGAATGCGGCTCGTCGAGGATGACGAGGTGATCTCGCTTTCCGTGCTCGGCCGCGTCCCTGCCAGCCAGGAGGAGCGCGAGGACTATCTGAAGTTCGCGCCGTACAGGGAGCGCGACGGCGATCCCGAGATGCCGATGGAGCGGTTCGAGATGCTGCGCGGGCTCGAGCAGTTCATCCTCACCGTTTGCGCGAACGGGTATGGCAAGCTGTCGAGCGCGTACGACTATCGCCGCATCGGGCGCGGTGGCCAGGGCATCACCAACATCGACAATGTCGCGCGCAACGGGCCGGTGGTGGCCAGCTTCCCCGTGACCAAGGCGCAGGAGCTGATGCTCGTCACCGACCAAGCCAAGCTGATCCGGATGCCGCTGGCGTCCTTGCGGGTAATCGGGCGCAAGTCGGCGGGGGTGCGCCTGTTCGATGTCGCGCCGGGCGAGCATGTCGTCTCCGCCGCGCGGATCGAGGAGAATGAGGAGGACGCCGAGGCCAATCTCGGCGACGGCCCGACCGAGCGCGCGCCCGATACGGGCGCTGTCGTCGGCGAGGACTCGATCGCTGGACCGGAGGGCGGCGAGTGAGCGATGAACTGACCGCGTACAAGGTGCTGACCGCCGGGGAGATGGCGACGCTGGAACGCAACGGGCGCTTCGACGGTGCGCCGGTCGACCTGGCCGACGGCTATCTCCACCTGTCCACCGCCGACCAGCTGACCGAGACGGTGGACAAGCATTTCGCCGGCCAGACTGACCTCCATGTCGCCGCGGTCGACCTCGCCGCGCAGGGCGACCGGCTTCGCTGGGAGCCATCGCGCGGCGGCGCACTATTCCCGCATCTGTACGGCCCGTTGCTGCTGGAAACGGTGGTGGCGTACGGCTCGCTCGAGCGGGCCGAGGACGGGCGGGTCAAGCTGCCCGTCACCGGTTGACACACGAAGGGCGGCGATCTTCCGACCGCCGCCCTTCAGTTTCGGGCCGAGGCCGTCAGGTCACATGCCCGACGCCATGCTCCCGCCGTTCTGCAACATCGCGATGTGGCTCTGCACCACCGGCACGATCATCCCCGCCGCCATCTTCAGGTCGGGCGCAGTGCCGTTGGCGGCGTAGCTCTGCTGGAGCTGAAGCGCCATCTGGTGCGACTGCGCCTGCTGCTGCATATAGAGGGTGTCGCGATCGGCACCCTTCGCCGCGCGGAGCTGCTTGACCATGTCCGCCTGCATCGCGTTGAGCTTGGGCGGCATCATCGCCACCTTGTCCTTGCGCGCGGCGGCCATGACCTCCTTGGTGCTGGTCGTGTGGTCCTTGATCATCTGCTGCGCGAACATGCGGACCTTGGGGTCTTTGGTGCTCGCCAGCACGAGCCGGCTCGAGGTCATCTCGAACATGTCGCTCGCGCCCGCCTGCATGACGTAATCGGACGGCGACATGCTCGCCATCATCGACGGGTCAGACGACATGCTCTGGCCGGAGGCCATCGGCTGGCTCATCTGCGCGGACGCGGCGGCGGGCAGCGCGGCGGCGGCCAGCATCGCGATCATCATGGGTTTCATCGTGCTTCTCCTCGAATTCTTGCGTGCCGATGCGCGAGCCGCCCGGCGACAGCGAGGGTGGAACGCCGCAGGAACGAAAAGGTCCCACGCCGTCGCCGGATCAACGACCTGTCTCCAAGGTCGGCGCTTGGCATCAGATACCGCCGCCCTTGGGCAGCATCGCCAAGTGCGCCTGCACCACCGGCGCGATCCGCGCCGCCGCCGCCTTGAGCGGGGCCGAACTGCCGTGCTGCGCATAGCCCTGGTGCAGCGCGAGCGCCTGCTGGTGCGAGGCGGATTGCTCTTGCAGGTACAGCTTGTCGCGCGCGCGGCCCTTGACTAGCTGTAGCTTGTGGAGGTCATCCGCCTGTAGCGCCGCCATCCTGGCATGTGGCGGGCGCAACCCCGCCCGCATCGCCGCCGCCCTGATCTGGGCGATGCTGCGCGCGTGGTCGCGGATCATGCGCTGCGCATAGGCGCGGACCGTGGGGTTCGCGCTGGTCGACAGCATCAGCTGGCTGGACCGGCGCTCGTACAGGTCGCTCGCCTCCGCTTCCTTGACATAGTCGGCGGGCGACATCGTCTGCGCATGGGCGGCGATCGGCGAACAGGCCAACGCGACCGCGATGGCGATCCGGGCGGGAGGGGTCATGCGAGTGCTCCTGAGGTCGGTGGGGTCGATAACGCCCGAGCGCGCCGGGGGAGCCGTTGCAGAATCTCGCCGGCCGAGTTGCGGCAGGTGGGTCGCCCCGGCTAACCGCTTGCGCATGGTTCACGACATCCAGGTGATCGGCGGCGGGCTCGCGGGCTCGGAAGCGGCGTGGCAGCTCGCCGAGGCGGGCTGGCGCGTGCGCGTGTCGGAGATGCGCGGCGGCGGAGACCGAACTGCCGCACACCAGACCGACTCGCTCGCGGAACTCGTCTGCTCGAACAGCTTCCGCTCGGACGACGCGGACGCGAACGCGGTCGGGCTGCTCCACCAGGAAATGCGCGCGCTCGGCTCGCTGATCTTGCGCGAGGGCGATCGCACGAAGGTGCCGGCCGGGTCGGCGCTCGCGGTCGATCGCGACGGCTTCGCGGCGAGCGTGACCGTCGCGCTCGCCGCGCATCCCAATGTGACGATCGTGCGCGAGCGGGTCGACGCGCTCCCCGACGCGCCCGCGATCATCGCCACGGGCCCGCTCACGGCGCCCGCGCTGGCGAGCGCGATCGGCGAAGCGACGGGGGCGGACGCGCTCGCCTTTTTCGACGCGATCGCGCCGATCGTCTGTCGCGAAACCATCGACATGGAGGTCGCCTGGTTCCAGTCGCGATGGAACAAGGGCGACGGCCACGATTACATCAATTGCGCGCTGACCAAGGATCAGTACGTCGCCTTCCACGCCGGGCTGATGGCGGGCGAAAAGACCAGCTTCAAGCAATGGGTGCGCGACACGCCCTATTTCGAGGGCTGTATGCCCGTCGAGGTGATGGCGGAGCGCGGCATCGACACGCTCCGCTTCGGGCCGATGAAGGGCGTCGGGCTCGACGACCCGCGCACCGGGCGCTGGCCGTACGCGGTGGTGCAGCTGCGGCAGGATAATGCGTCGGGTACGTTGTGGAACACGGTCGGCTTCCAGACCAAGCTGACGCATGGCGAGCAGGTGCGGCTGTTCCGCACGATCCCGGGGCTGGAGCGGGCCGAGTTCGCGCGGCTGGGCGGGCTGCACCGCAACACGTTCATCCGCTCGCCGGTGCTGCTCGACGCGACGTTGCGGCTGAAGGCACGACCGCACATCCGGTTCGCGGGGCAGATCACCGGTTGCGAGGGCTATGTGGAGAGCGCGGCCATCGGCCTCCTCGCCGGACGGTTCGCCGCGGCGGAACTCTCCGGGCAGGTTCTGGCCCCACCGCCGGCCGAAACCGCGCTCGGCGCGTTGCTCGGCCACATCACCGGCGCAGCGGACCCGGAGTTGTACCAGCCGATGAACGTCAATTTCGGCTTGTTCCCGCCGATAACGGAGCGGGCGAAGAAGGCGGACCGCAAGCGGCTCTATACCGACCGCGCGCGAGCGGCGCTGGCGGGGTGGATGGAGGAAACACGGGCGAAGGAGTTGGTCCACGCCTGATCTGGCTCACTCTCCTTCGTCGCCCTTGGGCTGCTCCGCTACCGCCGCCGCTTCCCGCTCCGGGCATTTCACCCGACGCGCCGCCTTGCGCTTCACCGCCGTGGTCGCGAACTCGGGCGCGGTCAGCGTTCCCGACTTGTCCGCGTCGGCGGCGGCGAACTTGGTTTCCGCCTTGGCTGCCCATTCGTCGAACGACAGCCGCCCGTCACCGTTGGTGTCGAGCTTGGCAAACGCCTTATGGCGCGCGACGAGGTACTCGTCGCGGGTTATCTTGCCGTCGCGGTCCTTGTCATAGCGGTCGAACCGCTTCTGCTCGCGCGTCTTCTCGCTCGCCTCGGGCACGGTCGCGGGGAGCGGATCATTGGCCTGCGCGGCGGGCGCGACCGCGGCGGAGAGCGCGGGGAGCACCGAGTCGCTCCGAGCGCGCTTGCCCATGAACAACAGCACCGCACCTACCATCAGCAGCGCCGCCACGCCGCCGACCAGAAATCGCCACATCGTCCTTGCCCCCCATTGCCCCGGTGCCGACGCTACCGCCTCCCGCGAACTTGTCTAGCGCCCGGTCAGCCGGTGCCAGGCCAGCCGCGCGACCCGCGATGGCGCGCCGGGCGGCGGCGGGTCGGGCGACAGGTCGAGCCGGGCGAGATGCGCCAACGCGCCCAAGGTCCGGCCCGCCCCGCTCCAGCGC
>CALMGC010000148.1 GCA_937863505.1 uncultured Sphingomonadales bacterium | reverse complement strand
TAGGGGGCAACAACACTGAGTCTTCGCCGCGCTCGACACGCCGGCGCAGCCGACCACTCACACTAATCTAGGTTGACGCCCAGCGTCATTGGATGCCCACCAACATACCTGCAGGTGATAACCCTAGTTGACGCGCACTGCTAATATAGTTGCCGCGTTACATCTGACTGCTTAGGACTGGATTAGCTTGACGAGCGGATATGCTTAGATCTCTTTGTGTCTTCGTTCAGGCACGGCACGCCCCGGTACACCGATGATCGGGAGATGCCGAGCCTCCGGGCGATAGCTACGGTTCCGGATTTTTCTTCCCGGTGCAATCGCCTGATCACGTCCGCGTTGATCGTAGACGTCGGCTCTTATACTCATCCCGCGCTCGAGCAGCGGCAATGCCTTCCGTCGCTTGCGGCGCAGGTTAGCCTCGAACTCAGCGAACATCCCCAGCATGTTGAGGAACGCCTTGCCCGCAGCCGTGCCCGTGTCAATCGGCTGCTCGATGGCTTTCAGCGCCACTCCCCTACCCTTCAGCTCGTGCACGATGGTTTGCAAATCGCGCAGCGAGCGCGCGAGCCGGTCTATTCGCGTCACAACCACCGTGTCTCCCTCGCGCAGGACTGGAGCAGCAGGTCGAGTTCGGCTCTGCCCTTGAGCCTAACGCCCGTTCGCTTTTCTGAGCGGATCACCTGACAGCCAGCGGCGCGGAGGGCCCACCCCTGGATCGGACCATCTTAGTCGGTGGCAGAGATACGCGCATAGCCGTAAATAGCCATACTAATCCCTAACTGTCCCGTGGGTCTAGACACGGACGGGTTAGCATCCGGAATTAGCGCAAGCAACCCTCATCGGACGTAAGTAGCTGTTCCGAGCACCTGTCCTGCTTGGGTATACCCATAACGACGCGGGCGTGACGGCTCTGGTTGTGTCACTGCAAGCTCTGCCTGTTGCGCCATAAGGCCACAAATGACATTAGCGGCTTCCGGATTACACGTCGGGCGGCAGCTGAGCATATGGCGACGACAATGGACATCAAGGTGGCCGAGAACGGTCGCATGATCCTGCCTCAGTCAGTCCGCAAGGCGATGGGCTTGCAGGGCGACGCCAAGGTCATCCTGACGGTCGAGGATGACGAAGTGCGACTGACGCCGATCGGACATGGGGTCGCGCGCGCGCGTGCACTTTATCGGCAGCACGCCACGACCGAACGGACGATGGACGAGTTCCTCGCCGACAGGCGGGAGGAGGCTGGGCGTGACGCAGGCGATGCACCTAACGGGGCAGGTGGCGCGGAGGCTGCGGCATGACGTCGGCGGTGCTGATGCTTCCGCCGTGTTGGCGCTGGTGCGCGACGAGCCGGGAAGCGACAAAGTGGCGAAACATGTCGGTCGCGGAGCGATCTCGGCCGTGAACCTGCAGGAGGTCGTGAAAGAGCTGCTGATAAGCGGCCTGGACGAGCCGGTCATCCGCGAGCTACTCGGAGAGCTCCGGGTCGAGGTCCGGCCCCACGACGCCGATGCCGCCTACGCTGCAGCAGCACTGCACGAGCAGACAAAGGAGTTCGGCCGGGGTCTGGGCGACCGGTCGTGCATGGCTCTGGCACTCACCCTTGGCGTACCCGCGATCACCGCTGATCGCGAATGGCATAAGGTGAAAGTAGAAGGGTTACAAATCGAAAGGCTGCGGTAAGCAGTCCTAGTGTTTTTGGGTGCGGCTTGATGATCGGCGTCGGCCTGATCGGCTATGGCCTTGGTGGACGGGCGTTCCACGCTCCTTACGTCATGGCCGAGCCCGGATTGGCGCTACGCGCGGTCGCCTCGCGCGATTCGGCAAAAGTCCACGCCGACTTGCCGAGCATGCGCGTCGTGCCCAGCGTCGAGGCGCTGCTGCGCGAACCCGCCATTGATCTGGTGATCGTCTGCAGCCCCGACGCGCTCCATACCGAGCACGCGGCTGCGGCGCTAGGAGCCGGCAAGCACGTGCTGATCGACAAGTCGTTCACGACGTCGCTCGCCGACGCGCGCGAGGTGGTCCGGGCGGGCAAGATCGCCGGGCGGTTGCTGACCGTATTCCACAACCGCCGCTGGAACGCCGACTTCCTGACCCTGCAAGCCCTGCTCGCCGATGGCCGCCTGGGCGAGGTCGTCGAGATGGAAAGCCGTTTCGACCGCTGGCGTCCTATTCCGAGCGCGACGTGGAAGGACGCGCGCAAAGGGGGCGCATGGCTCGACCTTGGGCCGCACCTGATCGATCAGGCGCTGGTACTGTTCGGCTGTCCGCAAGCGACCACCGCAGACATCGCCGGCCTGCGTCCGGGCACGGCGGCGCCCGACTATTTCCACGCCGTCCTGAGCTATGCCGACAAGCGGGTCGTGATCCATTCGAGCAAGCTCGTGGCCGCTAATTCGCTGCGCTTCGGGCTCCACGGTACAAAGGGCAGCTGGGTAAAGCATAGCGTCGACCCGCAGGAAGCATCGACAGTCGCCGGATGCACTCCGGGCGGCGACGACTGGGGTGCTGACGCAAGACGGGCTGCTCACCCTCGGCGGAGCCGATCCAGTCACGGCACCCTGGCCTAACCGCCGCGGCGACTATCGACTGTTCTGGGCTGCTCTGGCTAGCGCCATAAGCGAAGGTGATCTTTCCTCGGTTTGGCGGACACCATTGGTTAGCCCGCCATGCGTTTCTCGGCCTCCTCGGGGGTGAGGTAACCGAGCGCCGAGTGCATGCGGGCACGATTGTGATAGCCCTCGACGTAACTGAACAGATCGCGTCGCGCCTCTTCCCTGGTCGCCCAGCGACGCTGATGAACCAGCTCCACCTTGAGCGTGTGGAAGAAGCTCTCCGTGGGCGCCCCTTCGGCAAGCTCAGGACAGGATTGTCGTAACAGTTGCCGGCTCGGCTCATGGAGGCGACCGCGTCGATCGCGGCGAGGTGGTCGGCATACGCCTCGGCCGCATATTGCGACCCGCGGTCGCTATGGTGGAGGAGCCCCGGTTGCGGCCGCTGCCGCTGCCGCTGCACGGCCATCATCAGCGCCGCGAGCGCCAGCTCGACGCGCATGTGGTCGCGCATCGACCAGCTGACCACCTTGCGGGTCGCCAGGTCGAGCACGACCGCCAGATACAACCAGCCTTCGCAGGTGGCGATGTAGCTGATGTCGGCGAGCCAGACGCGGCCCGGCGCGGGCACTTCGAACCGCTGGGCGAGCACGTTCGGCGCGACCGCCAGGTGATGACGGCTGTCGGTCGTGCAAGGCCGGAACCGCCGACCGGCGAGCGCGCGGATGCGGCGACGGCGCACCAGCCGCTCGACACGAGCGCGGCTGCAACCATGCCCTTCGGCTCGCAGGGCGGCGTGCATGCGCGGGCTGCCATAGCGTCCATGATGGCGCGCCTGGAGGCGATGCACGTCGCCGAGCAGCGCCCTGTTCGCCTTCGCGCGGACGCCTTCCGGACGGTCGCGCCAGTCGTAATGGCCGCTCGGGCTGACACCCGACACCCGGCACAGCACGCGCACCGGCCAGACGCCGGCGTGGGCGGAGCAGCCCACGGTTCCGACGATGCGCGGCATCGTTGGAAAGGCTGCGGAGGGGCGGATGAACTCGAACCTCTCCGGGGCACCTCCGCGCAAATGCCGACCGCTTTTTTAAGATATCCCGCTCCATGCGGGCGCGATCGAGCTCGCGCCTGAGCCGGGCGATCTCCGCCGCCTGATCGGCGGGCGAGACCATCATGCCCGTGCTGGATGAAGGCGGCTTCGCCGCGGGTGCCGTCGCCGGCGTTCCGCGCAGAACCCGCTGCCATCGTCGCAGCAGCTAGGGCTGGACCCCAGTTCACGCGCGACATCCGTCTGCTGACGCCCGCTCGTCTCCCAAAGCGCCACCGCCTCGCGCTTGAACTCGTCCGTGAACTCCCGTCTCGTCGTCGATCCCATCTTCCACCTCCAAGGCTCCTCCGGAGCCTATCAGAGGTGTCCGTCAAACCGAGGGAAGATCAAACTATTTCTGCGTTCCTCCCCAAGAGGCTGTCCTACTACCCATGCCGTTACGTATGTTCAGAAAAGGGGTGGCGTTTGGAGGTCAGAACCGGTCGGGGCTGTTGAAAAACGGCGAGGCCTAGGGTCAGGACTCGTTGATCAGAGACAGAAGATGACGGCGGCAGCGAGGGAGACGGCGGAGAAGAAGACGGTCGGGCAGCGGTCGTAGCGGGTGGCGACGCGTCGCCAGTCCTTGAGACGACCGAACATGATCTCGATGCGGCTGCGGTGCCGGTAGCGGCGCTTGTCGTACCCGACCGGGTCGTTGCGGGATTTGCGACCCGGAATGCAGGGCTGGATGTCCTTGGCCTGGAGAGCGTCCCTGAACCAGTCGGCGTCGTAGCCGCGGTCGCCGAGCAGCCACTGCGCTTTCGGCAGGTCGTCCAGCAGCGCTGCCGCACCGGTATAGTCGCTGACCTGCCCGGCGGTCATGAAGAAGCTCAAGGGGCGGCCGTTCGCGTCGGCGACGGCGTGGAGCTTGGTGTTCAGGTCTCCTTTGGTGCGGCCGATCAGGCGGCCAAGGCCCCTCTTTTTACCCGCAGGCTGGATGCCGTGCGGTGTGCCTCCAGGTAGGTTGCGTCGATCATCATGGTCTTCGGCTCGGCATCTGCCGCGGCCAGTCCCTCCATCATGCGGACGAATACGCCTCGCTCACCCCACCGCTTCCACCGGTTGTAGACGGTCTTGTGCGGGCCGTATTGTGGTTCATGCATCCTTCGATCGCGGTTCAGGAGCGTGTCGACGCCATGCAGCTGTCTCGGCCTCCCAAGGCCGAGGTGCTGAACCTGGATGTGATCTACTCGTCTATGCGACCCGCTCGACCGGAACCGCACCGGACCGGGCATGTTCGTGGATGTGGACACGCCGGCGGGACCGACGTTCGTGTGGGTGACGGAGCCGTCCCACCCGGGCAATGCACAGCCGACGATCGCCTGGAGTGCCGACTTCATCCCGCCCGCGCCGCTGTTCCAAGTGCCGGGGACGGGGTGGACGCTCGCGACTGACGAACTGGCCGACCAAGTCATGCGCGCGGGTACCGACGAGGTGGTGTTCATGGACGTGACCAACGACGGAACACGCACCGGCATCCCAGAATGATAGGCCGCCAGACGCGCAATCCTTGCGCTTTTCCGGCGCGCATTGCGTGAGACTGGCGGGGCGCTCGAACGCGCGCTGATCGAGACGCAGCTTGCGCTCGGTGCGACTGACTTGCAATCAACGGCGAGCGGCGCGGGAACGGTGAATACTGATGGAGCGCCGCCACACGGGTTTGGCAAGCGACAAGCGATGATTGCTGTTGCCCCTACGTTTCCATGTTCCCCGAGAAGGATGGTGATTTCGGGTGATCCGTTTCGGGTCAGGCGCGCCATAGCCGGGCGGCTTCGGAAAGTCCGTCCAGAAGAGCTCTCACCCTGCGCGGCGTCTGCCGACGACCGAGCCTGACGGCTTGGATCGGCACCTCCGCGATACGTTGGTCGCCGAGCAGTTCAACGACACGCCCCTCCCGCAGGTCTGCCAGCCCCGCCCAGGCGGGCAGCCAGGCGAGCCCCAGCCCTTGCCGCATCAGCTGCCACGCGGCACCGACATCCTCCACCACCAGCCGGTGGCGCGGGGTCAGCCGCTCCGGCGTAGCGCCCGACGCGGCTGCGAACTGCCAGGCGACCAGCTGCCCGCTCGCGGGATCGCGATAGCCGATCTGGTGGTGCCGCTCGAGATCGGCGGTCGTCTCGGGGGCACCTATCGTCTCGACGTAGCGCGGCGTGGCGACCAGCACCCATGGAAAGCTGCCTAGCGGCGTCGCTACCAGCCCGGGTTGACCGACGATCGCGCCGAACCGGATGGCGACGTCGATCCCCTCCGCCGCCAGATCGAGCGTGCCGTCGTCCACCTTGAGATCGAGTTCGATCCTCGGGCTGGCACGGAGCAGCGCGGGCACCTGGCGCGCGAGGCACGCGCGGATCAGCGGCGCGGGCGCGCTGAGCCGGATGCGCCCGCCGCCGCCGTTCGCGGCGGCGTGGTCTAGCGTCGCCTCCAGCCGCTCTGCCTCGCGCAGCAGGTCGCGCGCGCCCTCCAGCAGGCGTTCGCCCTCCGCCGTGAGAGACAGCGCATGGGTGGAGCGGTGGAGCAGCCGCACCCCGTGCTGTTGCTCGAAGCGCGATACCGCCTTGGACAGCGCGGAGGTGGTGGTGCCCGCCCGCCTTGCCGCCTCGGCAAACGACCCGGCTTCCACGACGCGCGCGAAGTGGAGCAGGTTTACGAGGCGCTGATAGCCGGCCGGTGTGGACATGACGGCAACCTAGTCCTGCCGCCACCCGCGCTACAAGCCGCCCCGGTTCTGCACGATATGCCGGTCCGGCAACATCGAAGGACAGGAACATGGCGACGACCGAGATCAATCACGGCGGGATGGATGCGGCGGCACGGGCGCTGGGCGATGGCGAGGTGCTGATGGTCAACCTGCTGCGCTACAACGCCGAGGCGCGATACGACGGCGGCGACCAGCCGCCCTGCTCCGGACGCGAGGCCTATTTCACCCGCTACGTCCCAGCCTTTGCCGAGGTGACGCAGGGCCAGGGCATCGCCGCGCAATGGGTCGGCAGTGTGCACGCGGCGCTCGTCGGCCCGGTGGACGAGGCGTGGGATGATGTGGCGGTCGTCCGATACCCTAGCTTCGCGGCCTTTCGCGCGATGATCGAGGGCGCGGATTACCGGACCAAGGCGGACCCGCACCGCCGCGCCGCGCTCGCCGACTGGCGCCTGCTGGCGACGACGGCGATGCCGCTGCCCGGCGCGGACGCCGACGCGTGAGCGCGTCCGACCTACGCGGCGGGGCTGTCGAGACCGCGCGGCACCGCACCGCCTATCTGGAGGCGGGGCCAGTCGATGGGCCGCTGATGATCTTCGCTCACGGCTGGCCCGGGCTGGGGCTGATCTGGCGGCACCAGCTGGAGCATTTCGCCGCGGCGGGCTGGCGCTGCGTCGCGCCAGACATGCGCGGCTATGGCGGATCGTCGGTTCCGACGCGCATTGCAGATTATTCGGTGCGGGAGACCACCGCCGACTTGGCCGAGCTGCACGATGCGCTCGGCGGCGCTCCCGCATTGTGGGTCGGCCACGACTGGGGCTGCGCGCCGGTGTGGTCGATGGCGGCGCATCACCCCGACCGGTGTCGCGGCGTGGTCGCATTGTGCGTGCCTTATCTCGCCCGCGGCATGACGCTTCCCAATCTCGCGGCGACCGTGAACCGCGACCTCTATCCAGCCGACGCCTACCCGATCGGGCAATGGGACTATTGGCGTTACCACCGCGGACATGCCGGTGCGGCGGCGGCGACGCTGGAAGCGGACGTGGGCGCGACGATCGCCGCCCTGTATCGGCGAACGCCGCCGGACGTGGTGGGCAAGCCGTCCCGTTTCGCGAACGTGCAGGCGAACGGCGGCTTCTTCAGAGGCGAAGGCCGGGCACCCGCCATGGCGCGCGACCAGACCATGCTGTCCCAAGCCGATCACGACGCGTTCGTCGCTGCCTTCGATCGGACGGGCTTCCAAGCAGCCAACGCCTGGTATCTGAATGATGCCGCCAACGCCGCCTTCGCGGCCGAGGCACCGGGCTTCGGCCGCATCGACCTGCCCGTGCTGTTCGTCCACGCGGACCGGGATACGGTGTGCGACACGGTCGGCAGCGCGCTCGCCGATCCGATGCGCGAGGACTGCGCCGATCTCTCCGAAACGACGATCGACGCCGGCCACTCACTGATGCTGGAAGCGCCGGGCGAGGTGAACGAGGCCATCTGGGTCTGGGCACGCGGAAAGGGGATGGTTCACGACCAGGAGCATCAACTTTAACATCAGAACGACGTTATCGCGTCTGTGGGCAGGGAGGGACACCGTGGGTCGCCTCCAACCCCTAAACGACCGAAAGTGAGTACTTCTCTCGGCATCGGTCGCCAGAAATACGTTCGGCTTTCTTACGGCTGTCATCTGGCTCTCCCGCAGGGATGCGAACGCCAGAAACCCAATCCGACAATCAGCGCTCGCTTGGTCGGCGCTAACCGGCTTTCCTCGTTATTTCGGCCATCGAGCGCGGGCACGCCTCATATCATGCGTCCGTCACAACGATTGTGGGTTGCGTGACATAGCGCGCGCTAGCGGGTCCGATCTGGCTCACAGAATGTGAGCCGGAATAGCCCCGCTGATGCGCGTCCGGCCGATCATCATCACAGGTCGCTACACCTAGCGGACGAACTTGAATGCCTCGTGGTGCGCATCGAGGTGAACGAGGCGAACACCGACCCCTCGAACACGCCGTGGATCCGGCATGTGTTTCTGAGATCCAGCTCGAGCTCATAGAATGCGGCGTCGGCAGCGACGTCCGACGGACGGCCGAAGCGGTCCGGCTTTCGCTGCACGCCGTGCCTGTCGCAAAGTCGGGAGTTGCGCATCAGCTGCTGCATGCTCATGCTGAACAGCTTTTCAACGAGCTGCCCGAAGCGCTTCAGATCGGCTTTCGCCCAATCAGAGAAGCACTGCGTTTCACGCCGGAAGTGCTTTAGGCTGATCGACACGCCGACTCGCTCGAACGAGCGCGTCTTCGATAGATCGACGACGGTGGAAGGCTCGCCCGCGGGAGGGAACCTGATGCCTTTAGCCACGCGATACGCTGAGTTTCTGAGCGTAGAAGCGGCGGATCGCGTCTCGCGGGATGATCTCTCCGCAATGGCTTTCTGCGGAGGAGCCCATCCGCGCCTGCTCCCAGGGTTCGCCAGCCTCCTTCGCAAGAGTTTTAAGTCCTAGGGCCGAATAGCGCCCGTATCGCTCCTGCATGCCTTCGGTGAGTTCGAGCTTCTCGCCCTTGATCAGCCGCGTTCGCTCAATTTCGGGGATGGCCGTATAGCGGAAGCTGGCGAAGCGGTCCTGTACGGACTTGAGGGTCGGTCCTTGCAACCAAGCCACGAAATCCTCGTCAAAGAGGGTTCGGTTCTTGTTCGCCAGATACCAGGCCTGAGCGAAATAGATCAGCTTGTGGACCATTGGCAGCGTGATCAGCCCACCCGCCGCCCGGTCAGTCACGTTGACGAACCAGTCGGCATAGTCGTTCGCGAACAAGGGCCTGTTCGCCATGCCTTCCATTTTTCATATACTCCTAGAGGATCCATTTCCCTCCTTCGTTCCCGATGATCTCCAGTCGCGCGACCTGTCCGCCGTCGAGGCGGTCACGATGTCCACGGTATCACTGGAGATCACCCCCTCTCCTGAAGGCGCGGATCGTGCCCGAGCAGCGGACGCGGCCCATGCCCATGCCCATGCCCATGCCCATGCCCATGCCCATGCTGGTGGTCGCCGACAGCGACCGGCGTCAACTGCCGCAGCCTGCGAGCAGGTAATCCGTCATTTCGCGCACTGATTGCGGAATCGCCCGGTAGATGATGTTGCGGCCCGCCTTCTCTGCCGTGAGGAGACCCGCGCGACTGAGGATCGCCAGGTGCGTCGTGCTCGACGTTGAAACGACGGGGCTCGACCACGAGACCGACGCCATGATCCAGCTCGCGATGCGCCGCTTCCGATATGATGCGGACGGTGTCATCACCCGCATCGGCGAGTCCCACACCTGGCTGGAGGATTTTGGTCGGCCCATACCGCCGGAGATCACCGCGCTGACGGGGATCGGCGACGCGGACGTCGAGGGCAGGCGACTCCCCGACGCGGTCGTCGTGAACGCGTTGCGGCATGCCACCATCGTGGTGGCGCACAACGCCGCCTTCGACCGAAAGTGGATTGAGCGGCGCTTCCCCGCGGCGGCCGGACTGGCGTGGGCGTGCAGCATAGCGGATGTCGACTGGCGGGGCACGGCTTCGACGGGCGGTCGCTCGGTTTCCTCGGCATGCAATGCGGCTTCTTCTACGACGCGCACCGCACCGAGATCGACGTCGACGCCGTCGTCGCGCTGCTCGGACATCGCTTCGACGACGGCGGCACCGCCATGTCGGCGATGATGGATGCGGCGATGGCCGACAGCTGGTTCGTGCGGGCCTAGGGTGCGGCGTTCGAGGTCAAGGATCGTCTGCGCGCGCGCGGCTATCGCTGGAACCCGGACGAGAAGGTCTGGGGCAGGGAGATCCGCGACGGGGATCGCGTCGCCGAGGAGTTCTGGCTCGCCGCCAACGTCTACGCCGCCGAGGCGCGCCCGCGGGTCACGCAGCCCGCCTTCGAGCGCCGGACCCGCTGGCAACGCTACGCCTGAGGTTCTCGACGAGACCACCGATGCCGACGCGGCTCGCGGCGACCACCACCACGATTTTCAGAAGGAGAAGATGCATGGCCAGGAAGACGGACGGGGTGCGCCCGCCGAAGAGCGGGACGAAGCCGGGCACCGCGCTGGTGCCCGCGACGGGCGCGAAGCGCAACGCACTGGTCAGGATCGACGACGGCGTCGTTGAGGGCGCGCTCTTCAGGCAGGACGACGTGACGCTCGCCGTCGGGCGCACCTAGGACCTTGGCGAGCGCGACGTCGTCGTCGACGCCGCCAATTTCGTCGGCGGCGGCGCGGCGGCGAGGGCCGCCGACCTCGGCGGCGCGGACAAGGTGGCCTGGAAGGACGCGGCGACCGGTTATGAGTGCATCATGCTGCGGGAGCGGCCTGGCGGCTATCTTCGCGGCTTCGTCGGCGTCGAGCCCGGCCATCCGCTCTACGGGTTCGATCACGACGCCGTGCCGGCGGAACTGGATGTGGAGGTGCATGGCGGACTGACCTACTCGGCGGTCTGTCAGGACGGGCCCAGCCCGCAGCGGCGCCTGATCTACGAGGTCCGTCGCATCTGCCACGTGCCGGTCGGCTACGTGCCCGTCGTGA
Organism: uncultured Sphingomonadales bacterium; assembly: GCA_937863505.1. Classification (GTDB taxonomy): domain Bacteria; phylum Pseudomonadota; class Alphaproteobacteria; order Sphingomonadales; family Sphingomonadaceae; genus Sphingomonas. The sequence continues at coordinate 4,384 of CALMGC010000148.1, read as the reverse complement.
ACGCGACGAACCACCGCCCGGCGCACGACGCGGCCTGGTGGTTCGGCTTCGGCTGCAACCACGTGTACGACATCGTGCCGAATGAGAGGCTCGACCGCCGGCGCTTCCTGGCGCACGAGACGGGCGCGGCGTTCAGGGACGAGGCCTACGTCTACGGTCAGATCGTCGACCTGGCGGCGCAGTTTCGCGCGATCGCGGACGGCGCGCCCAAGCCGCCACGCACCAGTGCTCCCCCGCCGCCGCTTGGCCTCGATCCCAAGAGGGCGAATTGACCGCGGCGGGGAGCGAGCGCGTCCTGCCCTGGGGCTGGTGGCTGCGAGCCGTCGGCGGCTCGGTCGAGGACCCCGAGGGCCGCCGGTGGGACAGCGTGCGCCAAGCGTTCTGGGAGGGGCACCTCGGGGTCGCGATGCCGCCGATGCCGGGCGCGAGGCCGCGCTGCGCGCGTTCGAGCACGGGGTCACTCGCCAGCCTTACCTGTTCGCGCGGGAGACGCTCGGCGGTCGCGACGTCGTCACGCTCACCGGGCTCGACACTCGCTCCCGCACGCCGATGCGCAAGGTGGTCTGGAGCCAGGCGTTCCCCGACGCGCGCGTCCGCGACGACTTCTTCGCCTGGCTCGCCGTGCGCGTCGGACGCTGGGAGGGTTGGGGTGGGCTCGCCTACCCGAAGGGTGCGGACGGGCTGACCCGCCACCTTCTCGGCCTGTTCGCGACGGGGCTGTCCCCGTTGCCAGGGGGACTCTCCTGATGGCCGACATGGATCCGGAGGACGACCCCGGCGACGCCGACTGGGGTCGCGCGAGCCTGTTCGGCGCGCAGGCCCCCTACCGCATCCCGACCGTCGCGCGGGTCAGGGGGTGCGACAGGATCGAGGTCGAGGCGGAGAGGATGGACGGCGGCCACGTCTCGCTCGACCGTCGCTACGATGCCCTGGTCGAGCCGCTGTCCCTGCGCGGCGCGGCGGCGTTGGCCCGAGGACCAGGCGGCAGCACCCGGCTTATCGCGACCCTCCGGTCGACCGCGCCGTGGATGACGGACGCGGCCGCGGTCGTGGAGGAGCAGGTCGAGCTGGCGCTCCGGGCGGGCAGTCCGTGGCTGCGCCTTCGACCGCTCCTGGTCGTCGGCGATCCGGGCACCGGTAAGTCCTACTTCGCGCGGGCTCTGGCGGAGGCGAGCGGCTGCGCACTGATGCAGCTGCCGCTCGGCGGCGACAACGACAACCGGTCGCTGGGCGGCACGGCGCGTGGTTGGACCGGTGCTCAGCCCGCCCTGCCCATCGTCGGCATGGCGCAGAGCGGCAGCGCCAATCCGCTCGTCGTGTTCGACGAGCTGGACAAGGTCTCGCCAGACAAGCGCAACGGCAACGCGTGGGACACGCTCCTTTCCATGCTGGAGCCGGTGACGGCGGGTTCATGGTATGATCGCTGCCTGATGGCGCCGGTCGACCTGCGCCACGTGGTGTGGATCGCGACCGCCAACTCCGTCCACGCGCTGCCGCCGCCGCTGCTGTCGCGCTTCGACGTGGTGCGGGTGCCCGGCCCCGGTCTGGTGCATGTGCCGGGCCTGCTGGACCGGTTCCGCGTCGAGTGGGCCGAGCGCAACGGCGTCGCGCCGGTGGTAGCGCCGGTGCTGACCCCAGGCGCGCAGGCGCCGCTCATCAACCACTACGCGCGCACCCGCTCGCTCCGGCAGCTGCGCCGCGGGATGGAGCAGGCGCTGCACGAGGCGATCCGCACTGCGCCGAGGACCTTGCAATGATGTTAGAGTTCGGTCTTCTCGCCCTGGCTACGCTCTCGACTCGCGACCTTCGTCGCGCGTTGTTCCAAAGTCGGGCCGCCCCGTTCCGTCGCCAGCTCTCAAACATGCTGGAGGAGGACGTGCCGCTGCGGGGAAAGCGGCTCGCGACCGGCGGCTCGATCTTCCATGACCATGAGCTAGGCCGGAGTATGTTCCGGTCGAGCGCGGAGCTGGCGCGTGCGACGCCCAGATCCCGCCTCGGCCAAGATGGTGAGTCGTGACCAGGCGTGGGGTCGACGGCGCTGGATCAACTCGCGCGTCGGCGGACCCGGTCGCCGATGACCTGCGCCTCGTGCACGCGCGCTCCATACTTTCCGACGTCCTGGCCAGCCGCGCCACCCTGCGCAGGGCGGCGGTCGCGTTCGGCATGCCGGTCGAGGAGCTGCCTGATGGTTGGGCCGAACGGCGGATTGCGATATACCGCGCCTACATCGGCCAAGCCGTTGAAACGGTGTCGCCATTGCTGCTCCGCGTTTGTGAGCAAAACGGCGCCTCGCTCGACGAGCTCGTTCTGAACTGCGGTCGGGAATGGTCTGGGACCAAGCGTTCTGCGGCGTCAGGCCGCACGACGTCTGAGCCAGGGGAGTGCTGGGCAAGGTGAACGTCGGCGAGGCGCCCACTGATCAACGGCGCGGGCTGCATGGTCACCGCGGTCGACGAGCCGAACCTGAAGTGGGGGACGAAGGTGCGATTCGCGCTCGAACCCGTGCCGTGGCGCATGCCGTGGGCGCGATGCGCCTGACGGCCGCTTTCGCGTGCCGAGAACCATTCGTCGACGCGGATCGTGCAGAAGCCAGTAGGAGGAGGGACAGGATGAAGATCGACTTCGAGATGATGAGGCGCGAGCGCGCCATCGACCCGTTCGCCTTCGCGCCGGTCGATATCGAGGATATGTTTGCCCTCACCGCCGGGCTGATGCTCGACGCCGCTCGCACGAACCCCGAGGTGGCCAAGGGGGTCGGGACCGCGGTCTGCAGGTCGAGGTGGCGGCCCCGACGCCGCGTCTGAGGCAGCGCCTTGCCGTCCTCGGCTGGATGCCGCTCGACCCGGCGGGTGACGACGTCTGGTACGTCGACGAGCCCATCAGGCTGCGGGCCGAGGACAAGCAATCCGTCTCGGGCTTCGTGGCTCGGTCCTATGCGGAGGGTATGAACCTGCTGTTCGCGCCCGACGACGGCGTCTTCTCCGGAGCCGCCGTCCCCGTCCTGCCCGGGCCGGACGCCTCGGGCGAAGACCTGCGTGCGCACCTGCGCCTGCTTGCGGAGATGGCCTTCGTCGGTCAGGCAGTGTGCGTGCCGAGCGTGCCGTTGTCCTGGTTCGCCTCGGCCGTGGAGCGGGCGGTCGCGCGCGACAACGCCGCTCGGGAGCGCGAAGGTCTGCCCGCCATCTCCGTCCCGTTGTCGAGCACGCTCGGTCGGTGGCTCCGCGAGTTTCGCAGCCGCCATCGGGATCGCGCCGGCATCGGGGTGGATTGGCGCGCCTACGAAGGTCGGTCCGCGGGGTCGCCGGCGGGTGGCACGCGGAATGGCGGCGTCCTGCCGCGAAGGGCGGCGAGACTGGCGAAAACGGACGCGGTCCGCGCGCCCGACTGCGATCCGCCGGCCCTCGCGACCCGCGCCGCGAGCGCGGATCATCGTCGACCAGGTCCAGGCAGCTGCCCCGAAAGGCGGACGGTGGGAGCGGATCGACCTGGGGAATGGTCGGATGGCCCGCGTCTGGATTGTAGACTTTCGCGACGGATTGGAGGCGTGGCTCACCACGCGCTTCTCCGGCGTCCCGACCGCGTTCGAGCCGTACGGCTACGACGAGGCGCTGCTGATGCAGCGCATGCCGCCGCCCCAAGCGGACGACCTGCTCGTCGACCTCTTTCTGGATGGCGTCGGCAAGGTGCTCTCGTTCGGCAGCCGCGGCGACGTCGACCGGGTGATCGGGATGACTCCCGGACCTTGGGAGGCCCGCTTCGGCCTGCCTGCGCGATGGTGGTCGCCCGCCGTGCAACGGCGCTTGGGGCGGAGCGCCTGAAGAGCGATCTTCACGCATGAGCGGGACGAGCGCGCTCGCAGGGGGCGAGATGCGCCGTCCGATCCTCGCGGGACCGCAGCCGTGAGGAGGTCAGCCCGTCGCTCGCACGTCCCGCACAAGCGTCGCAAGTTCGGCGACGCTCTTGGTCGCGCTCGTCGACCGCTCGCCCTCGTGGCCCATGATGTGGACCGGTAGCGGCACCCGGCGGTGGGAGCCTATGGTGGCGACCATGCAAGTCGGCTTGAACAATCCTTCGTCATCGTGCCAGATGTCGTGAGTGTCGTCGAGCTCCAATGCTCCCCACGATATTTCGTGGGAGGAATGTCCTTCTCCTCGCCTTCGATCGCGCCGATCCACCTTCAGAGCCTTCATGCTGGTCCTCCGACCGGCAGGGCTAGCCCGGGAACAGTAACCGATTGGTAACGGCCCCGATCGATCTCGGCCCACCGCTGCGCGTGGTTTTTACCGGTCCGGAGCACCACCGTGCGCCAGAAGCGCACCTATTTTGCTGCCGGACACCTGCGCGGTGGGCGCTGACGGGCTCGAACCGCCGACATCTTCCGTGT
>CALMGC010000147.1:1238-2054 GCA_937863505.1 uncultured Sphingomonadales bacterium | reverse complement strand
CCTTGAATCGATCCTCGACCTGTGGCCCGCCGCGCGCGTCGGCATCGCCGACCGGGGTATCCGCGAGGGCATCCTGAAACGCCTGATGCGCGCGGACCGCGCATGAGCCGCGGCGGCGAGGCCTTCCGATGAGCCGGGGCGGCTCGGGGGGGCGCCAGCGCGTCCGCACCGCGCGTGGGCGGAGCGCGCAGTCGACCCGCTGGCTCGAACGCCAGCTCAACGACCCCTATGTCCGCCGCGCGCACGCGGACGGCTATCGCAGCCGCGCGGCGTACAAGCTGCTCGAGCTCGACGAGCGGTTCGGGCTGTTACGCGGGGTGGCGCGCGTCGTCGACCTCGGCATCGCGCCCGGCGGCTGGTCGCAAGTGGTGCGCCGCCGCGCGCCCAAGGCGGCGGTGGTCGGCATCGACCTGCTTCCCGTCGACGCCATCGAGGGCGTGACGATCCTCCAGCACGACTTCCTCGCCAAGGACGCGCCCGCGTTGATCGCGGAAGCGCTCGGCGGCGCGCCCGACCTGGTGTTGTCCGACATGGCCGCGAACACGGTCGGCCACCCGCAGACGGATGCGCTGAGGACGATGGCGCTGGTCGAGGCGGCAGCTGCGTTCGCGGTGGAAGTGCTGAGGCCCGGCGGCGCGTTTGTCGGCAAGGTGTTCGCGGGCGGCGCGGACGCAAGCCTGGTGGCGGAGCTCAAGCGCGGGTTCGCGACGGTGAAGCACGCGAAGCCGCCCGCGAGCCGGAAGGATTCGAGCGAGTGGTATGTCATAGCCTCCGGCAGGAAATCAGCCAAAAGTTGATTCCGCCTCGGCCCGAGGC
>CALMGC010000147.1:0-1228 GCA_937863505.1 uncultured Sphingomonadales bacterium | reverse complement strand
GGCGAGGCCGCGAAGCGGAACTCGTCCGACGTCAAAGCGGCGGCTTCGCCGTCGTTCCCCTCACCCTCCCCTACGCTGCGCGAACAACCACTCCACCATCGCCGCATCCCCGAACGCCACGTCCCACGCGTCATGCCCCACCCCGGGCAGCTCGACATAGTGCACGGGCGACCCCGCCGCGGTCAGCGCCGCCGCCATTCGCCGCGACGCCTCGACCGGCACGACCGGGTCCGCCCCGCCGTGCACGATCCACGCGGGCACCCCCGCCACCTGCCGCGCGACCTCGCCCGCCGGGTCCGCCGCCCCGGGCACGACGCCGGGGTAGTCGTGCAGCGGGGCGACGAACTCGCACACCGCGACGATCGCCGCGAAACGGCGCGGGTCCTGGTAGGCGAGCTGCCACGCGCCGTTGCCGCCCATCGAGATGCCGGCGAGGTACACGCGGTCGCGATCAGTCGCGCACTCGCGCTCGGTCCGCGCGCGCGCCGCCAGCGCGCGCGGGCGTCCCTCGCGCCAGTTCCCGTTCGCGGGTGCCTGCGGGAACACCACGACCGCGGGGAAGCGCTGCGGGTGGAGACGGATCGCATGGCCGAGCCCGACATCGGTCTGCGCGAGCCCGTCCTCGCCGCGCTCGCCCGAACCGTGGAGGAACAGGATCACGGGCAGGTGTCGGGGCGCACCGCGTGGAACGTACACCTGATAGCGGTGCGCTTGGCCGTCGACGGTGACGCTGCGGTCGAGAAACCCCGTCGCGCGCGCATGGGCGACGGCGGGGGCGAGGACGGCGAGCGCGAGCGCGGTGAGGAGGCGGGGCATGGGGGCGGTGATAGGTCGCGTTTGCAGAGCCGTCACGGGACTAAATCCCGTGACGTCGAACGTAGCTGCGCTACGCCGGCCGGGCTTGCGCGTCTCGGCGCTAGCTGACGCTAGTGCCGTGCGCGCTGCGCCTCACTCGTAATCTCCCCCAAGATTCTGGTTCCGCGGCGGGGCCGCCGCCGTCAGCCGCAGTGCCTCGGCCGCGCCGGAGAGCGAGCCGATCGCGTCAGGGGCTTCCTCGTCGTCGATCTGGACGCGCTGAAGGGCGGAGATGACCGACTCGCGCAACTCCTCGGGGTGGACGCGCTCTTCGGCGATCTCGCGGAGCGCGACCACCGGGTTCTTGTCGCGGTCGCGCTCGACCAACAGCTCCGCGCCGCCCGACACTTGCCGCGCGCGCTGGGCGGCGAGC
>CALMGC010000146.1:1224-2493 GCA_937863505.1 uncultured Sphingomonadales bacterium | reverse complement strand
GGTGAAAGCCGCGCCCGTCCCAGATGCGGAACGGTCGCTCGCCGACGCGCACCGCGTCGAAGCCGAACCGCTCCGCCACCCGGCGCGCATCCGCGACGTCGCCCGGATCGTCGCCCCGGTATGACCAGTTGAACACCAAGAGGTCGCCGCCGGGCGCGAGCACGCGCGCGAACTCGGCCATCGCCGCATCGAGCACCCCGGCGCGGACGAGGAACGGGAAGCTGTCCGCCGCGACTGCGACGTCGACGCTGTCATCAGGGAAGGCCAGCGTGCGCCCGTCACTATGCTCGAAACGGATGTTCGCTGCGCTCGCCCGCACGCGTGCCTGCGCCACCATGCCCGCCGACACGTCGACCCCCACCACCTCGCGCGCGTGCGGCGCGAGCGCGGCGGCGACCCGGCCGATGCCACAACCAAAATCGAGCACGCGCCGACCCGCGACGGGCACCCAGTCGAGGATCACGCGCACCAGCTCATCGGTCGCTCGGGCGAGCAGGGCGGGGTCGCCGAGCGTGTAGAACGCCACCGCCGCCTCGGGCGCGGTTTCCGCAAGCTCGTCGAACAGCCGGGCGGCGCTCTCTGGATCGTCCGCATCGAAACCGTCGCGCGCAAGCCCGGCGAGGTGAACGAGCCGTCCGCCATGCGCGCGCGCCAGCTCCGCCAGCGGGGCGGGCAGCGTCGTCGGATCGGGCACCTCGCCCGACAGCAGCAGCCGCGCAAGCGCGATCTCGCGCGAGATCTCGCCCGCCTCGAACCGCGCGATCACCTCCTCGGTCCAGGTCATGCGGCGAGCTTCCGGTACAGGTCTAGATAGGCGTCGGTGGTGCGCCATAGCGGGAACCGTTTCTCCGCCGCGCGGCGGCAGGCGGCGGGGTTGATTGCGTCGATGCGCCCGATTGCCTCAGCCATGCCAGCGACATCGTCGACAATGAGGCCGGTCACTCCTTCCTCGACGATGTCGGGCAGCGCGCCCGAGCGGTAGGCGATCACCGGCGTCCCGCTCGCCAGCGCCTCCATTGCAACCAGCGACGAGGTTTCGGCGGCGGTGGAGGGAATCAGCACGCAACGCGCGCTCCGGAGCAAAGCCGCCTTTGCCTCGCCCGCGACCGGGCCGAGATAGCGCCGGCCGTCCGAGAGCCGGGGCGCGACCTGCTCGGCGAAGTAGCGCTCGTGGTCCGGGTACGGAAACACCTTGCCCGCGACGTCGAGCGGCACGCCCGCGATCCGGGCGGCGTCGAGCGCGTCGTGAAACCCCTTCTCCTCCGCGAT
>CALMGC010000146.1:0-1214 GCA_937863505.1 uncultured Sphingomonadales bacterium | reverse complement strand
GCGCGCCCGCCTTCCTCGCCGGGATGGTAGCGCTCGAGGTCGACGCCGTTCGGGACGGGGTCGAGCAGCCGGATGCCGGGCGGGGCGAAACCCGCTTGGCTGGCGGACACGGGTTGCAGCCAGGTGCGCGGGCGCTCGGGCGTGAGCCAGGCGGGCATGTACCAGGCGAGCGGCAGGTGGAGCGTCACCAGCACGGGCGGCCCGGCGGCAGGCAGGTAGGATCCGAAGTCGATGCCGTGCAGGTGGACGAGGTCGGGCCGGTCGCGCTCAATCACCCGCGCGATGCACGCGCGAACGGCGGCATAGGTGCGTTCCCACGCCTCGCCCTCGATCGGGCCGTCGGGGGCCGGGATTGTTATTAGCTCGCCGGTAACCGCCGAACCCTCGGGCGCGATCACGACCGAGCGATGCCCTGCTTCGGTCAACGCGCGGTCGAGCGTCGCGAGGACCTGCTCCGCGCCGCCCGCCGGATCGGCGGTTACGGGCGCGAAGGGGTAGGAGACGGAGCAGACCGTCAGAGTCATGCGGGCTGGAGTGCCGCGGTCGCGATCGCGCGCCAGCGGTCGGACGTGAGTGTCCACCCAAACCCGTCATACAACGCGCCCTCACCCGACGGGAGCCGGGTAAAATCGTAGGCCGGGGCCGCGCGCCAGCGCTCGGCCTCGGGTCGCCAATCGCCAAAAACGTGCGCTTGGCTGGCGTGCGCGGATACCGCGGCATCGACTCGGGCGCGGTCGGATTCGTCCAGACGCCTGACCTGTTCAGGCGAAGTCGGGTCGGGCACGAATTGCCCGAACACGCGCGCATCGTTCACCTTCGCATAGCAAGCAAACTCCACCACCGGCCCGCTCGCAGCGCGCCTGACCGCGAGCGCGGCGGCGTCGTGATCCGGGTGTCCGCCCTCATATGGGTGGGTGATGACCAGCTTGGCCCCCGTGAGGTCACGCCGTAACCGCTCGACCAGTTCGGGAAGATGCTCGACCGCCTTCTTGTCGCGCACCTCGTAGCGAACCAGTTTCGGCGTCGCGTCAAGCGCTTCCAGCGCGCGGGTCAGTTCGCTCGCCCTTGCGCGGGCATAGTCCTCGCGCGTTCCGAACCCAAGCCGGTGCGCGTCGCCCATGTCCTCGGGGGCTCCGTCGGTGAGCAGGATCAACGTCAGGTCACGCAGCCGGTGGAGCGCCGCGCCTGCCCACAGCGTCTCGTCATCCGGGTGC
>CALMGC010000145.1 GCA_937863505.1 uncultured Sphingomonadales bacterium | reverse complement strand
GCTATGGGCCGATCGTGGTGATCGACCATGGCGCGGGGTGGACCAGCCTTGTCACCGGGCTGTCGCGCGTGTCGGTGCGCGCGGGCGAGGCGGTCGCGGCGGGAACCCCGATCGGCGCGGCAATGACAGGCGAGGACCCACGCGTTACGGTGGAGCTGCGCCGGCAAGGTCGCCCGATCGACCCGGCGGCGCTGTTGTAGGCTCGCTTCACCGCCCGTTCACCGCCGCCATGCTTGGTCCTTGGCGGGAGTTGGGGTAGAAGCGCCGCCTCTCGACACAGGACGTCCGATGCCCAAGTTCCTCCCCGCCATCGCCCTGGTCGCCGCGCTGGCGCTGATTCCGGCCGCGACCGAGGGCATGGCCGCGGTCGATACCGGCACCTATCGCGAGATGGACAAGTTCCTCGACGTGTATAACCGCGTCAAGGCGGACTATGTCGACAAGGTTTCGGACGACAAGCTGATCAAGGGCGCGATCCAGGGGATGCTCGCCAGCCTCGACCCGCATTCCTCCTATGAGGACGGGACCGATTTTCAGAACCTGCGCATCCTGACTGAGGGCAATTATGGCGGGCTCGGCCTGTCCGTCTCGATGGAGGACGGCGCGGTCAAGGTCATCGCGCCGCAGGAGGACACGCCCGCCGCGCGCGCGGGGATCAAGTCGGGCGACTATATCACCCATATCAACGGCAAGCTGATCTACGGCGAGACGCTCGACGAGGCGATCGGCGAGATGCGCGGTAAGGCGGGCACCACGATCGCGCTGACGCTGGTGCGCCCGGGCCGCGACAAGCCCATCGACGTGACGCTGACCCGCGAGCTGATCACCCAGAAATCGGTCAAATGGGAGGTCAAGGGCCAGGTCGGCTACATCGACATCAACACCTTTTCCGAGAACACGGGGGCGGACACGCGCGCGGCGATGATGGCGATCGGCAAGTCGCTCGGGCACGCGCCGCTCGGCTATGTGATCGACCTGCGCGACAATGGCGGCGGGTTGCTGACGCAGGCGATCGCGGTCAGCGACGCGTTCCTCGATCATGGCGAGATCGTCTCGCAGCGCGGGCGCGAGAAGAGCGACATCGAACGCTATTACGCCAAGCCCGGCGACGACGCGCACGGCCTGCCCGTGATCGTGCTCACCAATGCGGGCACCGCGTCGGCGAGCGAGATCGTCGCGGGGGCGCTCCAGGACCAGCACCGCGCGCTGATCATGGGCGAGCGCAGCTTCGGCAAGGGGTCGGTGCAGACGCTGATCCCGCTGGGGCAGGACGCCGCGCTGCGGCTCACCACCGCGCGCTATTTCACCCCCTCGGGCCGCTCGGTGCAGGAGGGCGGGATCGAGCCCGACATCAAGGTGCCCGAACTTTCCGACCCCGACTACAAGGCGCGCCCCGCGTTCCGCGAGGCGGACCTGCGCCGCCACCTGATCAACGAGGTCAAGGCGGACGACAAGGTGCTGGAAGAGGACACGCGCGACGACCCGCGCTTCACCGCCACGCCCGACTCGCTGAAAAAGCAGGGCATCACCGATTTCCAGCTCTGGTACGCGCTGCAGACGCTTGACCGCCTCACGCCGGGTGGCGCGGCGGTGCCGAAGCAGGTCGCGGCGGTGGGGCGGCGGCGGTGAGCACGCTCTCCCCCGTTTGTGCCGAGCCCTTCGACAGCACTCAGGAGAGCCTTGTCGAAGCACCGGTAAGACCTGACGCCCGTCCTTCGACAAGCTCAGGACGAACGGCAGGGCGTGAGTTCCGCACCGCCCGCCTCCTCGCGTTGCTCCTCCCCGCCCTGCTGCTCGCGGGCGCATGGATGTCGCAGCTATGGGGTGGCCTCACCCCGTGCGAGATGTGCCATTGGCAGCGCTGGCCGCATTACGCCGCGCTCCCGCTTGCCGCGCTCGCCTTTGCCCTGCCCCGCCGCTCACTTGTCGCGTTGGCGGCGCTCGCCATCGCGGTGTCGGGCGCGATCGGCGTGTACCATGCGGGCGTGGAGTGGCACTGGTGGCAGGGGCACACCGCCTGCACCGCCAGCTTCGGCAGCGGGCTGTCGGGCGATCAACTGCTCCGGCAGATCATGGCCGCGCCGCTGGTTCGTTGCGACGAGGCGCAGTGGCGGCTGTTCGGCGTGTCGCTCGCGGGGTGGAACGCGCTGTTCTCGCTGGGCGGCGCGGCGATAATCGCGTTCCTCCTGCGCCGGAGCGCGCGGGCATGACGTGGAAACCCGGCGACCGCCGCGAGCCCGTCGCGTCGATGATCCGCGTTGATCAGGCGGGCGAATATGGCGCGACGCGCATCTATGCGGGGCAGCTCGCGATCATGGGCGACCGGCACCCGATGGCGCGCGAGATCGCCGGCATGGCCGAGCAGGAAGCGGTCCACCGCGCGTTCTTCGACGCCGCCATCCACCGCCGCCGCGTGCGCCCCACCCTGCTTCAACCGTTCTGGAACGTCGCGGGCTATGCGCTCGGCGCGGTGACGGCCGCGATCGGGCCGGAAGCGGCGATGGCCTGCACCGCCGCGGTCGAGACGGAGATCGACAGGCATTACGAGGACCAGCTCGTCGAGCTCGGCGACGACGACGCGGAACTCAGCACCGCCGTTCGCCGCTTCCAGGCCGAAGAGCTGGAGCACAAGGAGACCGCGCTCGCCCACGGGGCCGAGCGCGCGCCCGCCTACCCGCTGATGAGCGCCGCGATCCGGCTCGGCTGCCGCGTGGCGATCGCGGCTTCCAAACATATCTGAAGGAAGGTCCATGCGC
>CALMGC010000144.1 GCA_937863505.1 uncultured Sphingomonadales bacterium | reverse complement strand
CCGTCGCCCCAGGGCCCGTTGGTGTCCGCGCGAAAGGTGGGCGCCTGCTCGGACGGGCGCGTGGGTCGTGTCATGCCAGTCTTTATAAGACAGCGCCGCCGGAAAAACAGTGGCAACCCCTCCCCGCGCCCCTAGATGCGCTGGTGATGAGTGACCCATTGCAATCCGCGTTACTGGCGGCGTCCGGCGGGCGCGCGCAGGCCCGCGTGACGGGAGCGCGCGCGGACGTGATGCTCGACGTCACGGGGCTCGACGAAAGCGAGCGCGCGGCGTTGGAATTGGAGGTGCGCCGCACGGCGTTGGCCCTCTCCGGCATCGCGGAAGTACGTGTCGCGCAGACGAGCGAGCGCGTCGGGCGCACGCTTATCGCGGTCGCGAGCGGCAAGGGCGGGGTCGGCAAATCCACTATCTCCGCCAACCTCGCGGTCGCGCTGGCGCGGATGGGCAAGCGCGTCGGGCTGGTCGATGCGGATATCTACGGCCCCTCGCAACCGCGGCTGATGGCGGCGGAGGGCGTGCGACCGGAAGCGAAGGGCAAGCAACTCATCCCCGTCGCGACCCGTTGGGGCGTGCCGATGCTGTCGATGGGGCAGCTGGTCGAGCCGGGCCGCGCGCTGGCGTGGCGCGGGCCGATGGCGACGGGCGCGCTCGGGCAGCTGGTCGACGCCGACTGGGGCGCGACCGACCTGCTGGTGCTCGACCTGCCGCCCGGCACCGGCGACGTGCAGCTGACCATGGTGCAGAAGCACAAGCCCGCGGGCGCGGTGATCGTGTCGACGCCGCAGGACCTGGCGCTGATCGACGCGCGCCGCGCGATCGACCTGTTCGTCAAGGCAGGGGTGCCGATCATCGGGCTGGTCGAGAACATGGCCGGTTATGTCTGCCCGCATTGCGGCGAGGTGTCCGACCCGTTCGGGCGTGGCGGCGCGGAGGCGGCGGCGGCGGAACTCGGCATCCCGTTCCTCGCGCGCGTGCCGCTGACGATCGCGATCCGCACCGCGTCGGACGCGGGCGAGCCCCCGGCGGCGCAGGGCGGCGACACCGTGTTCGCGCCGCTGGCTGCCAGGGTGGCGGAATGGCTCGGCAACCCGCGCGGGGGCACGGCGTTTCCCCGCTGAACAGGAGACCCACATGCCGCTCACCCGCGACGAGGATATCAAGGCGTTGCTCGAGCAGACGCGCACGGTCGCGCTGGTCGGCGCGTCCGACCGGCCCGACCGGCCTTCGTGGCGGGTGATGCGCACGCTCCAGCAGCACGGCTATCGTGTCATCCCCGTCAACCCGCAGATCACCGGCGAGCACCTCCATGGCGAGTTCGTGTTCCGCGACCTCGGCCAGCTCGGCGACCCCATTGACCTGGTGGACATCTTTCGCCGCTCGGACGCGGCGGGCGAAGCGGTCGACGAGGCGATCGCGATCGGGGCCAAGGCGGTGTGGATGCAGCTCGGCGTCGTCAACGAGGCGGCCGCCGCGCGCGCGGAAGCGGCGGGGCTGAAGGTGGTGATGGACCGCTGCCCCGCGATCGACATCCCGCGGCTCGGGGTAGCGCCGGTCGCTTAGAGCGCCCCGCCAGCGTCGGTTCACTCTCTTTCCGTTTATCCTGAGCTTGTCGAAGCCTGTCCTGAGCGCCTGCCTTAAGGCAGTCGAAGGGGGCATGCAAACGTGGTGCCCAGTGGCTGTGCTTCGACAAGCTCAGCACGAACGGTGGTTGTCGAGCCTAGCGGATTGAGAATACCTTAGCCGGGCGCGAGCGGCGCAGCGCAACTCCGGCGGCGATGTATAGCGCCGCCGCCGCACCCACGCCCGCGACCGCCGATCCCATTGGTTGCGGTAATGCGAACCCGATCGCTGCCGTGACAAGGATCGCGCCGGCGAGCGCGTAGACGGAAGGAAACGGGATCGCATAGGCCATCGGCACGAAATGCAGTCCGACCACCAGCCCGATGCCGCACAGCACCGCGTCAGCGTGCCCGGTGTTGGCCAGCACGATCGCCACCACCGGAATGCCCACGCCCTCCCCGATCGACGCCCAGCTGATGATCTTTTGCGCTCGTTCATCGGGCCGCATCGCGATTATGGAGGTGTCGCGGAGCCGCTGTCGGGCGGCGATGACGACGCTGATGAAAGCGGTGAGGGCGGCCGCGTAGGCAAACGGTCGGACGGCGTAGGGCCAGGAAGCCCAGATAAGATCAACCGAGCCGAAAAAGCTCATCACGATCGCGCCCCAAGGTCCCATGTCTCGCCCCCCGTTTTCTTCACAACAGGATGGCACGAGGCCGCGCGCGCGCAAAGCGGCTTCGTCGCGGGTGGACAAAGCCGGGCAGCGGCCTAGACAGGGGTATCAGCAGAGGCTTTGCCCATGCCGCTCGCCCTCGTTCTTGCCCAGCTCGCCGCGCCCGACCTCGTTGCCGCCGCGCGGGCGCACATCGCCGCCCAGACGCGCTGTCCCGAGACGAACACCACCGACGTGACCGTGTGCGGTCGCCGCAACGCGGACCGGTTCCGGTTGCCGCTGGTCGAGCGCACCGCGCTGCCCTCGCGCGATGCGGAGCCGGGCAGGCGCGTGGCGATGTTCCACCGCACCAATCCGGTGCAGGATATGGGCCCGTTCCTGGTCGAAAGCGGGTTCGCCGGGCTGACCGCGGGGACCAGCTTCGGCTCCGGTGCAAAGAGCGGACCCAAGGTCTCCGGCGCAAGGCCGCTCGCACCATGATCGCCGCGCTGCTCCTCGCGCAAGCCGCAGCGAGCGCTGCGCCCGAGCGCTTCTCCGTGCTCGTCGACCCCTGCGCGAACGCCAGCAACGACGGCGGCGACGTGGTCGTGTGCGGGCACCCGGACACGCTCGCGCCGCGCCTGCCGCTGCCGCAGTTTCGCGGCCCGCCCGATCATCCCGCCCCCTCCAACCCGTACCTGCGCCCCGACGTGGCGCTCAACGGCCCGGGTATCGGCAACGAATGCGGGGCCTATGGCGAGAACTGCGAGCCGGCGGGCGGGGGCTATGCCATACCCAAGCTGCTCGGCGGTGCCGCCGGGCTGGTTAAGAGCGCGCTCGCCAAACATCCCGACAAGCGCGGGCGCGTCGCGATCGACCTCGACGCGCCGGTGACGACGAAGGGCAAGGTGCTGCCATAGCGCATGGCTGGCGAACTAGGCCCTACTCCGTTTGTGCTGAGCTTGTCGAAGCACAGCCACAGGGCACGACTTCTGCCTGCCCTTCGACAAGCTCAGGGGGAACGGATTTAGACTGAACCAACGCTGGCGGGAGTGGCATTAAGCCTCCAGCAACGGCATACAAATCGGTCGTCCCGTCAGGCTGGGCGAGTCGCGCAGCCGCTCCAGCGCCGCCGCGACGCTGCGCTCCGGGCCGTCATGCGTGACGATCGCGACCAGCACACCTCCGTCCGCGCCGGGCCCGCGCTGGATCAGGCTTTCGATCGAAACGCCCGCGTCGCGCATCGCCGCCGCGATCTCCGCCAGCACGCCCACCCGGTCGGCGACGGTGAAGCGGAGGTACGCGCGGTTCCTGCGCTCGCCCGTGTCGGCGGGCTCCGCCTCCACCAGCGCGTCGGCGGGCATGGCGAAGGCGGGGCCGAACTCGCCCCGCGCGATGTCGATCAGGTCGGCGACCACCGCGCTCGCGGTCGGCCCGTCGCCCGCGCCGCGCCCGGAGAAGAACAGCTGGCCGACGAAATCGCCATCGACCACCACCGCGTTGAGCGGCCCCGCGACATGCGCGAGCGGGTGGCTGACCGGCACGAGATGCGGGTGGACGCGCTGGAACAAGCCGCCCGCGCCAGCTTCCGCCACCCCAACCAGCCGCACCCGATAGCCGAGCGCGACCGCCTCCGCGATGTCGGCGGCGATCACCTCGCGGATGCCGCTCGCCTCCACCGCGCCGAACGCGGGCCGCGTCCCGAAGGCGAGGCTGGCGAGCAGCGACAATTTGTGCGCGGCGTCGACCCCGTCGATGTCGAAGCTCGGGTCCGCTTCGGCAAAGCCCAGCGCCTGCGCCTCCGCCAGCACCTCCGCGAAGTCGCGCCCGTCCGCTTCCATCTTGGTGAGGATGTAGTTGCAGGTGCCGTTGAGGATGCCCGTGACCCGCTCGACGCGGTTCGCGGCCGCGCCTTCGCGCAGGCCCTTCACGACCGGCACGCCGCCCGCCACCGCCGCCTCGAACTTGCACGCGACGCCCGCCGCCTCGGCGGCGCGCGCGAGTTCGAGCCCGTGATGCGCGAGCATCGCCTTGTTGGCGGTGACCAGGTGCTTGCCCGCGCCCAGCGCCGCGCGCGCAAGGGTTAGAGCGGGGCCGTCCGCACCGCCGACGAGTTCTACCACGACATCGACGTCTTCGCGCCGGGCGAGCGCGGCGGCGGCGTCCTCCCAGGCGAGCGCGGACAGGTCGACACCCCGGTCGCGCGCGCGGTCGCGAGCCGACACCGCGACCACCTCGATCGATCTCCCCGCGCGCCGCGCGATCAACGCGCCGTTCGCCTCCAGCAGGCGCAGCACCCCACCGCCCACCGTCCCCAGCCCCGCCAAGCCGACCCGCAACGCTTCGCCCATAGCCCGCTCCCTTCGGCGGCGGACGTAGCGGAGCGGCGAGGCGGCTGTCGAGGCGAAGCATCTTCGCAATCGCGCGCCGATGTGCGACCACCCGCTTATGGCCACCCTCCCCCATCCCGCCGAGCCCCGCCCTGCCGGGGCCGCCGAGCTCACCGTGCGCGGCATCCTGCTCGGCGGCGTCATTACGCTGCTGTTCACCGCCGCCAATGTGTATCTCGGGCTCAAGGTCGGGCTCACCTTCGCGACCTCGATCCCCGCCGCGGTGATCTCGATGGCGGTGCTGCGCTATCTGCCGGGCGCGACGATCTGGGAGAACAACATCGTCCAGACGGTCGCGTCGGCGGCGGGGACGCTGGCGGCGATCATCTTCGTGCTGCCGGGGCTGGTGATCATCGGCTGGTGGCACGGCTTTCCGTACTGGACCACGGCGGCGATCACCGGAACGGGCGGCATCCTCGGCGTGATGTTCTCCGTGCCGCTGCGCCGCGCGCTGGTGATCGACACCGACCTCCCCTATCCCGAGGGCCGCGCCGCCGCCGAGGTGCTGCGCGTCGGCTCCGGCTCGCGCGAGGGCGCGGAGGAGAGCGCGCGGGGGCTGGCCGTGCTGGTGTGGAGCAGCCTCGTGTCCGCCGGTTTCGCGCTGCTGACCCAGCTCAAGCTCGCGGTCGCGGAAGCGTCGGTCTGGTTCCGCGCGGGCGCGGGCGCGACGGGCATATCGGGCGGGCTGTCGTTCGCGCTGCTCGGCGTGGGGCATCTGGTCGGGCTATCGGTCGGCGCGGCGATGGGTCTGGGATTGGTGCTCAGTTGGTGGGTGCTGCTCCCGTTCCTCACCGCGCACCATCCGTTGCCGGGCGGGGCGGAAGTGTGGGCGTCCACCGTGTTCAAGAGCGACGTGCGCTTCTTCGGCGCAGGCGTGATTGGGGTAGCGGCGGTGTGGACCTTACTCCGCATCGCCGGGCCGGTGCTGGCGGGCATCCGCTCGGCGATCGCGGCATCGCGCGCGCGCGGCGCGGGCGAGCGGCTGGCGCTGGAAGAGCGCGACCTGCCGATCGGCATCGTCGTCGCGGGTTCGCTCGCGGTGCTGTTCCCGATCGCATGGCTGCTCTGGAACGTCATCGCAGGCGGCCCGCTGCAAGGCTCCGCGCTGGTGCTGATCGCGGGCGCGCTGGTGTTCGTGCTGGTTATCGGGCTGATGATCGCGGCGGTGTGCGGGTACATGGCGGGGCTGATCGGCGCGTCAAACAGCCCGGTATCCGGCATCGGCATCCTGTCGGTGCTCGCCGCCGGGCTGATGCTCGTGGGGCTGTTCGGGCGCGGGCAGGATGCGGGCACGACGCAGGCGCTGGTCGCCTACGCCTTGATCGTCACCGGCGTGGTGTTCGGCGTCGCGACGATCTCGAACGACAATCTTCAGGACCTCAAGACCGGCCAGCTGATCGGCGCGACGCCGTGGAAGCAGCAAGTCGCGCTGGTGATTGGCGTGGTGTTCGGCGCGCTGACGGTGCCGCCGGTGCTGGGGTTGCTCAACACCGCATTCGGCTTCGCGGGTACGCCCGGCGCGGGGCCGAACGCCTTGTCCGCGCCGCAGGCGGGGCTGATCGCGGCGCTGGCGCAAGGCGTGCTGGGCGGCAGCCTCAACTGGACCATGCTCGGCTGGGGCGCGGTGGCGGGGGTGATCCTGACCGCGATGGACGAAGCGCTGGGGCGGGCGGGGCGGATGCGATTGCCGCCGCTCGCGACCGGGATCGGCATCTACCTGCCGATGAGCGTGATCCTGCCGACGACGCTCGGCTCGGTGCTGGGGCATTTCTATGACCGCTGGGCGGGTAACGCGCGCGACCCGGAGCTGGCGCGGCGGATGGGGGTGCTGGCGGCGACGGGTATGATCGTCGGGGAGAGCCTGTGGGGGGTGGCGTTCGCGGGCGTGGTCGCGGCGACAGGCAACGACTCACCTTTGGCGCTGGTCGGCGATCGGTTCGCGCTGGCGGCGCTGATCGGGGGGACGCTGGTGTTCCTGGCGCTGGTGTCGTTGCTGTATCGGGTGGCGAGGCGGGCGAGCGTGTAAATCGGCTCTTATTGGCCCCCGTCGCCCGAGGTCGACGTACCCACATTCGCCTCCGCCCGGCGCGCGCGCTGTTCGGCGGCCCATTGCTGGTTGGTCAGCATCGCGCAGCCGCTCTGCCCGCCGGTGCCCACCGCCGAGCAGGTGTCGGGCAACCCGCCCGCGACGCGCCCGACCTGGTCCACCGACTGCGTCCGCGCGGCCCAGCTCTGGTTCGCGGCGGGCACCGGGCCTTCGTCGCGCAACGCCTTGGGAATGCGATAAGGGTTGCCGAGCGGGCGGCACACGACGACTTCGGTCGCGGTTTCCGCCGGGCAACGTTCCCCGGGTGCCAGCAACACCTCGCGGATCTTCTGCGGCGGTTGGCCCGTCTCCGCCTGCTGAGCGACAGCGGCGGCGGGAAGCGCAAGGGCGAAGAGGGCGAGCGGGGCGCGAAACATGACGGGGTCTCCTTGAGACATCGTAACGGTCGTCCGCGCGCTTTTCTCCCGCCAAAGTGTAACGAACTGTCGCGACCGCGGCTTGGTTGATCGGCGGCGCGGGCACGCTATGGCTGGCGGCGCATGATCCTCGTCATCGACAATTACGACAGCTTCACCTGGAACCTGGTCCATTATCTCCAGCAACTCGGTGCCGAGGTGCGCGTCGAGCGCAACGACGCGCTGTCGGCGACCGACGCGCTGGCGACCGGGGCGGAGGCGCTGCTCATCTCGCCCGGCCCCTGCACGCCGAACGAGGCGGGGATCAGCCTCGATCTCGTTGCCGCCTGCGCGGAGGCGCGCCGCCCGCTGCTCGGCGTGTGCCTGGGGCATCAGGCGATCGGCCAGCATTTCGGCGGGCGCGTGGTGCGCGGCAGCCTGATGCACGGCAAGACCTCGCCGCTCGACCATGACGGGACGGGCGTGTTCGAGGGCGTTCCCTCTCCTTTCACCGCCACCCGCTACCATTCGCTGGTGGTGGAGGATGTGCCGCCCTCGCTCGCGGTCAACGCCACCGCCCCCGATGGGAGCGTGATGGCGTTCCGTCACCGCGAGCTGCCGATCCACGGCGTCCAGTTCCACCCCGAATCGATTGCCACCGAACACGGCCACGCGCTGCTCGCCAACTTCCTGCGGCTCGCGGGCGTACGGACACGAGAAGCCGCGTGATCTCCGCTCCCGCTTGCGGGAGGGGCTGGGGGTGGGCATGAGCGAGTGGTGCCGACTGCGAACCCACCCCTGCCCCGTCCCGCAAGCGGGAGGGGGAAAACGTGACCACGCTCGCGCGCCTGCCCGACCCTGCGACGCCCCTGTCGCGCGAGAGCGCCGCGCTGGCGTTCGCCGACATCCTCGACGGCCATGCGGACGAACAGGCGATCGCCGGGTTCCTCGTCACGCTCGCCGATCGGGGCGAGACCAGCGTCGAGATCGCGGAGGCCGCGCGCGCGCTGCGCACGCGAATGCTCGCCGTCGACGCGCCGCCGGGCGCAATCGATGTGTGCGGGACGGGGGGCGACGGGCACGGTACGCTCAACGTCTCCACCGCCGTCGCGCTGGTGGTCGCGGCCTGCGGCGTGCCGGTCGCCAAGCACGGCAACCGCGCCGCCTCGTCCAAGGCGGGCGCGGCGGACACGCTGGAGGCGCTCGGTCTCGACCTCGCGCGGGCGGGGGCGATGGCGGAGGCGACGCTAGGCGCGCTCGGCATCGGCTTTCTGTTCGCGGCCAACCACCACCCGGCGATGCGCCGCATCCAGCCGATCCGCGCCCGGATCGGGCGGCGGACAATCTTCAACCTCATGGGCCCGCTCGCCAACCCGGCGCGGGTCGGTCGCCAGCTGCTCGGCATCGCCCGCCCGGACTACGCGCCGTTGTTCGCCGAGGCGCTGGCACAGCTTGGTACGGAGGCCGCGCTGGTCGTGGCGGGCGAGGAGGAGCTGGACGAGCTGTCGGGCGCGGGGCCGAGCGTGTGCGTATGCGTCGGCGACGTCGCCCTGCCCGCGCGCATAATGCCCGGGGACGCTGGGCTGTCGCCCTCCCCGCTGTCCGCGATCCGCGGCGGCGACCCGGCGCACAACGCCGCCGCGTTGCGCGCGCTGCTCGGCGG
>CALMGC010000143.1 GCA_937863505.1 uncultured Sphingomonadales bacterium | reverse complement strand
CGCCTGCCGCGGGTTGCCGGGCGCGGCGGAGCGGCTCGCCTGCTTCGACCGGGAGGCCGCGTCGCTGGGCGGCGAGCTCGACAGGGGGCAGGTGGTGGTGGTCGACAAGGCGGAGGTGCGGGCCGCGCAGCGCGCGCGGTTCGGGCTCGCCGCGCCGGGGCTGGAGCTGTTCGCGGGCAAGGACGGCCAGCCGCTGCAGACGGTGAAGACCAGCATCGCGGGCGCGGGCACCGACCCGTTCGGCAAGCTGTTGATCACGCTCGCGGACGGCAGCCGCTGGCACCAGATCGACGATTATACGCTCGCACGGACGCCCCGCGTTGGGCAGCCGGTGGTGATCGCGCGCGCGGCGGTGGGTTCGTTCAAGATGACGATCGCCGGGCAGGGCGCGATCCGGGTGCGTCGCGACCGCTGAGCGCCGGCCCTATTGCCCGGGCAGTTTGTTCAGCCGTTGTGCCCGCTCCACGTCGTCGCGCACTTCGCGGCGGTCGCGTTCCCATTCGGCGACGGTGCGGCAGATGCGCTTGCCCGAGATGCGCGACCCGAGCTGCACCTCTTCCGTGCAGATCATCTTGGGCTTGGCGGGCGCTGCACTCGGCTGCGCCTGGGCGCCCAGCGCCAGCGCGGCGATCAACAGGCTCATGGTCGTCTCCCCCTGTAATGGCCCTGAAGCTGTCACACCAGCGGGCGCACGTCAAACGCCACCGTCAGCCGCTCGCCCGCCCCGAACGCGGTCGTGCCATGCCACATGGTCGAGGGGAACAGCACCACTCGCCCCGCCACCGGACGGATGGCGCGCACCGGCGGCAGGTCCAGCCCGAGCTCGCGCGGCGGCTCGCCCAGCGTCAGCGCGCCGCCGTTGCCGCTTGGCACGACGATGTGGCAGGCGGAGCTGAGCCAGCCCTCGCCATGGACGTGGTTGACATGGTGCCCGCCCCCGACAAGCCGCACCGACCACGAGCCGACGAAGCGAAACCGCGAACGCGGTTGCCCCAGCGTCGGATGACGCGGGTCGCGCGGCGGCAGCTGGGCGATATGCGCGGCCACTGCCTCCGTCAGCGCCGCGCGGAGCCGCCGCAGCTCGGGCTCCTCGCGCGACAGCAGCCAGCCTTCGGTCTGGGTGCCGCCGCGCATCGACTGCTCGAACGGCGCATGGCGCGCGGAATGGAGCGCGCGCAGCCGCTCTGCGAGCGCGGCCAACTCGGACGCGGACAGGCCGATGTCGTAGCCGCCGACCAGCCGCTCGTCGCCCTCCAGCCAGCGCCAGCGCGGGTCGTCGAGCAGCTGCCATGCGGTGCCAAGATACGGCCACGCCGCCGTCCGCGCCGCACCGTCGGGCATGCGCCAGCGCGGGTCGTCGAGCAGCCGCCATGCGGTGCCAAGATACGGCCACGCCGCCGTCCGCGCCGCACCGTCGGGCATGTGCTCGGCGATCACGGCGGCGCGGTCGGGTGCTCCCATGCGCAGCGCTTGGCGGATGCGCGCGAGCTCCACGGTCGGCTCGCCCAGCTGCGCGAGGCCGTCGAAGATGGCCCCCGCCGCCGCACCGTGCCCCGACTCGTCGAGCGCCTCCGCCTCGGCCAGTTGCAGCGGTGCGGAGTCGCCCGCCCGTGCTCGCGCTTCGGCGACCCAGGCCAGTGCTTGCCGGTGCTCCCCCGCCCTCGCCAACAGCCGGATCGCGGCCAGCATCGATGCGGGGTTGCGCGGCCCGGCGTCGAACATCGCGCGCGCGGTCGCTGCGAACGCTTCGGGACCGTGCCAACGGTGGATGAGCGAGGCGAGTGCGGTCCAGCCCTCCGTCCACGCCGGTTCCTTCGCCAGCCGATCGCGGAGCATCGCCTCGCCCTCCTCCGCCCGCGCGTCCCCCGCCAGCGCCGCCGCCAGCGCGATCCGCGCGGGCCCGCTCGCCGGGTCGGCAGCAAGCGCCTCGCGCCAGAACGCGACGGCGGGTCGCCCCAGGTCCGCCGCGACTTGCGCGCGCGACAGCCGGGCGAGCGGGTCGGCGGGGCGCAAGGCAAGCACGCGGTCGAACGCCGCCCCCGCCCGCGGTACATCGTCCGCCATCCGCCGCGCCGCGCCCAGCGCCTGCCACGCGGACGGCGACTGCGGCACGTCGCGGGTCAGCGCCTCCAGCTCGGCTATCGCCTCGACCAGCCGCTCGGCCGCAATCAACGCCAGCCCGAGCCGCAGCCGAAGCGGCGGGGCGTTGGCTGGGTCCGCGACGATCGCCCGGCGCAGCTCGGCGATACGCGGGTCGCGCTCCACCTTACGCCATCTGCGCCCTGATCCGCGCCTCGATCCGCTGTTGCAGCACGGTGAGCGGCATCGCGCCCTCGGTCAGCACCTCGTGAAAGCGCTTTAGGTTGAACCGCCCGCCAAGCCGCGCCTCCGACCGCGCCCGCGCCGCGGTCCACGCGCCGTGGCCGACCTTGTACGAGCACGCCTGTCCCGGCTGGGTACAGTACCGCTCCACCTCGCGTTGCGAGCGGGCGGGAGCGAAACCGACCGTGTCGACGAGATACTGCGTCGCCTGCTCGCGCGACCAGCGGAGCGTGTGGATGCCGGTATCCGCGACTAGCCGCGCGGCCCGGAACAGAAACGACTGGAGATAGCCCGCGCGCTCCAGCGGCGTCTGATATTGCCCCATCTCGTCCGCGAGCTGTTCGGCGTACAGCGCCCAGCCTTCCGCATAGGCGCTGTAGAAGCCGATCTTGCGCAAGCGTGGGATGTCGCGCGATTCCTGCGCGAGGCTGATCTGGAGGTGGTGCCCCGGTACGCCCTCGTGGAAGGTGAGCGAGGGCAATGAGTATTTCGGCCAGTCGCCGACGTCCTTCAAATTGATGAAGTAGATCGCCGGGCGCGACCCGTCGAGCGCGGCGCGTTTGTAATAGCCATTGGACGCGCCATCCTGGATCTCGACCGGCACGGCGCGGTTCTCCAGCGGCGCGCCGGGCACGTGGCTGAAGTCGCGCGGCAGCTGCGCGTACATGCGGCGGATGCCGTCGTTGAGCGAGGCGATCAGCGCCGCGCGGCCCTCGGCGCTATCGGGATAGAGCTGCGACGCGTCCTTGTTAAGCGCGCCGAGCCGCGCGCCCACGGTGCCGCCGGTCATGCCCTGCCCACGCAGGATCGTATCGAGCCGCGCGCCGATCTCCGCCACCTGCGCCAAGCCCATCGCGTGCACCTCGGCGGGCGTCATCGTCGTGGTGGTCGCCTGTTCGAGCGCAGCGGCATAAATGGTGTCGCCTTGCGGCACCCGCCACACGCCCGCGCCGGGCTTCGTCCGCCCGCGCAGCTCGCGGACGAGCGCGATCTGCCGGTCGAGTGCGGGATAGACCTTGGCCTGGACGATCGCGGTCGTGCGCCCGGACCAGTCGCCCGCGATCCCCTTCGCGGCGGCGCGGGTGGCGAGCGAGCGGACAAGGTTGCTTTGCTCGGGCGCGGTGCCGCGCACCTTCCCCATCTGCCCTAGCGTGAGGTCGAGCGCGAAGTCGGGCGCGACATAGCCGCGCGCCGCCTGCGCCCGCTGCACCTCGTCGTCTTGGTCGAGCGCGCCCGCGAACGCGTCGAGCCGGGCGAGATACGCCTCGCAATCGGCGCTGCTGGCGATGACGTGCGAGTCGTTGAGGAAGTCGGGCACCTCGTAATAGGCCCCGCCCTGCTGAAAGATGCGGTAGGGCCGGATCACCGTGTCGAGCCCGAACCGAGCGGGCGCGACCGTGCGCGCGGCCAGCGAATACAGCACCACCTGCCGGTTGGTCTCGGCGGCGGTCGACAGCGTCGCGGGGCCGAAGCGGTTGAGCTCCGCAATCCACCGGCGAGTACGCGCAAGCTGGTCCGCGCGCGCGGCGGCGGTGCGTTCGTTAAGGCGGCTCTTCTCCGCCGCCCGCGCGCCCTTGTCCAGGCCGAGCGAGGTGGCGAGCTCGGGCTGGTGGTCGAGATCGTCGGCGAAGATGCGGTCGAACAGCGCGTTCAGCGCCGCGTCGCCGCTTCCGGGCGCCTGCGCCAGCGCGGGCGTGGCGGTCGCGAGCGTGACGGCGGCGACGCCCGATCCGATGAAAGCGCGGCGGTGCATGAGCTTCTCCTTCAGCGCCGGTTCTATCGCGCGTTCGCTTGCTGACCAGCCGCAATCCGCTCGTGCAGCAGCACGGTCGTACCCTTGTACGCGCGCTCCGCGAACACGCGATAGCCGAGCCGGTCCGCGAGCCTGAGCGAGGCGGTGTTGGCGGGCGCAATGATGCACACGCTCCGCCCCTCCCCGCGCGCATCGAGCCAGCCGAGCGCCGCCGCCATCGCTTCCGCCGCATAGCCGCGCCCATGCGCCTGGGCGGCGAGCACCCACGCGGCTTCGGGTGCGCCGTCGAAGTCGTCGCCCAGCCCGCGGTGGAAATCGGCGAAGCCCGCATTGCCGACCAGCCGCCCGGAGGCGCGCTCCTCGATCGCCCACAGGCCGAAGCCGAGCAGCGACCAATGGCCGTGGTAGCGGAGCAGCCGGTTCCAAAGGTCCTCGCGCGAGATCGCTTCGCCGCCGATGAAGCGCATCACCTCCGCGTCGCCATACAGGGCGGCGAGCGCGTCGAGGTCGGACAGACGGTGCGGGCGGAGGTTGAGGCGCGGGGTGTCGATCATGCAACCGTTGGACCCGCTCCGCGACCGCGACGCAAGCGCTTGACCCGCACCGCCGCGCGTCGGACACTCCGCGCATGTTCAGTCTCGCCCTGCTCGCCGCCGCCGCGTCCGTCTCGCCGCAAGCGATGTCCGACACCGCCCGTACGCTCGCCTCGCCGCCGTTCGAGGGCCGCGCGCCGGGGACGGCGGGCGAGCGGAGGACGGTGGACTATCTCGTCGCACGCCTGAAGGCGCTGGGGCTGGAGCCCGCCGGACCGGGCGGTGCGTGGACGCAGGACGTGCCGCTGGTCCGCACGCAGGTGGGCGACGGCACCGCGTCGGTCAGCGTCAACGGTCGCGCGACGCCGCTCGCGCAAGGCCGCGACGTGTACCTCAGCACGGTGCAGCCGGTCGACCGGGTCGCGATCACCAACGCCGCCTTGGTGTTCGTCGGCTATGGCGTCAGCGCGCCCGAACGCGGGTGGGACGACTTCAAGGGCGTCGACCTCAAGGGTAAGATCGCGGTGTTCCTGGTCAACGATCCCGACTTCGAGGCCGCGGCGAACGAGCCGGTGGTCGGCAAGTTCGGCGGGCGGCGGATGACCTACTACGGTCGCTGGACCTACAAATACGAGGAAGCCGCGCGGCGGGGCGCGGTCGCGGCGCTGATCGTGCACGACACGCCGGGCGCGGGCTATCCGTGGAGCACCGTCACCGCCCCGCGCGGGGAGAATTACGACATCGCGGGCGCGACCGGGCGCGTGCCGCTCCAGGGCTGGATCGAGGGCGCGGCGGCGGCGGCTATGTTCCACAGCGCGCGGCTCGACCTCGCGATCCTGCGCGTCGCCGCCCGCCGCGCGGACTTCCGCCCGGTGACGCTGACCGGCCTCGCTTTCTCGGCAGACCTGCCCGTCACGCACACGGCGGTGGCGAGCCGCAACGTCCTCGCCAAGATCACCGGCGCGCGCCGTCCCGCGGAGGCGATCATGTACGGCGCGCATTGGGACGCGTACGGCAAGGGCGCGGACGGCGTCATCAAGCCGGGTGCGAACGACGACGGGCTCGGCGTGGCCGGGCTGCTCGAGATGGCGCGCGCGTTCAAGGCGGGGCCGCGCCCGGACCGCACCGTCGCGTTCAGCTTCTGGACCGCCGAGGAGCGCGGGCTGCTCGGCTCGGAGGCATATGCCGGCGCGCCCGTGATCCCGGCGAGGGAGACGGTAGCCAACATCACGCTCGACATCCTCCAGGCGGGCGGCGCGTCGCGCGACGTGCTGCTCGTCGGTCAGGGGCAGAACGACCTTGAGGCGGGGCTCGCCAAGGCGGCGACCGCGCAGGGGCGGACGGTGACGCCCGAGACGCTGCCCGAGCGCGGGCTGTTCTACCGCGCGGACCATTTCTCCTTCGCCAAGCGCGGGGTGCCGACCCTGTTGTTCATGGCGATCAGCGGCGCGCCAGACCTCGTCGCGGGCGGTCGCCCGGCGGGCGAGGCGTGGCTGAAGGGGTACATGGCCTGCTACCACCAAGCCTGCGACGCGTGGTCGCCGACATGGGACCTCGCGGGCGCGGCGCGCGACGTCGACCTCGCCTATGCGGTCGGGCGCGACCTCGCCTTTTCGGACAAATGGCCCAGATGGAGCGCCGGATCGGAGTTCAGGGCCGCGCGCGAGGCCGATCGGCCCGCCGACGCCGCGACCACGCGCTGACGAAGTTCGGAGCGGGCGCGGCCTGCCCTTCCCTACTCCCAGCGCAACGCCCTGCCCGGCTCCGCCGCCGCGAGCCGCCATGCCTGCGCCACCACCGTGGCGACCGCGACCAGCACCGCCGCCCCTAGCGCCCCAAGGAACAGCAGCGGCGACAGCGCGACCGGGTCGTCGAACCCGGCCAGCCAGCGGCGAAGCACCACCCACGCGACCGGCCACGCCAGCAACGCGCCCGCCACCACCGGCCGCACGAACTGCCCGACCAGCAGCGCCAGCACCCGAGCGCGCGACGCGCCGAGCGCGCGGCGGATGCCGATCTCACGCCCGCGCCGCGCGGTATCGAACGCGGTCAGGCCGTAAAGCCCGAGGCACGCGATCGCCGCCGCCAGCCCCGCGCCGAGCGAGAACAGCCGCGCGCGCCGCTCGTCCGCGCGGTAGAACTTCTCGTCCAGCGTCTCGTC
>CALMGC010000142.1 GCA_937863505.1 uncultured Sphingomonadales bacterium | reverse complement strand
GTTTGGGGCCGACGCCGTTCGCGCGCGCGACCGTCGCCTTGTCCTGCGCGGCGACCGCGCGGGTCAGCTCGGTGCCGTCCAGCGCGGACAGGATCGCGAGCGCGACCCGCGCGCCGACACCCTGCACTCCGGTTAGGAGCCGGAACCAGTCGCGCTCCTCCGCCCGCGCGAAGCCGACGAGGCGAATGAAGTCTTCGGCGACGAGCATCTCGGTGAACAGCGTCGCGGTTTCGCCCACCGGTCCCAGCGCCGCCAGCGTCCGCGCCGACGCGCCGACGAGATAACCGACGCCGCCGACGTCGATGACGGCATGGTCGATGCCGGTGGAGTCGAGACGGCCCTTGAGGTGCGCGATCACCGCTCGGACACCCGACCGAAGGTGACAAAGGTGCCGACCCGTATTCGCGAGACGTCGATCAAGCGTTTGTCCGACGCGATGAATGGGGAGGAGGAAGGGAAGCGGTTCGACACGCGCCCAGCCTAGCCCGATAGGCCCGGTGTAGGAAAGCTCACCCTGCCCGCCGCGCGCTCGCGAGGTGGTGCGCGTGGGTGATCGCGACCGCGAGCGCGTCCGCCGCGTCGGGGCCGTCGATCACCACGCCGGGGAGCAGCCGCGCGACCATCGCGTGGACCTGCGTCTTCTCCGCTCCGCCGACGCCGACGATCGCCTTCTTGACCAGCCGCGCGGCATATTCGCCCGGCTCGATCCCCGCGCGCGCCACGCCGAGCAGGATCACGCCCCGCGCCTGCCCGAGCTTGAGCGTCGACTGCGGGTTGGAATTGACGAACACCTCCTCCACCGCCGCCGCCCCCGGCGCATGGTCGGCGAGGATCGCGGCGAGCATGGTGTCGAGATGCGCGAGCCGCCGCGCGAGCGGGGCGGCGCTGTCCGTCTTCAACCGCCCGTTGGCGAGGTGCGACAGCCGGTTCCCCTCCGCGCGGATAACGCCCCAGCCGGTCGTGCCGAGCCCGGGGTCAAGGCCAAGGATGATCATTTCGTCCCTCCCGCTCGCGGGAGGGGTCGGGGGTGGGCCGGTGCTGGGCATCCCGCGCTATTTGCGGCAGGCCCACCCCTAGCCCCTCCCGCAAGCGGGAGGGGAAGTCTCACCCCAGCCGCTCCATGACCTCGTCGCTGACCTCGTAATTCCCCCACACCGTCTGCACGTCGTCGTCGTCGTCGAGCGTGTCGATCAGCTTGAACAGCTGTTCCGCCTCGCCCTCGCCGACCGCGACCGTGTCGCGCGGCTTCCAGGCGAGCTTCGCCCCCTCGGGCTCGCCGAGCACGCCCGTGAGCGCCTTGGCGACCTCATGCAGCGCGTCGGTCGCAGTCCAGATCTCGTGGCCGTCCTCGGTCGAGGACACGTCCTCCGCGCCCGCATCCAGCGCCGCCTCGAACACCGCGTCCGCGCTCCCCGCCCCCGCCGGATAGGTGATCAGCCCCATCCGGTCGAACCCGTGGCTGACCGATCCCGATGCGCCGAGATTGCCGCCGTTCTTGGACACGATCGTCCGCACGTTGGTGGCGGTGCGGTTGCGGTTGTCGGTCAGCGCCTCGATGATGAGGCTCACGCCGCCGGGACCGAAACCCTCATAGCGGATCTCCTCATAATCGTCGCCCTCGCCGCGCGCGGCCTTGTCGATCGAGCGCTGGATATTGTCCTTGGGCATCGACGCTGCCTTGGCGGCGTTGATCGCCGCGCGCAGCCGCGCGTTCGCGTCCGGGTCGGGCAGCCCCGATTTGGCCGCGACGGTGATCTCGCGAGAGAGCTTGCTGAACGACGCCGAGCGCTTCTTGTCCTGCGCGCCCTTGCGATACATGATGTTCTTGTATTTGGAATGGCCGGCCATGCTATCCCCGCAAAGTGGTACTTTGCGGGGGCTCCATGAAGGGGAGGAGCCCCCGCTCGATGTCGGCTGCTCAGTGCAGCCCGAGCGCTTTCCTGTACGTCTCCAGCAGCGCGTCCGCCTCGTCGCGGTGGTGCTTCTCCATCTTGCGCAGGCGGACGATCGACTTCATCGTCTTGGTGTCGAAGCCGGTCGACTTGGCCTCTGAATATACGTCCTTGATGTCGTCCGCGAAACCTTTCTTCTCCTCCTCCAGCCGCTCGACACGCTCGATGAACTGGCGGAGCTGCTCGGCGGAAACATTGTCGGTCATGGGTGGCTCGTCATAGTGAATCGGGAGCGGGGCGCTTAGGCGAGCGGACCCGCCGCCTCAACCCCGGCGCACCTCCTCGTTGCGCCGGAGGCTCGCCTCCATCCGCGCGAGCTGCTCGGGCGTGGCGGCGGGCTGGCGCGCCTTCCAGTCGGCGGCGGTCATGCCGTGGACCGCCTCCCTCGCGCGCGTCTTGTCGAGATTGCCCCCGCTCGCCTCCGCGACCCAGTCGCCGAGGCAGTTGCGGCAGAACCCGGCCAGCCCCATCAGCTCGATGTTGGCCGCGTCGTCGCGCTGTTGCAGGTGAAGCGCCAGCCGGCGGAACGCGGCGGCGGCGGTGGCGTCGTCGATATCGTCTAGGGTCATGGGCCTGTGTCCGGTTGCGTCGCCCCGCTTACGCTCTAGACCGGCGCGCCTACAAGCCGAGGATCAACGTATGAAGGCCCTGTCACCCCGCTCGCGCAAGGTGCGCGTGCTCGCGACGCTCGGCCCCGCGTCGAGCAGCCCCGAGATGATCGCCACCCTGTTTCAAGCGGGCGCGGACGCCTTCCGCGTCAACATGAGCCATGGCGACCAGGCGGGCAAGGTCGCGGTGATCGCGGCGATCCGCGCGCTGGAAAAGCGCTTCGGGCGACCGACGACGATCCTCGCCGATCTGCAGGGGCCCAAGCTGCGCGTCGGGCGCTTCGCGGCCGGGCGGGTGGAGCTGGTGACGGGCGCGACCTTCACGCCCGACCACGACCCTGCGCCGGGCGACGCGACCCGGGTCCAGCTGCCCCACCGCGAGATCTTCGCCGCGATCGAGCCGGGCGCGCGATTGCTGCTCGACGACGGCAAGCTGGTGCTGCGGGTGAGCGACCATGACGCGGACCGGATCGAGACGCTGGTCGAGGTCGGCGGCGCGCTGTCGGACAATAAAGGCCTTAACGTCCCCGACGTGGTGGTGCCGATGGCGGCGCTGACGGAGAAGGACCGCTCCGACCTCGCCTTTGCGGTCGACCAGGGCGTCGACTGGATCGCCCTGTCGTTCGTGCAGCGGCCGGAGGACCTGGCGGAGGCGCGCAAGCTGATCGGGGGGCGTGCGGCGCTGCTCGCCAAGATCGAGAAGCCGTCGGCGATCGAGCGTCTGGACGAGATCATCGAGCATTGCGACGGGGTGATGGTCGCGCGCGGCGACCTCGGCGTCGAGCTGCCGCCGCAGCAGGTGCCGCCCTTGCAGAAGCGCATCGTCGAGGTGTCGCGGCGGATGGGTCGCCCGGTGGTGGTGGCGACGCAGATGCTCGAATCGATGATCAAGAGCCCATCGCCGACCCGCGCGGAGGTGTCGGATGTCGCCACCGCGATCTATGACGGCGCGGACGCGATCATGCTGTCGGCGGAATCGGCGGCGGGCGACTGGCCGGTGCAGTCGGTGGCGATGATGAACGCGATCGGCGAGGCGGTCGAGCGCGACCCGATGCACGGCGACCGCATCCACTTCACCGTGATGCGGCCCGACCCGACCACCGCCGACGCGCTGGCCGAGGCGGCGAAGAACATCGCGAACACCGTCGGCGCGGCGGCGATCGTGTGCTTCACCTCGTCGGGCTCGACCCCCCGCCGTGTCGCGCGCGAGCGGCCGGGGGTGCCGATCCTGGTGCTGACGCCGAGGCTGGAGACCGCGCGGCGGCTGGGGCTGCTATGGGGCACGCTGTCCGTCCACACCAAGGACGTGGGCAGCTTCGAGGAGATGGTCGCGAAGTCGAAGCGCATGGCGCTGCGGCACGGGCTGGCCAAGGCGGGCGACCGGATCATCATCATGGCGGGCGTGCCGTTCAAGACGCCGGGCAGCACCAACGTGCTCCACGTCACCCGCGTGGCAGGGGATGAGCTGAAGGGCTATGGGGGGTAGGACTGGATCGAAAGGCGGGCGTGGTGGCGAGAATAAGCGCAACAGTCGGGCCGGGAGCGGTTAACCGTTCTGATGACGTGCTGGTCGTACAGCTTTTGCTGGAGCGGCATAAACGCTGGCTAGGCGGAGCCAGTTTGCCGGAGCCCAATGGGCGATTCACCCCGGAAACGGAATCCGCGATACTCGGCTTTCAGCGGAACGGCGCTGCGTTATTGCGGCCCGATGGTATAGTAAAGCCGAACGACTTCAGCTTCACACGCCTGAACCTTCCGTTTATCGCTGGCCCACGGCACCGAATCTTCAACGGTGTTTGCTGGGCGCACGACACCGGATCGCTGACCGACGCGGACTATGCACGAGCGGCCAAAGCCCTGGACTGCGACGCTGCCGCTGTGCAAGCCGTTGCTGACACGGAGGCGAGGGAGTCAGCTTGGGATCTGTGGAACAGGCCGATCATCCTGTTCGAGCGACACAAGTTTGCCAAACACACGCATGGCCGGTTCAACGCGACGCATCCGGATATATCGTCATCGGCACCGGGCGGTTACTCGCGATTCGAGTATGAGCGCCTGCGTCGGGCCGCGATGTTGGACGAGGCAGCCGCGCTTAAATCTGCTTCATGGGGCTTATTTCAGATTTTGGGCGAGAACCACCGGCTCGCAGGGTTCGCAAGCGTCGACGCTTTCGTTGACGCGATGATGGTCAGCTCCGCTGAGCATCTGAATGCGTTTGTTCATTTCGTCAGGTCACAAGCCGCTCTGAAACGGGCGATAGAGAATAAGGACTGGCCTGCTTTCGCGCGGAGCTACAACGGCCCGAGCTACGCGAAGAACGACTATGACGGTAAGATGCGACGTGCTTACCTTCGGCTATCTTCGCTTCGGCGTCGCTGACTCAGCTATTGTGAAAGGCACGCGATGCGCACCTTGGTTATCTATTCATTGCTAATTTCGACGGCGCAAGTTTCTGAACCGGCAGTGGCCAATGCGTCTCCCGCTACGAAGCCGCAAGAGCAACCGGACGTTCGGCAGGATCGCCCGCTCACGATCAAGCTGGCCGACGGGCACACCCTAGGGTTGCGAGGCTTTCGCGTCCTCGCCAAGCATGGCCTGTCCGATGCGCAATGTGGCGTGATAATCGGTGGACAGCGTTTGATGACGCTCGGAGAGGGCGAGACCGAGATATATACTTGCGACGAACTCGTGGCCGCCGGTGCGCTACCGCCCGACCGCGGGTTGCAGCGTATCGGCCTCATCTACGACTGGTCGACCCGAAACGCAAACGCACGCACGGCGGTCATTTTGCGCGAGGAGCACGGGCGCTGGCTCGTCGACACGAGCACGGCCGGTCGTTTCGACGGTGTTCCCGCAGGCCGCTCGATCCCGGCGCTGCGCCGTGCGCTGAGGTGACTCCGGTACGCTGACCGGCCTTCTACGCTCCCCCCGCCTTCAGCGACTGCTCCACCTGCGGCCAGCTGAGCTGGTTTTCCAGCATCCGGCCGTTGAGGAAGAACGCGGGCGTGCCCGTCACGCCCTTGTTGCCCTGCGCGTCCTGCATCATGTCGACGAGCTGCTTGATCTCCGTCTGATCGGACAGACAGGCGCGCGCCTTCGCCTCGGGGATGCCGCGCTGCTTCACGTAATCGACATAGCCCATGTAATCGCCCCACGTGTTCGCGACCTTGGGCGGCTGCGCGCCCGCGAGGCTCGCCTGTAGCTTGCTGGTCGCGGCCTGGTCTTCCAGCTTGGTCTCGAACTGCGCCTGATCGCGGTACATCGCTTCCAGCAGCGGGAAGAAAGGCTGCGCACCGCCGCAGCGGCCGAGCAGGCTGGCGGGCAGGTCGGGCGGACCATGAACGAGGAACTCGCGGAATTCGTAGGAGACCTTGCCCGACTTGACGTAGTTGGTCTCGAGCGGCTGCATCCCCTCGCGCCCGAACATGCCGCAGGTGGGGCAGGTGCGCGAGCCGTATTCGACCAGCTTCAACGCAGCGTTCGGGTTGCCCATGCGATAGCCGCCCTCGGGCGTCTTGCTGACGACCTGCGTCCAGTCCTGCCCGGCGGGCGCGGCGACCGCGCTCGCATGCGCGACGGGAACGGTGTCGTTCACCACATCGGGCTGCTTGTGACACGCCGCGAGCACGGCGGCGAGCGACAGGAAGGGGAGAATACGCATGACTACTCCGAAGGTGATGGGTTCAGCGCGCGCCCGCCGCGCGCAGTTGCGGCTCCAGCGTGGCCCAGGTCGCGCTGCCGATGAACTTGCCGTTCAATGCAAAGGAAGGCGTGCCGGTAATCACCTTGCCCGCATCCTCCGTCAGCGCGACGATGCGGTTCATGTCCGCGTCGTTCGCGAAACACGCGTCGCGCGCGTGGGGTGTGAGCCCGTTCGCCGTCGCGATCGCGGTCAGCCCCGCGCCGTCGGCGAGCGCGCGCAGGCGCGGGAGGGTGGCTTGGGCGTTGAGCTGGGTGACGTTGGCCCCGATATATCCCGCGCCCTTGGTGTACCACCCGGTCTGGCCCGCATAGATCGCGTCGTGCACCGCGCCGAACCGCGCGCCCGAACAGCGCGCCAGCATCGCGGCGGCGAGGTCGAGCGGCTCGCGCACGGCGGGGTGGATCGCGATGCTGACCTGCCCCGAGCGCACCCATTGTCCGCGTAAGACCGGCGCGGACTCGGCGGTGAAGGCGGCGCAATGCGGGCAGGTGTAGCTGACATACTCCACCAGCTTCACCCGCGCCGCCGGGTTACCGATTACCACCTCGCCTGCTGGGCTGCGCGTAATCGTGCGGTTCCAGTCGCGCACCGCCGGCTGGGCGACGCGGCGGACCGGCGGGTACGCGGCGACGAGAGGTAGGAGCAGGAGGCAGGCGAGCAGGCGGCGCATCAGCGTATTTTGCCCAGCACGGGGACGCTCACCGTCGCCTGCGCGGCGATGCTGCCCGCCAGCCCTTCGAGCACCGCTTTCAGCTCGGGGTCGGCAACGGTTTTCAGGCCGTCCCCAAGCTCGCCGGGCACGGGCCGCAGCGAGGGCGGTGCGACGCGCGCAGGTGCGGCGACCTCGCCCTGCCGGATCGCCAGCTTCGCGACCGCGCAATAGCCGAAGAAGCGGTTGACCCGCTCGATGATCTCGGGCGCGATGTGCTGCATCATCGGCGCGTGCGCGCCGCGCACCAGCAGCGTCAGCACGCCATCCTGCTTGCTCCCATGCGGGAAGCGGATCGATTCGGGCGCGCTCACCCCCGCGAGCTTCGCGCCGACGATCTCGGGCCAGCGGCTCACCACCGAGCTTTGGATGAAGCCGAAGCGGCGGAACGCGGCGCGGCCGATGTCGGGGAGCAGCTCGGCCACTTGGCGCGAGCGGTTGGAGCGCACAGGTTCCGGCTCGGGGGGACGCACGCGCTTGCTCATCCCGCCCCCCATGCCATAGCGCGCCCGTGCCGCTCAAGCGCCCAGAACGCATCGCGCCGCGATTGCTCGCCTGGTACGACGCGCACCGCCGCGACCTGCCGTGGCGCGCGAAGCCGGGCGAGACGGCGGACCCGTATCGGGTGTGGCTGTCCGAAGTGATGCTCCAGCAGACCACCGTCGCGACCGTGCGTCCCCGCTTCGAGGCATGGGTCGCCCGCTGGCCCGACGTGGCGAGCCTTGCGGCGGCGGACGATGCGGAGGTGATGGCCGCCTGGGCGGGGCTGGGCTACTACGCCCGAGCGCGGAACCTCGTCCGCGCGGCGCGGGCGGTGGCGGAGGCTGGCGCGTTCCCGACGACCGAGGCGGAGCTTCGCCGCTTGCCCGGACTGGGCGACTACACGGCAGCGGCGGTGGCGGCGATCGCGTTTGAAAGGCGCGCGGTGGTGGTGGACGCG
>CALMGC010000141.1 GCA_937863505.1 uncultured Sphingomonadales bacterium | reverse complement strand
TGGTTGTGCGACTCCATCTTGAACACCGCGCACTGCCCGTCGCCGATGTCGACCACGCCCGCATTCTCGCCCGGGCCGTGGATGACGCACGCGCCGGTGGTGGGGAGCTTGCGGAGGTGAAGGCGGCTCGACTTGTACGAGCAATGCTCGGACCACATGACCGAGAAGATACCGAGCTCGACCATGTTCGGCTCGCGCCCGAGCGCGTGGAGGACGCGGGTATACTCGTCGGGGGAGAAGCCGTGCTCGGCGACGATGTCGGGAGTGATCTGGGACATGCGCCGCGCCTTAGCCGCTGGCGCGCGGGGCGTCACCCGCTTGCCGCCTCCGCCACGAAGTCCACGTCCCGCCGCTCCGGCCCCAGCAGCGCCAACGCCGCCAGCACCAGCGCGGTCACCCCCGCGACCAGCGCCAGCGCGAGGCCGTAGTTGCCGCCATGCGCCTTGGCGATGGCCGCCTGCAACGGGGCGTTGCGCGAGGCGAGGAGGTTGCCGAGCTGATAGGCGAAGCCCGGGAGCAGCCCGCGCGCGAGCGGCGGCGACAGCTCGTTGAGGTGCACCGGCACCACGCCCCATGCGCCCTGCACGGCCACCTGCACCAGGAACCCGCCCGCGCCCAGCATCAGCGGCGTCGACGCAAATGCCCAGAGCGGGATGACCGGCAGCGCGAGGAGGCTCGCCACCACAATCGCGCGCCTGCGCCCGACCCGCTCCGACCAGGTACCGAATGACAAGCCGCCGACGATCGCGCCGACGTTCATCGCGGCGGTGAGCAGCGCGGTGGTGTGCGTGTCGAACTCGTGCTGCTGTTGCAGGAAGGTCGGGTACAGGTCCTGCGTCCCGTGGCTGAAGAAGTTGAACGCGGTCATCAGCACGACGAGGTAGAGCGCGGTGCGCCAGTGCTTCGCGATCGCCGCGAGCGGGTTAGCGCGCGGCCCCTTGGCGAGCGCGAGGTGGACGGGGCTTTCCTCCA
The DNA here is from genome assembly GCA_937863505.1 of uncultured Sphingomonadales bacterium. Taxonomy (GTDB): domain Bacteria; phylum Pseudomonadota; class Alphaproteobacteria; order Sphingomonadales; family Sphingomonadaceae; genus Sphingomonas. The sequence goes on along the minus strand of CALMGC010000141.1, from coordinate 4,425 downwards.
CCCGCGACCGGATCAGCAGCACCACCAGCGCGGGGACGACACCGATGAAGAACATGCCGCGCCACCCGACCCGGTCGAAGAACAGGTAGTAGGCGAGGCTGGCGAGGAAATAGCCCGACGGATAGCCGCTTTGGAGCAGCCCGGACACAAGCCCGCGGGCGCGCGGCGGGATCGTCTCCATCACCAGGCTCGCGCCGATCCCCCACTCGCCCCCCATCGCGAACCCGAACAGCGCGCGCACCAGCAGCAGCTCGGAGAGCGACCGCGCGAACCCCGACAGCACGGAAAAGGCGGAGAACGCGCAGATCACCACCATCAACACCGGCCGCCGCCCATGGCGCTCCGCCAGCCACCCGAACGCGAACGCCCCGAACGGCCGCGCGGCGAGGGTGAGGAACAGCGCCTCCGACACCGACTTGATGTCCGTCCCGAACGAGGCCGCGATCGCGCCCTGGAGGAACACGAGCAGAAAGAAGTCGAACGCATCGAGCGTCCAGCCGAGATATGCGGCGAGGATGGCGGAGCGCTGGGGCGGGGTTAGGGCGTGAGGCATGAGGCAGCGCGGTAACTTTGGACGGGGCGGGAAGAGCAGTGAACGTCAATACCATCCTCTTCTGTGTTGACGTCAGTCAATCGGCAAACGTCAAGGGCCAAGTCTGGACGGCCGAAGCGGCCAGTCCTTCTTGCCGACGTTCGATGTCACCCAGTGTCCATGACTCTGAAGACGCGATCTCTGCGGTCGTCGCATAGCCAGAGCGGGCGTAAACAGCTTTCTTTTCCTCGAAGCTCTTGTTCCCAAGATCTCGGTTGTCCGCTTCTCGGATAAGCGCCATGTTGCCCAACAAGCGTTGGGCCGAGCGGGCCTGCTCTGCATCTATAGATCCCCACGTGGCATTAGGGTTCAGCGGGAGAACGTGTTCTAGATTGATTTGTGATACGTCCTCGTTTGGGACATACTCAGGCTGCGGGTCTGCGGCACGCTGCTTCTCAATTGCACGTAGGTAATATCGTGCCAGATAGCTGCGAGATACGCGGGCAGTCGCGAATGCCTGTTGAAACGCGGTATCAGACGGAACATATTCTCTCATCGCTTCGCGTAGTTCTCGCGCCCTAGCTATACGCCGAGTGCCAACTTCGTGTGCCCGCAAGGAGTATTGAGTGTCCAGCATTCCTCCTCTACCGCCATAGATAAGGAATCTCACCGACCAAGCGACGAACAACCGGAAGGCTTTCTCAGCTTCGGCAAGGTCGTAGTAACGCGCTACCGCAAATAGAAGAGGTTTAATTTGTTCAACCTGCAGATGAGCGCTAAGTGTTTCGATGTTCTGCCGTACAGACGGAGGATACGTCTCCCACTTTGGATGACGAGACGATGAAAGCGCTAGGTAGTCGGACACTCCACCTGCCGCGTCGGTGAGGAACTCGATAGTCCGTCGCTCGCTAGTCACATCTGACCTTATCTCAGCCGCTAACTCGCGTTCCTTTGTGCCGCCTTTCTTAGTAATCCAAAGGTGTCGAAGATAAGTAAGCAGCGAGGCGTTTTCGTCGCCACCGATGCCTTCTATTTCAGATGCTATGGTTGTCCATAACGTCACCGCTTCATTCAGACGCGATCCCGCTTTGCTGAACAGATAGTTCTTCAGAATGTCAGCCTGCGAAGCTTTCAACCCTCGATCATTGAGGGTTTCGAACATGCGATAAGCACCAACCTCGTCCGGCACGGTAACAACAATGACACTACACTGATGCTGAAGGTAGTCGACCCATTTCAGAAGGTACTCAGCGCGCGTATGATCGGGAAGACGATTCATACCTTCGCGGAAAAAACGAGCGCACTGGTCGGAAGCCTCTTTCAGCCGCAAGTTCGACGTCCTCTGCGGCGGCATTGCGGTTGCGACGGCATGATCGTGATCTTCCGGACTTGCTAGAATAACGCGTCGAAAGAATTCGTTGTCCTCCAAGTTCAGGCTTACACGCGCTGTCATAGCCTCTGTCGCTCGATCAACGGTGCGGAGAAAATCCGTGTCTATCGACCGTGCGGACAGTTCTCGCCCCAACCCGAGTAGCTCATCGCGAATGCGCGCAAGAACGATGGAGGTCGTTGCGATGCGCTGTTGACCGTCCGCTATAGACGGCGTCTCCCGTCCTTGTTGAATCAGGACAACGGTTCCCAAGAAATAGTCTTGTGTGCTGTTCGTTACAGCCTCATTCAAATCCTCGAGAAAATTCTTAACGTGTCGTTCTTGCCACGCGTACGAGCGCTGATTGGGCGGAACAGCTAAGCGACCCGCGCGAAGCAAGTCTGCGATCCCTTTGTCTTCGAAACCAAACTTTTTAGCCATCGTTCACCCCGGCCCTCGGCTCATACAAGCCATGACGCGATAGAAGGTCGTCAGTATAAGCGCGCCGCCTTCCATCCCTCACCCCTTCCGCGCCAACCACTCCTCCAGCCACTTGATCGTGTACGCCCCCTCCCCGAACTCCGCGTCCTCCAGCAGCGCCTGGTGGAGCGGGATGGTTGTCACCGGGCCTTCGATCACGAACTCCTCCAGCGCCCTCCGCAGCCTCGCCAGGCACCGCTCGCGGGTGGTGCCGTAGACGATCAGCTTGGCGACCATCGAATCGTAATAGGGCGGCACACGGTAGCCCGCGTAGAGCCCCGAATCGACGCGGACGTGCATCCCGCCGGGCGCGTGGTAGGCGGTGACCAGCCCGGGCGAGGGGGCGAAGGTGCGGGGGTGTTCGGCGTTGATGCGGCACTCGATCGCGTGGCCCTCGAAGCGGACCTGGTCTTGCGTGACCGACAGCGGCTCGCCTTCCGCCACCCGGATCTGCTCGCGCACCAGATCCATGCCGGTGATCATCTCGGTCACGGGATGCTCGACCTGGAGGCGGGTGTTCATCTCGATGAAGTAGAACTCGCCCGCTTCCCACAGGAACTCGATCGTCCCCGCGCCGCGATACGCCATGTCCGCCATCGCGCGCGCGACCACGCCGCCCATGCGGTCGCGCTCCTCGGGAGTGATGACGGGGGAGGGGGCCTCCTCCAGCACCTTCTGATGCCGCCGCTGGAGCGAACAGTCGCGCTCGCCGAGGTGGATGGCGCTGCCAGCACCGTCGCCGAACACCTGGAACTCGATATGGCGCGGGTTGCCGAGGTACTTCTCCAGATACACGGTCGCGTCGCCGAACGCCGCCTTGGCCTCAGAGCCAGCCTGCGCCATCAGCGTCTCGAGCTGGTCCTCCGACGCGCAGACCTTCATGCCGCGCCCGCCGCCGCCCGACGCGGCCTTGATGATGACGGGATAGCCGATCTCGGCGGCGATCCGCTTCGACTCCGCCAGATCGCTCACCGCGCCGTCGGAGCCGGGTACCAGCGGCAGGCCGAGCGCGCCCGCGGTGCGCTTCGCCTCCACCTTGTCGCCCATCACGCGAATATGCTCGGGCTTGGGGCCGACGAAGATCAGCCCGTGGCTTTCGACGATCTCGGCGAAGCGCGCGTTCTCGGACAGGAAGCCATAGCCGGGGTGGATCGCCTCCGCGCCGCTGATCTCGGCGGCGGAGATGATGTTGGGGATGTTGAGATAGGAATCGGCAGCGGCGGGCGGCCCGATGCAGATCGCCTCGTCCGCGAGTCGGACGTGCATCGCCTCGGTGTCGGCGGTGGAATGCACCGCGACCGTCCTGATCCCCATCTCATGACACGCGCGGTGGATGCGCAGCGCGATCTCGCCGCGATTGGCGATGAGCAGCTTGGTGATCTTAGGCATTGGCACTTCCAGCCGTTCGCCCTGAGCTTGTCGAAGGGCATGCGACACTCCCGTGCTTCGACAAGCTCAGCACGAACGGATAGGGTCGGGTCACTCGATCGTCACGAGCGGCTGGTCGAACTCGACCGGCTGGCCGTTCCCGACCAGCACCTCGCGCACGGTGCCCGCGGCGGGCGCGGTAATCGGGTTCATCACCTTCATCGCTTCCACGATCACCAGCGCATCGCCAGCACGGACCTGCTGCCCCGGCGCGACAAACGGGCGCGAGCCGGGCTCGGCGGAGAGGTAGACGGTGCCGACCATCGGCGACTTGACCGCGTCGACCGGGGTGGCGGGCGCGGACGCGCCGACCTCGGCGGGGACGGGCTCCCGCGATGCAGGCGCGGGGGACGGCGGCGGCGCGTGATACACCGGCGCGGGCGCGGCGACGCTCGCCGCCTTGCGCGCGACGCGGATCTTGCGCGGGCCGTCCTCGACCTCGATCTCGGTCAGCTGCGTGCGGTCGAGCAGCTCGGCGAGCGCGCGCACCAGCTCCACATCGACCTGCATCGCGCCGCCGGCTTCGTGCGCGGATTTCTCGTAAACGTCGGTCAACGACGGGACCCCTGTGATGATGACGCGCGTGTGTCAGAACCGCGCGGCGGCTTCAAGCGCG
>CALMGC010000140.1 GCA_937863505.1 uncultured Sphingomonadales bacterium | reverse complement strand
TCGAGAGCTACATCTACGGTTCGGGCGACATCGGCCGCGAGCTCGCCGAAGCGCAACGCTTGCGCGCCGTGCCGGACGAAGCCCGCCTCCACCTTGCACTCGCGCCAGTCGACACCCCAGCGCCGCGCCGCCGCCTTGGCCAGCAGCACCCGCGCGCCCGCGCCCGCCGCGCGGCACGGCCCCTCAAACTGGCGGACGCTGGTCGAGGCCGCTGTCAACATCAACGCCCCCCGCTCCGCCCAGGTCGCGCGCATCGACGCAGGGAGCGGGTCGAACAACCCTTCCCAAAATTCGTCGGTTGCCAGCGGGTTGGCGTAAAGCGGGCTGAGCGGTGCGGGCTCCACGCCCACCTGCCGCCAGTCCGCGCCCAGTTCCTCCGCCACGATCTGCGGCAGGGCGGTCCACACCCCCTGCCCGACCTCCGCCTGCGGCACCGCCACCGTGACGCGCCCGTCCTCGCCCAGCTTGACCCAGGCCGAGAGCACCGTCTCCCCCGGCGCGGCCGCAAGGTTGGGTCGGTAATGCCGAGGCCACACCGCATAGGCGACGCAGAGCCCCACGCCCACGCCCCCCGTCACCAGCAACCCCCGCCGCGTAACCGCGCCCGTTTCCGCCCCGTCCATCGGCGAAGGTCCTAGACGGCGCCGGCGGGTTCGTCATGCCGGAGATGGCGCGCTTGACTGAACAAGTTGAGGAAGTTGAGGCCCGAACGCACTCTCCTGCTGCCCGTGACCGTCCGAAGGCGGTGCCTCGGCAGGACGGTGCCCGCCCCGAGTCGCCCCGCCGCGCGGCGCGGAAGTTCGCTAAGTTCGCTCTACGTCACGTCTTGTTACCCTCCCGCGCGAGGTGCTGGCGGAAGGTCGGCACGATAGAAAAGGCAAAACGCGGGCGCATCAGTCGATATAAATCACACCCCGTCCAACAATGACAGGGGTCGGAGGCCGTAATCGAAACCGGGTATGAAGAAGGCGTCGATATGTCGGCTACATCCCGAGGCAGCCACGGCTACCACGACTGCACGTACGCATGAACTCAGCGCATTGAAGCGATGGCACTAAACCGCGCTGTAAATCTAAGATACGTAGGCGAACTGAGATGAAAGTGGATCTGCAAAAAGCGACGATGGAACAATTGCCTGTCATGCAGCGGATGGGCAGCTATTATGTCTATGACATGAGCGAGTACGTTGGGAGTGAGCCGGCCTGGAGATTCCCCGAGACCGGCGAGTATGAATGCGTCGAGTTTCGGCCTTATTTCGAAGGTTTGAAGTCTCACCCCTTTTTCGTCCGTGTGAACGGCGAGCTCGCTGGCTTTGCTATTATAGATGACCAAGGAAGCGCGCCGGAGATAGACCACAACATGGCGCAATTTTTTGTGCACAGGAAGTTCAAGGGTTTAGGTGTTGGCTCGCGTGCTGCGCACGAGTGCTTCCAACGATTTGCTGGTTTTTGGGAGGTAAGAGTCATCCCGCAAAACTTAGGAGCATATTGCTTTTGGAAGCGGACGATCCGAGACTTCACCGAAGGTGATTTTGAAGAAAATCGATGCAGCGTTCCTCATCTGGACGGTTTCATGCAGGACAGCTTTCGATTCAGAACCTAGGATTTGAAGCCGATCAGTCCATCTTCCTTGCACAGTCAATCCACCTTCCTCCCACAGGCAGGTAGCTCGCACTCACCGCGTCGATCCCGACCTTGCCAGCCATTGACCGGCCCGCCGAGCGGAACAACCCGGCGAGGTGGCGCGTCGAGGGTGGATGCGCCGCCCTGTCCTGCTCGCCTCCATCGCGCTGCTCGCCAGCCCCGCCGGCGCGTGCAGCCTATGCCACACGCCGACCGCCGTCGCGGTGCGGGCGGCGGTGTTGGGGCCGGACCTCTTTCCGCACCTGCTCGCGCTGGCCGCGCCCGCGCCGGTGTTCGTGCTGGCGGTGGCGCTGCTGCGGCGGCTGGTCGCGTGAGCGCGCCGACGCTGCGCCCGCTCGTCACCGCGGGGCTGGTGATCGGGATCGGCATGGGCGGGTTCGTCGACGGCATCCTGTTCCACCAGATCCTGCAGATCCACAACATGCTGTCCGCGCGGGTGCCGACCGACACGCTGGTGGGCGCGAAGGTCAACATGGTGTGGGACGGCGTGTTCGACGCGTTCGACTGGTGCGCAACCGCGCTCGGCATTGGCCTGCTATGGCGCGCGTTGACCCGTGAGAGCACGATCCGCTCGGGCCGCGCGCTGGCGGGCGCGTGCCTCGCGGGCTGGGGCGTGTTCGACCTGGTCGAGGGGACGATCGACCATCACCTGCTCGGGCTGCACCATGTCTATGAGCGCGCGGGGCCGTCGGCGTGGGACGGGGTGTTCTTGGCTTTCGGGGCGGCGCTGCTCGCGACGGGGATGCTGATCGTGCGGCGGGTGGGGCGGGGCTGAGCGCTAGTCCGCCCGCTCTGCCGCCGCCAGCGCACGGTATTGGGTCCTGATCGCCACCTTGTCGATCTTCTCCGTGCCCAGCCTCGGGAGCGCCGTCGCGCTGAACCACACGCGCCCCGGCACCTTGAATGCGGCGATGTGCTCACGCACGAAGGAAGTCAGCGCCGCCTCGTCCACCGCCGCCCCGCTCGCGAGGTGCACCACCGCCGCGGGCACCTCGCCCAGCCGCTCGTCGGGGAGGCCGAACACCGCCGCCTCCGCCACCGCCGGGTGCTCGTACAAGGCGGCCTCGACCTCCTGACAGCTGATATTCTCGCCGCCGCGGATGATGATGTCCTTCTTGCGGTCGACGATGAACAGATAACCGTCCTCGTCGAGATAGCCGAGATCGCCGCTCCGGAACCAGCCGTCGGGCA
>CALMGC010000139.1 GCA_937863505.1 uncultured Sphingomonadales bacterium | reverse complement strand
GCGGCGGTGCCCGTCAGCTTCTGGCCGACCTGGGCGAGCGTGTGGCGCGACCGCGCGCGCGAGCGGTCGCCCGCCTGGGGTCTATGGACGATCGGCGACCTCGCGACGCTCCTCGTCGCCACGCGCGTGCCGGGCGGTGGCGTCGGCGAATATGCGTATCTCTTCGCCGAACTCAGCTGCCATGCGAGCCTGTGGCTGCTGATCGGCGTCGCGACGATCAACCCATGGCGCTCGCTCGGGGTGCGGCGCGGCGGGCTGTGGGTGCTCGACCGCGCGCCCTCGCCCGAGCTGTTCCACGTCTGCGAGACGCATCTCGGCAGAGCGGTGTACGCCGCGCGCGCTTTTCGTGAAGGCGAGCTGGTGACGCGCTTCTCCGGCCCGCGCGTGACCGCGCGCGAGGTGCCGACCCGACTCGTCGGGCGCGCGGACCGTTTTGTTCAGGTCAGCGCGGACCAGTATATGGGGCCCTCGGGCGCGGTGGACGACCTCATCAACCATAGCTGCGCGCCCAATACCGGGCTGCGATTCGCGGGCGACGGCGTGGTCCTGCTCGCGATCCGCGACATCGCGGCGGGCGAGGAGATCGCGTGGGATTATTCCACCACGCTCACCGACCGCAGCTGGCAGATGGTGTGCGCGTGCGGCGCGCCCGAATGCCGCGGCGTGATCGGCGCGTTCGAGACGCTGCCGGTGGAGCGGCAGGAATGGTTCCGGGCCCGGAACTTGGTGGCACCGTATCTGCGGCGGCGGGACAAGATATGGGGACGCGCGGCCTGACTATCGGTCAAGCCGCCCGCGCCAGCTCCACCGGCGCGGCGGACTTGAGCGTCAGCACCGCCGTCGCCCCCTGCCCGCGCCCTTCGCTTTCCAGCCGGAGCGCGCCCTCCATCGCCACCATCGAGTTCGCGCACCAGTGCAAGCCCAGCCCGCCCGACTTGTGCGCGCGGGTGGAGAAGCCGCGCTGGAACAGCGTGCGTCCCACCTCCGGCTCGAACCCCTCGCCGGTGTCGCGGATGAGCACCTCGACCGTGTTGCCGCACTCGACCGAGACGCTGATTCGCCCCGTCGCCGCGCCCGATCCGGCGATCGCCTCGGCGGCGTTGGAGAACAGGTTGCCGATCACCTGGCTCAGGATCACGCGGTTGGCGAGCACCGGGCAAGGCGCGGCGGGGTAGCTGAACGTGATCGAGCCGTCATTGCCGTAGCGCGCGATGACGGCGTTGCGCGCGATCAGCTCGACCACGTCGCACGGCTCCAGCGTCGGGCGTTCATGCGCCTCGCGCTGCTGCTGGCCGATGATCTCGAGCACATGCGCCATCGACTCGCGCCCGACATGCAGCTCGCGCACCTGCGCCTCGCGCGCGGCCGCCTCCGCCTGGACCGCGGCGGCGACGAACGCGGCGAGCTTCTGGCGACGCGCGGGCGGCAGGTCGTCGCGGGCGAGTTCGGACACCGCGCGGTCGAGCATCGCGCGGTCGACCGACGGCGCCTGCGTTACGCCCTGGCTTAGGATGGTGCTGATGGGGTTGAGCGCGTTGCGGACATTGTGCATCACCGCCACCGCCGATTCCGACTTGCCGAGCGCGAAGCTCTGCACCTGGATCTGCTCGCGCAGATTCTTCAGCTGACGCAGCATCGAGTTGAACGACCGGCCGAGCGAGCCGATCTCGTCATTGCGCCGCTCCTCGTCGAGCAGGCCGAGCGAGCCCGACTGGCGCACCATCTGCATGTGCCGCTCGACCCGGTGGAGCGGGCGCAGCACCTGGCGCGTGATCGTCCCGCGCAGCACGACCAGCACCAGCAGCAACAGCGCGGTGGTGCCCGCGACCGCGAGCAGCAGCATCCGCTGGCCGAGCAGCGACACGTCGCGCGGGACGGTAAAGGCGGCGCTGGCAACCGCGTGGCCGTCGGGCCCGAGGATCGGCACGCCGAGCCGCATGGTCGCGCGATGACGCTCGTCCGTGACCGCGTCGCCCGTCGCCGAAAGCCGCAGCTCGGCGGCGAGCTGAAGCTGGTCGGAGAGTTGCCGCGAGGTGATCCGCCGCGCCATGATGACCAGCCCGCGTGGGGTGCCCGTCCCGTCGCTCCGCCGCACCTGCGCGACCGCGACCGCCGCCACGTCGGACCCGAGCCGCAGGTAGAAGCTGGCGGAGTGGCGCGAGCGAAGGATCCGCGCGAAATCCACCCGCGTGATCGCGGCGGTGAAGCGCGCGCGCATCGCCGCGTCGTCATGCCGGTCCGGGTCGATCCAGCGCGCGATCACCACCCGCCGGTCGCGCCCGAGATAGGCCATGCCGCTGACGTCGAGGTTCGCCATCGCCAGTTGCGAGAAGCTCTCGCGCTCGAACGCGGCGGTGGGATGCGCCAGATAGTCATAGCTCGCGCTCCAGTCGCCGTAATCGCGCGCCGCGCTCGCGACCTTGCTGGCATATTCGGTCAGCGCGGCGCGGGTGCGCTCGACATGCGCGTCGACCGACTTCGCCTCCAGCCGGTTGAAATTGGGGATGATGACGGATGCTAGCAGCAAGGTGATCGCGCACGCGCCCGCCAGCCCGACCCCGGTCAGGATCAGCACCAGCCGCGCGCCCAACGAATGCGGGTGGCGGAGCAGGCGGCTGCCCGCCCGTACGCGTCGGACCGCGGCCGCCATCAGCCGTGCGTCCCGGTACTCACCTCGCCGACCAGCTCGAACGGCCGTCCCATCGCCATCGTCCGCGCCCCGGCGGCGGGCACGGGGCGGGAAAAGTGATAGCCCTGCAAGTGGGTCGCGCCCGCGACGCGGAGCAACGCGACCTGCGCTTCGGTCTCCACGCCCTCCGCGATCACGCCGAGCCCCAGCGAGCGCCCGAGATGGATGATGGAATGCACGATCGCCGCCGACTCGCGCTCGCGCGCCATGCCGTCGATGAAGCTACGGTCGATCTTGAGCGCGTCGAGCGCGAACTTGCGGATATTGTACAGCGACGAGTAACCGGTGCCGAAATCATCGAGCGCGATGCGGAACCCCATCTGCCGCAACCGGTACAGCGTGTCGGCGGCACGCTCGGCATCGTCGAAGATCGCGGTCTCGGTTATTTCGATCTGCAGCCGCTCAGGAGACATCCCGGCGCGCTGCACCGTCTCCAGTACATGCCCGACGAAATTATGTCGCCGGAACTGGCGTGGCGAGAAGTTCACCGACACATATTGCCCCGGCCAGCGCGCGAGCTCCTCGAGCGCCTTCGCCAGCACCCAGTCGCCAAGTTCGTGGATGAGGTTCGACTCTTCCGCGATCGGGATGAAGGTGGCGGGGCTCATCGGCCCGTATTCCTCGGTGTTCCAGCGCAGCAGCGCCTCGAACCCGACGATGTCGAGCGCGTCGCGCCCGACGATCGGCTGATAGGCGAGCGCGAGCTCGTCACGCTCGACCGCCTGCGCGAGGCCGTTCTCGACCCGGCGGCGGAAGCGGACGCTCTGATCCATGCCCTGGTCATACAGCCGCACGACGCCGCGGCCCGCGCGCTTGGCGGCGTTGAGCGCGAGGTCGGCGCGGCGCATCAGGTCGACGACGTCGCGCTGGGAGTTTTCGCCGCAAACGACGAGACCCACCGACGCGCCCGCCTGGACCGAGTTGCCGAAGATGCGCCGCGACCCCGAACAGGCGTGGACGATGCGCTCGCACGCCATCGCCGCAGCTTCTTCGCCCGGCGTGTCGAACAGGAGGCCGAACTCGTCGCCGCCGAGCCGCGCGACCATGCCGCCCTCGGGTCGGGTGGCCTGCAATACGCCGCACAGCTCGCGGATCAGTTCGTCGCCCGCGAGGTGGCCGAGCGTGTCGTTGACCAGCTTGAACCGGTCTAGGTCGATCATCGCGGTCGCGAACATGCCCGACCGCCGCGCGCGGTCGGCGAGCGCGCGCTGAAAGGCGAGCCGGTTGGGCGCGTCCGTCAACGAGTCGTGGGTGGCGATATGCACCGCGCGGCTTTCGTTGGCGGCGAGCTCCAGCCCCTGCTCCTCCAGCCGCACCACCTGGCGTTGCAGCGTCGCGCGCGCGTCGGCGAGCTCGCGGTCGACCTGCCAGCGGCGGCCGAGCGCGGTGGCGGTCTGGACGACCTCGGCGACCTCGAACGGCTTGGATAGATAGAAGATCTTGTCCGCCGGTCCCGCGACGCGGGTGATCTCCAGCGGGGAGAAGTCGGAAAAGCCGGTGACGATGACGAGGTTGATCTCGGGGTCGAGCAGCCGGATGCGGCGCGCGGTCTCCCTGCCGTCGATGCCCGGCGGCATCCGTATGTCGATGAACGCGACCGGATACGGCTCGCCGCTCGCCAGCGCCGCCTCCACCGCCGCGACCGCGTCGAGCCCCTGATGGCAGTGCGTCAGCGCAAAGGAGGGGACGTCGTCGGACGCGGGCTCGGCGGCGTCCTCGTCGTCGCCGAACAGCTCCGCCGCCATCTGCGACAGCGCGGCCGTCTCCCCCGTCCCGACGGGCGCGAAGCTGCGCCGGTAGGAGTCGTGCATTCCCGGTTCGTCGTCGACGATCAGTATGCGCATGAGCTTGCCCTCGCTCCCCAAATCATTGCGCGGCGGTAAGCGGGCGGGGTTAAGACCGCGTTTAAGAACCGGCGAGCGCCTGCGCCCCGAGCACGATCGCGCCGAGCGGCCCCGCGCGGTTGCCGAGCCGCGGGGGCACGAGATAGGTGTCGAGGTCCGCCAGCTCGGGCGTGACGAGATAGCCGCCGAGTGTGTCGCCCAGCGCCTTGCGGACGCGCGGGAACAGGTGCGGCGTCCCGACCATCACCCCGCCGCCGATCACGATCCGGCGCGGCACGCCCGTCAGCACCAGGGCGGCGCACAGCTGCGCGATCGCGTGCGCGGTCGGGAGCCAAGCGGGGTGATCGGCGGGAAGATCTGGTGCGGCGACGCCCGTGCGCGCGGCGATCGCGGGGCCGCTCGCCAGCCCTTCGCAGCAATCGCCGTGGAAGGGACACGCGCCGCTCCACTCGTCACCGCGCAAGCGATGCGGGCGGAAATGCCCCAGCTCCGGGTGGGTCATGCCCTGAACCGCGGCGTCGCCCGCGATCAGCCCGACGCCGATGCCGGTGCCGACGGTGACATAGGCATGATCCGCCAGCCCCGCCGCCGCGCCCCATTGCCCTTCCGCCAACGCCGCGCCGACCACGTCGGTGTGGAAGCCGACGGGGACCTCGAAGCGGGCCCGAAGCCGGCGGACGATGTCCGTATGTGCCCAGCCCGGCTTGGTGGTCACGGTGATCGAGCCATAGTCGCTCGTGTGCGGGTCCAGCGACACCGGCCCGAAGCTCGCGACGCCAATCGCGGCGAACCCGCCCCAGCCGTCGAGCACCGCTTCCAGCGCCGCGAGTGTCTCGGCGGGCGTGGTGGTGGGGATGCGGCGCTCGTCCTGCACGTCGTCGGGGCCGGTGCCGAGCAGCGCGATGCATTTGGTCCCGCCCAGCTCCAGCCCGGCGATCAGCGGCGCGTCTGTCATCGGCTCATCTCCCCGCGGTCGCGCAACCAAACGATCACGCGCGTGAAATGGCCCGGCGCGCTGAACGCGGGGTGGTAATCGCGCGCCAACGCCGCGCGCATCACCCGCGCGGACGCAGGGTTGAGCGGCGCGAGCGGCTCGACGAGCGTCACCACCGCCGGGGGACGGCGCGCCATGATGCGCGCGACCTCCGCCGCCTCGTCGATACCGGTCGAGCCGCGCTCGGACGCATAGGACAGCGTCGAGGGGAAAGCATAGGTGGTCGGCAGGCAGGCATGGGCGAGCAGGTACGTCGCGGAGTCGCCCGTGAACACGAACGGACATTCGCGCCCGCTATGCGCTTCGACGAACGCCGCCACCGCGCGCGCGGCGGGCGCGTCGTCCGGGCGCAGCGCCGCCTTGGTCACCACCGTAACAAGCGCGAGCAGGAGCGACACTCCCATCACTAGCTCACGCCCCGTCCAGCCGAGCGCCGCGAGGACGCACATCGGCGGCAGCAACGGCAGCGCGTAATGGTCGAAGAACGCCCCCACGCTCGCCCACGCGATCAGCGCCGCCGCGAGCCACCCCCAGGCTAGCGCCACCGCCCCGCCCCGCTCCCGCCGCGCAATCACGACGCCGATCACCAGCGGCGCGAGCTGCGCGCCCGTCCCCAGCAACCGCATCGCGATCTTCGCGGCCGGGTAACCGTGGCGAAGCGTGATCGACACGACGTTGCAGAACCACCACGCCCGCCACGCCGCCGGGCCGAGCCGCCAATAGCTCCATGCCGCGATCAACGTCGGCAGCGCCCCTAGCGCAATCCACCCCAGCGCGGCGGCAATCGTGGCGGGCCAGCCCGCCCCGGTGCGGCGCAAGTAGAACAGATGCGCACAGCCGAACAGCGCGCCCTCGACGGCGGGCGTGTATTTGGTCTGGATCGCCAGCCCCCCCAGCGTGCACGCCGCCGCCCCGCTCCACCACACCGCGCGCGTACTCGTCCGGCGCGGCAGGCGGAGCGTCAGCAGCGCCGCGCCCGCGATCAATAGATTGTAGAATACCGGCGACTGCCCGCCCCACCCGCTGAGCAGCGGCAGCCACAGGAGATACGCCGCCCCCGCCGCGAGGCTCGCGCGCGGCGAAGCGCCGACCGCGCGCGCGCATCGCTCGACGGCCCACGCGGTCGCGCCCGCGAACAGGCAAGCGACCACCTGATAGGCGACCACCCCGTTCCCCGGCAGCAACCGGATCGCGGCATAGATAGCAAACAGCCCGAGCGGCTTTCTGTCCCACAAATCGAGATAGGGCAGCGCGCCCGCGCGCATCCGGTCGCCGACGAGCAGATACCATTCCTCGTCGACATGCAGGACCGGGTTGCCGAAGTCCCACGCCCGCAGCAGGAACGCGAACGCGACCAACGCCGCTCCGATCGCGACCGGTCGAGCCCCCACTGCCACCTTCGCGCCCGATTGTCGCGCCACAAGGAGGGATGGATGAGCCACTCACCCGCAAAAGCAGAAAAGGTTCCCGAGTAACAGCCACGCGCCGCCGTCGTGCTGCGGGTCAGGCGGGTCGGCGTCGTCATGCAACCGGGAGCCTGAGGTTCGTTGCCATGACCGAGATCGCCATCCGTGCCGCCGGTGACCAGCTCGCCACGGTGGCCACGCGCCTGTCCCGGCTGGTCCCTCGCGGCGCACTGACGGCGCTGCCCCGCTTCGGCGCGCCGCTGATCTCGCTCGCCATCCTGTTCGCGGCGATGGTGGAGCTGCACGCGACCGACTGGAGCAAGGTGTTCGCGCTGGTGCCGCGCTCGCCCGCGTTCTGGCTGGTGTTCGCGCTCGCCTATCTCGTCCAGCCGATATGCGACTGGCTGATCTACCGCCGGCTGTGGACCATGCCCGTCGCGGGGATCGCGGCCACCATGCGCAAGACGATCGGCAACGAGCTGCTCATCGGCTATGCGGGCGAAGCGTACCTCTTCACCTGGGCGCGCCGCGCGGGGCAGGACGGCAGGACCGCGATCCGCGCGGTCAAGGACGTGGCGATCCTGTCCTCGGTCGCGGGCAGCGTCGCGACGCTCGCGGCGGCGATGCTGGCCGTGCCCTGGCTCGGCGCGGTGCCGCTCGGCATCCCGAGCTGGGTCCTGATCGCCTCGCTCGGCGTGGTGGTCGCGCCGCCGATCGTGGCGTTCACGCTGCGGCGTCAGCTGTTTTGGCTCCCCGGCCCGGCGCTGGCGCGGATCGCGGCGTTGCACGGGTTGCGCGCGACGTTGACGGTGGTGTTGACGGCTCTGCTCTGGGCGCTGGCGTTGCCGGGGGTCGCGGTGACCTGGTGGGTGGTGCTGTCCGCGCTCAAGCTGCTGCTCTCGCGCCTGCCCTTCATCTCGAACCGCGAGCTGGTGTTCGCGGGGGCGACCGGGATGCTGCTCGGCCATGCGGGCGCGGTCGCGCCGCTGATGGCGATGATGGCCGCGCTGACGGTGGCGACGCACATCCTCGTCGGCATCGCGACGGCGGCGGGCGAGGTCGGGCCCGAGCTGAAGCGCGTGGGGGCGAAGCTCGCTCGGCTGTAAGCGCCTAGCGCTGCTCGAACGCGCGCACCCCCGGCCCCAACTTGTTCGCGCCGACCGCGAGTTGCTGGTGGCTCAGGTCCGCGACGAAGGCGGGGCTGCGGGTGATGCCCGGCGCGAGCGCGGCGGTGTTGCCCTCCACGCGCAGGCCCGCCGACGAGTTGGACCGCGCCTCCGCCGCCACGACGATGAACGCGGACCAGTTCTCCTTGTCGCGCCCCTGGACGAAGGTGTTACGCGCGACCAGCCCCGTCGCGCCGTTGGGCAGGTCGATCATGTAGTTGGTCTTGTGCCCGCCCGTGTCGTCGAAGCTGTTGTCGGTGACGGTCACCCGCGCCGCGCGGCTCTTGAGATAATGCCCGCCCCGCCCGCGCTCGAACCGCGAGCGGGTGACCGTCGCTTCGCCGATCGGGCCGAGATAGATCGAGTGCGCGCAATCGAGTGTCTGGTCGCATTGGCCGAGCCCCGCAAACGTCGAGCGGTCGACCGTGACCCGCTCGCCCGCGTCCGCGCCGCCGAGGATGCCTTCCTGGCTGTCGAGGAACATCGCGTTGCTGACGTGGAGGTCGCCCTTCTCCAGCCGGATGCCCGCACCGTTGCCGTCATGGACATTCATGTCGCGGAACACGAGGCCGTCGACGCTCGCGCCGCGCCCGCGCAGCACCAGCGCCGCCTTGCCCTCGCAGGTCACGTCGTCGAACACCGCCGTGCCCGCGCGCGCGGCGCGGAAGGTGAGGCGGCCCGCGCCCTGTATCGCGCATTCGCGCCAGGTGCCGGGCGCGATCACGATCGTCGCGTCGCGGTCGCCCGCCGCGGTCACTGCGTCTTGCAATCGCGTGAAGCCCTGCCCCGTTTCGAGAAGCGTGAACGGGGCCGCGCCGCCCTGCGCCGTGGCGGAGACGGCTAGGAGGAACAGCGGCGTGAGAAGGGCGCGCATGGAGGTGATCCTTTCCGCCCCGGGCTGACGATGCCGGGCGGAAGCCGCAATCGTGATTCGCGGTTAACCGGACGTCCTGGCTCCGAACCCAGCGCGCTCCAGCCGCCGCTGTCCCGCCCCGGCACGGTTTGCCGTTGAAAGCCGACGCCCGGCGGCGCACATCGCGCGCCACAACCGGCGAGAGGACCACCCATGCGCAGCTATCTCAAGCACTTCATCGACGGCGCGTGGGTCGACAGCGAGGGTGGTGCCCGCGCGGAGGTGATCAACCCCGCCACCGAGCAACCCTGCACCGAGATCATGCTCGGCTCGCAAGCCGATGTCGACAAGGCGGTCGCCGCCGCCCGGCGCGCGTTCGAAACCTGGTCGCAATCGAGCGTCGCGGACCGACAGGCGCTGCTCGGGCGCGTCATCGAGGAATATAAGAAGCGCTTGCCCGACCTCGCCGCCGCGATGACGGAGGAGATGGGCGCGCCGATCGCGCTGTCGCAGGCGGCGCAAGCGCCCACCGGGCTCGGCCATTTCGCCGCGACGCTGAAAGCGCTGGGCGACTTCACCTTCGAGGAGCAAGTGGGCCGCGCCAAGGTGGTGCATGAGCCGCTCGGCGTGGTGGCGATGATCACGCCGTGGAACTGGCCGCTCAACCAGATCTGCGCCAAGGTCGCCCCTGCGCTCGCCGCCGGGGACACGATGGTGCTCAAGCCCAGCGAGGAAGCGCCCGCCTGCGCGATGATCCTGGCCGAGATCATGGACGCCGCCGGGGTGCCCGCGGGCGTGTTCAATGTCGTCAACGGCGACGGTCCGGGCGTCGGCACGGCATTGTCCGCGCACCCGGGTGTCGATATGGTCAGCTTCACCGGCTCGACCCGCGCGGGGATCGCGGTCGCGCAGGCGGCGGCGGCGACGGTCAAGCGCGTGCATCAGGAATTGGGCGGCAAGGCAGCGAACCTTGTCTTGGAAGGCGCTGACTTGCCCAAGGTGCTGCCGCCTACCGTGCAAGGCGTACTCGCAAATTCGGGGCAGAGCTGCATCGCGCCGACACGCCTGCTGGTCCACGACAGCCAGGTCGCGGACGCCACCCAGTTCATCAAGGCGATGATGGAGGGGACGCCCGTCGGCGACCCCGCCGAGCCGGGCCAGCATATCGGCCCGGTCGTCAACAAGGCGCAGTTCGAGAAAATCCAAGGATTGATCCAGTCCGCGATCGACGAGGGCGCGACGCTGGTGACCGGCGGCACCGGACGGCCTGACGGGCGCAACGCCGGTTACTACGTCAAGCCGACGCTGTTCACCGACGTCACACCCGACATGCGGATCGCGCGGGAAGAGGTGTTCGGCCCGGTCGCGACGATCACCAGCTACCAAACGCAGGACGAGGCGGTGCGGATCGCCAACGACACGCCCTATGGACTGTCCGCGACCATCTCCGGCGACCCGGCGGCGGCGGCCGCGGTCGCGCCGCGCTTGCGCGCCGGGCTGGTGACGATCAACGGCTGGAGTCCCGACATCGGCGCGCCGTTCGGCGGCTACAAGCAATCGGGCAACGGACGCGAGAACGGCCGCTACGGGCTGGCGGATTTCATGGAAGTCAAAACGGTAGTGGGCGCGCCGGGGTGACCGGTTGCCGGTTTCCAGCCGCTTGCTTTACAGTGATCCATCAGGAGGCAGGCATGGGCGCGATCACGACCAAGACGTTCAAGAGCGGCGACGGGGTGGCGGTGATGCTCCCCCCGGAGTGGGGCGTGGGCCCGGATCTCACTGTGTCGGTCGAGCAGGACGGTGCGATGCTTCATATCCGAGCACCCGTGGTCGAGCCGGACCCGGAGGAAGGGCGTCGCAAGTTGCGCGAGCTGGTTGCCGCGCTGGAAGCGCTCGGTCCCGTGGGGGAAATTCAAGACCGAGAAGAGATCAGGATCGAGTTCCCCGACCGACCCGGTCTCTACTGATTGTTACATCTTATCGACAGCAACGTCGCGATCCACTGGCGCGATGGTGATCCTGAGATCATCGACAGCATTTTCCGGCTGGATACCTTGCCCGGCATCTCGGTCCTGACCAGAGCGGAACTGGAGGGCGGAATGCATACCACGCCGACGCTTCTCGCCTCCCGGCAGCGCCGTTGGGACAAGCTGGTGTCTTCGCTGCAAGTGCTGGACGTCGATGGCCGAGCTGTAGACGTTTACGCCCGCATCGTCGCTACCTGCGGTTTCTCGCGCCCGCGAACAATTGATCGCCTCATCGCCGCGACCGCGATCGTCCATGGCCTGACCCTCGTCACGATCAACGGCGACGACTTCCGCGACATTGCCGGCCTATCGCTCGAAGTCTGGCCCGCGCCCGCTCAATAATCCTTCGAGACGCGGACGTTGCCGCTCGTCCGTCCCAGCGTGGAGACGCTCGACAGGAGCGACAGCCAGCGTGTCACCTGGAACTCGACCTGGGTCGCCGAATAGCCCTGACCATCGGTGATGATCTCCGCATAGAGGCGGCGGTTGATATACTTGCCCGCCGCTACGCTGGTCCCCGCGCCGGTGGTCGGGTCGGCGGGGAGGATGCGCAACCGGTCTAGCCCGGCGACGCGGCGCACCGCGTTGATCGGGTCGAGCCCGCCCTTGCCGTTCTGCAACGCCGCCACCGCCGAGGCGAGCTGAAGCGCCTCGGGCGCGGACAGCTTGGTGATCGACGTGCCGAACAGCAGCCGCGACAACAGCTCGTCCTGCGGCAGCGCGGGGACGCTGGTGAAGCTGATCTCGGGCTTCGACGCGACCCCCGTCACGCGGATGGTCGCGTCGAGGTCGGTCGCGGTCGCGTCGGCGGCGATGTCGAGCGCGGGGTCGGGCGGAGCCGCGCCGGTGAAGCGGATCACCCCGCGGCTGAGCTGGAACTCGCGCCCCGCAAAGTCGACCGCGCCGCGGATCAGGTCGGCGCGGCCCCCGATCGCGGGGGCGTCCGGCTCGCCGCTGAGGTGAAGGTCCGCCGACCACTGGCTCGATAGGCCGAGTCCGCTCACCGACAGGTTGTTGGGCGCGCGCGCGTGGAGGTCGACGCGCCACGGCGTCGGCGGCTTGTCCTCCTCCTCGCCGCCGCCGGGCAGGTTGATCTCGCGGACGCGCAGTTGCGGCACCGGCGTGGCGGTGCTCGCCTGGCCGAGGCGGTAGCGGCTGCGCGTCAGCAGCACGTTGCCCGAGATGGTGCCGCCCGTCCCCGATGATCGAAAGGCGAGCGGGCCGGTGACGGTTGCGCCGATCGCGTCCGTGTTGATGAGCTGCGCGTTCTCCGCCTGGACGCGCACGTCGATCCCGAGCCCGCGCGTAGCCGACACATCGAACTGCGCGGTGCCGGTGACGTGCCCGCCCTTGCCCGCGTCGGCGGTCAGCCGGTCGATGGTGAGCCGCGAGCCACCGAAGCGCCCGGTCCCGCGCACGTTGGTGAGCAG
>CALMGC010000138.1 GCA_937863505.1 uncultured Sphingomonadales bacterium | reverse complement strand
CCTCCGCCACGCGCCGCGCCGCGCCGCCGACCGGGCGCAGGCCGAGCGCGCGCGCGAGGTCGGCGGCGATCGCTTCGGCGTTCTTCGCGTCGGGAACATAGCAAGCGAAGGTCATTGCCTGTCGGTGCGCCTGCGCCAGCTTGACCAGCTTGCTCGTGGTCTTGAGCCCCGGGGCGATGGCGAGCACCGGATTGCCCGCGCGGGGGGCGGCGAGCAACGTCTCGACCGCCGCCGCGCTCTCTTCGCCGACGCCGGTGACGCGGACCCAGCGACCTTCGCCGAACAGCGACAGCGACGCCGCCTCGTCCGCAAGCCGCGCGGGCTCGGCTTTCAGCGCCGCCCCGTCGAGATCGACGCGCTCGGCGGCGTTCCCCATCGCACGCCCGAGCCGGGCGGCATGGTCGTGCGCTGCCGCCTCGTCGGGGCCATGGAGCAGGAACAGCCGGAGGTCGGCGGGCGGGCGGTCGAGCGCGGCGCGTAGCTGCCCGGCGGTCGCCTTCACGGGGTCCCGCGCGCGCGTGTCGCGAGGCGGGTGACGATCTGGTCGGCGACGATGCCGCTCAGCCGTTCGAGCGACGTGTTCTCGGCGGCGATGGTGGCGTATTCGCTGCTGCTGATGACGTCGATCCCCTCGTCCGAGCCTGCGGTCGCCTCGAACAACACCGTGCCCTTCTCCAGATCGACGAGCTGGTAGCGCGCGCGCAGCCGGCGCCGCTCGCGCGTCACCGCGTCGTCGGGGCGGACGCCGTAGCCGGTGATCTGGTCGTCGAGCTTGACGTCGAGCCGGTAGAGCGGCGCGGCCCCGTCGGACGCCACCGCGAACCGGTCGCGGAGCGCGTTGCGCATCAGCCATCCGGCCTTGCCCTCGATCGGCGACACTTCGATGCGAGCGAGCGAGCGCGCGACCGAACCGCTCGCGCCATCGGCATAGAGCGGGTGCAGCCCGCACGCGCTTAGCGGCGCGAGCAGCAGGAGGGCGGCGACCCGCTTCATGCGACGAGGTTCACGAGCCGGTCGGGCACGACGATCACCTTGCGCGGGCTCTTGCCGTCGAGGATGCGGGCGACGTTGGCGCTGGCGAGCGCGGCGGCCTCGACCGTGTCGCGGGGCGCGCCCTTGGGCAGCGTCAGCGTGTCGCGCAGCTTGCCGTTGACCTGCACCGCGATCGTCACCTCGTCGTCGACCAGCATCGCGGGGTCGACCATGGGCCAGGGCGCGTCGGCGATCAGCCCCGTCTCGCCCATCCCCGCCCAGGCCTCCTCGGCGAGATGCGGGGTCATCGGGCTGGCGAGCAGCAGCATCGTCCGCGCGGCGTCGCGCCGGTCGCGGCTCGCGGGGGCTTTCTCGATCGCGTTGGCGAGCGTGTAGAGCAGCGCCACGGCCTTGTTGAACTGCAGCCCCTCGATCGCCTCGCCGACGCCGAGCGTGGTGCGGTGGGTCAGCTTGCGCAGCGCGAGGTCGTCGCCGTCTTCGGTCTGCGCATCCGTTTCCACCAGCCGCCACAGCCGCTGGACGAAGCGCCACGCGCCCTCGATGCCCGCCTCGCTCCACGGCAGGTCGCGCTCGGGCGGCGAGTCGGAGAGCATGAACCACCGCACCGCGTCCGCGCCGTACTGGTCGACGATCGGCTCGGGATCGACGGTGTTCTTCTTGGATTTGGACATCTTCTCGACGCGGCCGACGTTCACACGAGCGCCAGTGGCCTTGTAGAAAACGCCGTCCGGTCGCCTCTCGATCTCGTCGGGCGAAATGTAACGGGGGACAATCAGCTTGGCCGCGTTCGGGAAACGAGCAGCGAAGTCAGGATCATTCTGCTGCTGTTCTTCTACTTGATACGTCTCGTGCGTCACCATGCCCTGTGTGAACAGACCGGCGAACGGCTCGGCGATGTCGAGCTGGCCGAGGTGCCGGAGCGCGCGGGTCCAGAAGCGGGCGTAGAGGAGGTGCAGAATCGCATGCTCGACGCCGCCGATATACTGGCCGACGGGAAGCCATTGCTCGGCGACGCGGCGGTCGAACGGCTTGTCCTTTGGCTGGCTGGCGAAGCGAATGAAATACCAGCTCGAGTCCGCGAAGGTGTCGAGCGTGTCCGTCTCGCGCCATGCCTCGCCGCCGCAGGTCGGGCAGGCGACATGCTTCCAGGTCGGGTGCCGGTCGAGCGGGTTGCCGGGTATGTCGAAGCTGACGTCCTCGGGGAGCACCACCGGCAGCTGGTCGCGGGGCACGGCGACAACACCACACGCCGCGCAGTGGATGATCGGGATCGGCGTGCCCCAGTAACGCTGGCGGCTGACGCCCCAGTCGCGCAGGCGGAACACGGTCACGCCCTCGCCCCAGCCTTCGCCTTCCGCCCGGTCGATCACCACGCGCTTGGCGTCGGCGATGTCCATGCCGTCGAGGAAATGCGAATTGCAGATCACGCCCGCACCGGTGAACGCCTCGTCGCCGACGAACACGGGCAAGTCGTTCGCGCCGTCCGACACCACCCGCTTGACCGGCAGCCGGTATTTGCGCGCGAAGTCGAGATCGCGCTGGTCGTGCGCGGGCACGCCGAACACCGCGCCGGTGCCGTATTCCATCAGCACGAAATTGGCGATGTAGACCGGCAACTCCCAGCGCGCGTCGAGCGGGTGGCGCGCGCGCAGGCCCGTGTAGAAGCCGAGCTTCTCCTGCGTCTCCAGCTCGGCGGCGGTGGTGCCGCCCCGCTTGCAGCGCGCGATGAACGCGGCGGCATCGGGGTTGGTGGCGGCGAGTTGTTGCGCAAGCGGGTGGTCGGCCGCGACCGCGACGAACGACGCGCCGAAGATCGTGTCGGGGCGGGTGGTGAACACGTCTATCCCCCTCCCGCTTGCGAGTTTCGGGTCGGTCAAGCCCCCGGCCTGACCTGAACGATGCGGGGCATCGTTCACCCGAAACTGGGTTAGGGGTGGGCTAGTGTCGCTGTCCCGGTCAGGCCCACCCCCAGCCCCTCCCGCAAGCGGGAGGGGAGAGGCGAGCGCAAACTCAAACCGCAACCCCTCGCTCTTGCCGATCCAGTTCTCCTGCATCAGCCGGACCTTGTCGGGCCAGTCCTTGAGATCGCCCAGTCCGCTGAGCAGCTCGTCGGCGAAGTCGGTGATCTTGAGGAACCACTGGCTGAGCTTGCGCTTCTCGACGACCGCGCCCGAGCGCCAGCCGCGGCCGTCGATCACCTGCTCGTTGGCGAGCACGGT
>CALMGC010000137.1 GCA_937863505.1 uncultured Sphingomonadales bacterium | reverse complement strand
CGGCGTCGATCTTGCTGATCAGCTTGCGCTGCCGGTCGCGGGTGCGAAGCTCGATACCCCAGTCGGTCTCGCTCGACGCGCGGTCGTTGAGATCGGCTTCGCGCAGCGAATCAACCTGAAGCTGCGACAGCGTTTCGCGCGCTTCCTGCACGATCGCGTCCTTCCAGGCGCGAAGCTTGGCGCGGAAATAGTCCTGCTGTCGCCTATTCATGAACGGCTCGTCCGGCCCGGGTCGGTACGCCTCGCCATCATTCGCCGCCACCATCGGGGCCAACTCGTTGAGGCCCGTCACGCGATTCGCCACCGACGCCATGCCACTCTCCCCCGCCGGCATTCGCGCCTCCCGGTGCGACGTGCCGACGCCAACCCGGGCGGGCCTATAATCCAGGTCAGGAAACCCCACAAGCGCAAGGCCTTGCGGGGCGATGCCCTTTTTCGGTCGCCTTCCGAACCCTTCCGCAGCCGTGTCCGGGTCACGATCCGTCCCACGCTGGCACAGCACCCGGCGCATAGCATCGAGTCCGGAACGAGGCTCGATTCGGGACGGCCGATGATGGTTAACCCGCTTGCACTTAAGGCTTTGTTTTGCCCTTTGGAGTGAAGCAGCGGCCGGGCCGTTGTGGCTGATCAACTGACGTCGCCACGCGTCAGCAACGGGGAAGAGCTGAAATGTCGGTGCGGATGGCCTTGGCGAAACTTTGCGCCTGCGCGTGCGGCGGCGCGGTGATCGGCGGCGGCGCGGTGCATGTCGCCGAACACCCGCATCACTATCTCCACCGCGTGACGCACCGCGTCGTGGCGCGAATGGTGGTCCCGACTCGCGTCCGGCGCGTGACGACCACCACCACCGCCGCGTGCGCGCCGACGGTGGTGTCGGTCGCGAACACGCCGGTGCCCGTGCCCCTGCCGCAGAGTCCGGGCTATTCGCTCGGCGGCGGCGGTGCGGTGGTCCCCGCCGTGGTGGGCGGCGGCTTCTTCGGCGGCGGTGGCGGGTTCTTCGGCGGCTTCTTCGGCGGTTCGTCGGGGAGCGGCGGCGAGATCGCGATCTCGTCCACGTCGAGCTCGTCGGGCGCGGTGTCCTCCTCCTCGGGCAGCGTCAGCGTGTCCTCTTCGGGCAACAACCTGTCGTCCTCGGGCAACGTGTCTTCCTCGTCGTCGGGCAACGTGACGGGGACGGTGTCCTCGTCGTCCTCGGGCAATGTATCGAGCTCCAGCTCGACGGGCGGCGCGAGCATCGCGAACTCGGGCAACAGCGCCAACACCAACAACAACAGCAGCAACAACTCGAGCACGAACACGTCGAACAGCAACAGCAGTGCGACCAACAACAACTCGAACACGAGCACGAACAACAACAGCAATCAGAACAACAACGCCAACGTCAATCAGAACGTGAACACCAACCAGAACAACAACGACAACCAGAACAGCAACACGAACAACCAGAATCAGGACCAGAACCAGTACGGGTCGAGCAGCCAGGGCTTCAGCACCAGCACCTCGTCATCGTCATCCTCGTCGAGCAGCGGATCGAGCTCGTCTTCCGGGTCGACCGGCTCCTCGGGGTCGACCGGCTCTTCGGGTTCGACGGGTTCGTCCAGCGGCTCGCCCGCGCCGGTGCCCGCGCCGCCAATGGTGTTGCTGTTCGGCGCGGCCGCTGCGGCGCTGGTCGTGCGCCAGCGTTTCGCGCGCAAGGCCGCCACGGCCTGAACGCCGGTCGAGCGGACAGACGGAGGGCTCCCGGTCCGTCGCCGGGAACCCTTTCCGTTTCAGCTCACGCCGCCAGCAGCGCCGCCTCGATGTCGGGCACACTATGCCCGGTCAGGTCCTTGGCCAGCTCGCCCGCGAGCCGGTGCTCGACCTCCTTGTGGTAATGCTTGCGCAGTTCGCCCAGCGTACGCGGCGGCGCGACCACTATCAGCTTCTCGAACTGGTGCGACAGCGCGCGCTTCTTGAGCATCTCGGCGGCCTCGGCGGCGAAGCGATCCTCCTCCAGCTGGTGGAAGTCGGTCTGCGCCATCGACCCGCGCGAGGGCGCGAAGGCACCGCCCTGCCCGCCGCCGCCACCGCCGCCACCCCGCGCGATCGCGGGCGCGCCGCCGCCCATCTGCGTCGAGGACGCGCGCCCCGAGCCGTCCGTCGCCTGGTCGGAGGTCTTGGGATTGGGGTGTTCTTCCGCCATCTCGACATGGAGGTCGGGAAACTCCGCGTCGCCCTGATTGCGCAGGAACAGGAGCTTTCGCCCGTCCGCGACGAGCACCATCGCGTTGTGGGGAACCTGCATAGTCGAACTCCTTTTGGATGTTGGTCGGAGGGCCTAACGCCTCGCCCCGCTTGCCGGTTGCCAGCCCGCCCCCACGCCGGGCATAGCGCTTGCATCATGCACGACATCCGCCTGATCCGCGACAACCCCGCCGCTTTCGACGCCGCGCTGGCGCGGCGTGGGGTGGAGCCGCAGGCGACAGCGCTGGTCACGCTCGACGAGGCGCGGCGTCAGGTCGTCACCGAGCTTCAGGTCGGACAAGCACGGCGCAACGAAGCGTCCAAGGCGATCGGCGCGGCCAAGGCAAAACGCGACGAGGCGACTGCGCAGGCGCTGATGGCGGAGGTCGCCGCGCTCAAGGAACGGCTGCCCGCGCTCGAAGCGGAGGAGGCGCGGCTCGGCGATGCGCTTCAGACCGCGTTGGCGGCCATCCCCAACCTGCCGCTACGGGATGTACCCGACGGCGCGGACGAGAACGAGAATGTTCTTGTCAGACAACATGGCGAGCCCCGCGCCTTCAACTTCGCACCGCGCGAGCACGATATGATTGCTGAACCGCTCGGGATGGACTTCGAGACAGGCGTTCGCCTCGCGGGTTCGCGGTTCACTTTGCTACGCGGCCCCGTCGCCAGGCTGTCCCGTGCGCTCGGGCAATTCATGCTCGATCGGGTCGCGGCAAGCGGGTTCGAAGAGATCGCGCCGCCGCTGCTCGTGCGCGACGAGGTGGCGTTCGGCACCGGGCAGCTGCCCAAGTTCGCCGAGGACCTTTTCCGCACCACGGACGGGCGCTGGCTGATCTCCACCGCCGAGATGAGCCTCACCAACATCGTGCGCGAGCAGATCCTGCGCGAGGATGAGTTGCCGCTCCGCTTTTGCGCGCTCACCCCGTGCTTCCGGTCAGAGGCCGGGGCGGCGGGGCGCGACACGCGCGGCCTCATTCGCCAGCACCAGTTCGAGAAGGTGGAGATGGTCTCCATCACCACGCCCGAACAGTCAGAGGCGGAGAACGAGCGGATGACGCGCGTCGCCGAAGGGATCCTCGAAGCGCTGGACCTGCCGTACCGCCGGATGCTGCTGTGCACGGGCGACCTCGGCTTTTCGATGGCGCGGACCTATGACCTGGAGGTCTGGTTGCCCGGGCAGGGCCGTTATCGCGAAATCTCCAGCTGCTCGACCGGAACCGATTTCCAGGCACGGCGGATGAACGCGCGTTACCGGCCCGCGAGCGAGAAGGGAACGCGGTTCGTCCACACGCTAAACGGCTCCGGCCTTGCGGTCGGGCGGACGCTGGTGGCGGTAATCGAGAACGGTCAGCAGGCGGACGGCTCCGTCATCGTGCCCAAAGTGCTCCGCCCCTATCTGGGTGGTCTCGACCTGCTCGAGTCCAAGCGCTGATGCGCATCCTGCTCACCAACGACGACGGCTATCATGCGCCGGGGCTCAAGGTGCTCGAAACGCTCGCGGCCAGGTTCAGCGACGACGTATGGATCGTCGCACCCGCCGAGGAGCAGTCAGGGACCAGCCGCGCGCTCACCCTCACTCGCCCAATCCGGATGCGGCGGTTCGGTGAGCGGCGCTTCACTGTCGCGGGAACGCCGACCGACTCGGTGCTGATGGCGCTGGGCGAGGTGATGGCGGAGGCGCGGCCCGACCTGATCCTGTCGGGGGTCAACCGCGGCGCGAACCTTGGCGAGGACGTGCTTTACTCGGGCACGGTGGCCGCCGCCGCCGAGGGCGCGCTGGCGGGCATCCGCTCGATCGCGCTGAGCCAGCTCTACCCCGCCCCCGCGCCGGGCGAGAAGGTCTCGTTCGCGACCGCCGAGGCGTGGGGCGAGCGGGTGCTGCGCCCGCTGATCGACGCGCCCCTGCCCCCACGCACCCTGGTCAACGTCAATTTCCCGCCTGTGCCGCCCGAGGCGGTCCGGGGCGTGCGCGTCGTGCGGCAGGGGTTGCGCGACTATGGCCGGGTGAAGCTCGACAAGCGCATCGACCCGCGCGGCTTTCCCTATTACTGGATCGGGCTCGGCCGGATGCCGCACACGCCGACCGGCGGTACGGACCTAGAGGCGGCGGCGGACGGGTTCGTGACGGTGACGCCGCTGCACCTCGACCTGACGCACGACACGTCGCTTGCGCTGCTCTGCGACGCCTATGCTTGAGATGGAATGGCCGCGGACTGTCCTACACCGGCCCATGCGTGCAATACGCATCCGATGATGGCCGACCATCCGCGCCCGACCGCTTTTCGTCGCAACGGAGGAACGCCCGGCCGACGTCTCGCAACACCGTCACGGCACCTTTGTCACCTTTGCCGGCTTCCGCTCCTGTCGGTGCTGATGCTGCCCGGTTGCATCCCGAGCGCCGATCCCCCGCCCGGCTATCGCCTGCCGCCGCGGCAGGAGCGCGACTACCCGCCCCCGCCCGCCGAGCGCGACGACACGCCGCCGCCGCAGGATGATCCGCGTCGCGACATGGAACGTCCTCGGCACGACGAGGACGAGATACCTCCGCGACAGCGCGACTATCGCCGCGACGAGGCCGATGCCCCCCTGCCCGAAGCCCCGCCGCCCGAGGACCTGCCCGCGCCGCCGCGTTCGCGCCCGGTCTGGGAAGCGCGCCCCGTCAGCGCCGACGCGCGCGAGGTGCGGGCGTCCACCCACACCGTCGCGCCGGGCGAAACGCTGCACGGCGTCAGCGAACGGACCGGCGCGAGCGTGGAAGCGATCGCGCGCGCCAACGATCTCTCGCCACCGTACGAGCTGCGCGCGGGCCAGCGGCTCGCCATTCCCGGCGGGCGCTATCACCTCGTCCGCGCGGGCGAGTCGGGCATCGCCATCGCGCGCGCCTATGGCATCGCCTGGTCGCGGATCGTCGACGCGAACGGGCTGGCGGACCCGTACACGCTCCGCGTCGGCGAGCGATTGCTCATCCCCTCCGCGCCGTCCCGCGCATCCGTAGCGGCGGAGCGGGCGCGCGCCTTTTCGCTTGACATCGACGACATCCTCACCGGCGGCGAGCCCGCGCTCGCGGTCAACCAGGCCCCCTCGCGCCCGGTCGCAACGCCGTCACGCGTGCTGCCCCCCAACGCCGCCGTGCTCGCGCCGCCTGCGCTCCGCGGCGGGTTCATCTGGCCCGCTGACGGCAAGCTGGTGAAGCGTTTCGGGCGCGGCGCGAGCGGCGAACGGCTCGACGGGGTGGAGCTGGCGGTGCGCGAGGGCTCGCCCGTCCACGCGGCGGCGGACGGCGTGGTCGCCTATGCGGGCGAGGGCATCGCCGCGCTCGGCGGGCTGGTGATCGTCCGCCATGGCCAGGGCTGGACCACCGTCTACGGCCATGCGAGCAAGCTGCTCGTCGCGCGCGGGCAGGCGGTGAAGCGCGGCCAGACGATCGCGCTGGCGGGCGACACCGGCTTCACGGACCGGCCCGAGCTGCACTTCGAATTGAGGAAGGGGCGCACTCCGGTCGACCCGGTGGCGCAGTTGCCCCAGTTGCCGCACTCCGCTGGGCGCAATAGCGAGGGCGCATGATCGAATACCGCTCCGACCTCCTCCGCCTCCTGTCCGAGCGCGGCTACATCCACCAGATCACCGACGCCCCCGCGCTCGACGCGTTGGTGGCGCAGGAGATTGTCCCAGGCTATATCGGTTTCGACCCCACCGCGCCGTCGCTCCATGTCGGCAATCTCGTGTCCGTCATGCTGCTGCGCCGGCTTCAACAGGCCGGGCACAAGCCGATCGTGCTGATGGGCGGCGGCACCGGCAAGATCGGCGATCCGAGTTTCAAGGACGAAGCCCGCAAGATGGCGAGCGTCGAGACGATCGGCACCAACATCGCCTCGATCCGGCGTATCTTCGAGCGGTTCCTGCGATTTGGTGATGGGCCGACCGACGCGGTTCTGCTGGACAACGCGCAATGGCTGGACGCGCTCGAATACATCCCGTTCCTGCGCGAGGTGGGGCAACATTTCTCCGTCAACCGGATGCTGTCGTTCGACTCGGTCAAGCTCAGGCTGGACCGCGAACAGTCGTTGAGCTTTCTCGAGTTCAATTACATGATCCTGCAAGCGTATGACTTCCGGGAACTGTCGCGTCGCGCCGGATGCCGATTGCAGATGGGCGGATCGGACCAGTGGGGTAACATCGTCAACGGGATCGAGCTCGCGCGGCGGATGGACGGCACGGAGGTGTTCGGGCTGACGACGCCGCTCATCACCAAGGCCGACGGCACCAAGATGGGCAAGTCCGTCGACGGCGCTATATGGCTCCACGAGGACCAGCTGCCGAGCTATGACTATTGGCAGTTCTGGCGCAACACCGACGACCGCGACGTGGGCCGCTTCCTACGGCTGTTCACCGACCTGCCGCTCCCCGAGATCGCGCGGCTGGAGGCGCTGGAGGGCGCGGAGATCAACGCGGCGAAGCTAGTGCTTGCCAACGAAGCCACCGCGCTCTGCCGTGGCCGCGACGCCGCCGAAGCCGCTGCCGAGACGGCGCGGCGCACGTTCCAGGAGGGCGCGGGTGGCGACTCGCTGCCCAGCCTCGCGGTCGCGGGCGAGATCAATGTGGTCGACGCGCTGGTCCGGCTCGGACTCGCCGCATCGAAGGGGGAGGCACGGCGGCTCATCAAGGGCGGCGGCGCGCGCGTCGCGGGCGAGCGGGTCGCGGACGAGGCGCTGATGATCACGGTCGGGAGTGATCCGGTGCGTGTTTCAGCGGGCAAGAAGCATCACGGCCTGTTGACGGCCGGGTAAGCCTCACCCCGACCGCAGCAGCCCGACCCCAGCGTCGCGCTCGAACAGGTAGAGCGCCACCCTAGCCGCCTGCCCCCGCTCACCCGCCAGCCCGCCGTCGCGGTCGATCAGCAGGCGGGCGTCGTCGGTCGCGGCCTGCATGAACGCGTTCAGCAGCTCGGGCGTGGCAAGCCGGAAGGTTGCCTCCCCCGACTGGCGCGTGCCAAGCAGCTCGCCCCCGCCGCGCAGCCGCAGGTCCTCCTCGGCGATGCGGAATCCGTCATTGGTTTCGCGCATCAACGCCAACCGCACCCGCGTCGTCTCGCTCATCGCCGAGCCGCGGACGAGCAGGCACACCGACTTGCCCCCGCCCCGCCCGACGCGCCCGCGCAGCTGGTGGAGCTGCGCCAGCCCGAACCGGTCCGCATGCTCGATCACGATCAGCGTCGCGTTGGGCACGTCGACGCCGACCTCGATCACCGTCGTCGCGACCAGCACGCCTAGCCGCCCGGCGGAGAAGTCGGCCATCACCGCGTCCTTCTCGAACGGTTTCATGCGGCCATGGACCAGCCCGACGCGGTCGCCGAACCGCTCGCGCAACGCCGCCGCGCGCGCCTCGGCGGCGGCGAGGTCGCTCCGCTCGCTCTCCTCGACCAGCGGGCAGACCCAGTACGCCTGCTTGCCCTCCGACAGGTGGCGCCCGAGGCCGTTGACCACTTCGTCCAGCCGCTCCAACGACACCACGCGCGTCTCGATCGGCTCGCGGCCGGGCGGCATCTCGTCGAGCCGGCTCTGGTCCATCTCGCCATGCTGCGCGAGCACCAGCGTGCGCGGGATCGGCGTCGCGGTCATCGCCAGGAGGTGCGGCGGGGTACGCGCCTTGTTCGCCAGCAGCAGCCGTTCGGCGACCCCGAAGCGGTGCTGCTCATCCACCACCACCAGCCCGAGGTCCCGGTAGGTCACCGCCTCCTGGAAGATCGCATGAGTGCCGACCAGGATGTCGATCGAGCCGTCGGCGAGACCCATCAGCGTCGCCTCACGCACCCGCCCCTTGTCGCGGCCGGTCAGCACCGCGACCTCGACCGGCAGACCCGACAGCGTGCGGCGGAGCGTCTCGCCATGCTGGCGCGCGAGGATCTCGGTCGGCGCGAGCATCGCCGCCTGCGCTCTCGCCTCGACCGCGATCAGCATCGCCATCGCCGCGACCAGCGTCTTGCCCGAACCGACATCACCTTGCAGCAGCCGCAGCATAGGCGTGGCCTGCGCAAGGTCGCCCTCGATCTCCCGCACCGTCCGCGCCTGCGCGCCCGTCAGCTCATACGGCAGCTTGAGCACGTCGCGCAGCCGCCCGTCGCCCGCCAGCGCGCGGCCTTTCCGTTTGCGCGTATCGGCGCGCACCAGCGACAGCGCGAGCTGGTTGGCGAACACCTCGTCATAGGCGACGCGCGCGCGGGCCACCTCGTCGGCGGGGTCGGCGTGGATGCGGGTGATCGCCTCGCGCCAGTTGGGCCAGCCCCGCGCGGCGAGCAGACTCGGCTCTATCCATTCAGGCAGCCCGGGCGCGCGCGCGATCGCCTGCTGCGCCATCTGCGCGAGGCGACGCGAGGTGAGCCCTTCGGACAAGGGATAGATCGCCTCGCGCTCACTCGGCCCGTCCAGATCGTCGGGGTCGCCGATGTAATCCGGATGGACCATCTGCAGCTCCTGCCCGTACATCTCCAGCTTGCCCGACACGCGCTTGGGGACGCCGAGCGGCAGCAGCTTCTTCGCGTACCCCGACGCGCCCCCGAAATAGGTCAGGCTGACATAGTTGCCGAGCGCATCGGTGGCGTGGACCCGCGTCGGCCCGCGTCCCGCGCTCGACCGATAGTCGCGCGGGGTCAGCACGATCGACACCACCCGCCCCGCGTCCGCCATCATCAGCTCGGTGCGCGCGACGCGATCGACATGCCCGGTCGGAAGGTGAAATAACACGTCTACCACGCGGCGGAGCCCAAGCCGCTCCAGCGGGCGGGCGAGCCCCGGGCCGACGCCTTTCAGCGCGGTGACTTCGGCGAACAACGGATTGAGGATGTCGGGGCGCATGGCTATCTGGTGCCCAAGTAATCAGCAGCCGACGCGTGCGCCAGCACTCGCCGGCTTGTGCCCGTTGGAGCAAGCATGGATCACGAGACCCGATTGAAGCGCCTCCGCTTCCGCGCCTGGCACCGGGGGACGCGCGAGGCCGACCTGATGGTGGGCGGCTTCTTCGACGCGCACCACACGCGCTGGAGCGAGGCGGAGCTCGCCTGGTTCGAGGCGCTGATCGAGGAACAGGATGTCGATATCATGGGCTGGGCGATCGGCTCGAT
>CALMGC010000136.1:9510-14731 GCA_937863505.1 uncultured Sphingomonadales bacterium | reverse complement strand
TGCCGATGATCGGCGCCATGTGGTGCTCGCAATGCGACTGGAACGGGATGTCCTTGAGCAGCACGATCTCGTTATAGCCACCCACCTCCTCGAACACGCGCGACAGGTGGCGGGCGGCGTCGTCCTGATAGCCCGCGCAATATTCCTTCCAGGCGCGCGCGACCCGGCGCGGCGTGTCGAGCAGGCCTTCCCGATCGGGATCGTCGCCCGCCCAGCGGATCAAGGTGCGGACCGCCTCCGCCACATGGTCGGGGACGACCACCTTGCCGTCAACGCCCACCAGACTGCCTGTCGTATCGTCCTTCACCGTCACCCCTTCGTTGCCGCTTCGCCACACTTCTAGCGAAAACTCAAAAATCGCACGTCGCCATACCCGCGCACATGAACCGGGCCTGTCCACGGCATTGACGAGGGCGGCACGACCGCATTAGCAACGTACCGGAACAACAAAACCCGCGCAAACCGGCCAAAGACCGGTTGCACCCCGAGAGGAACGCCGAAGCCATGACCAAATTTGAGCTGCTCGCCGCATCGGCGCTTGCGATGCTGGGCGCGTCGCCCGCCTTCGCCCAGACGGGCGGCACCACCTCCTCGCAGAACACCGCGCCGACCAACGGCCCGGGCCAGGAAGCGCCGTCGACCGAGACCCAGGGCGCGAGCCAGACCGTCGGCATCCAGGACATCGTCGTCACCGCGCAGCGCCAGTCGCAGCGGTTGCAGGACGTGCCGATCGCGGTCAGCGCGTTCACCGCCGATAACCTCCAGAAGCAGCAGATCGTCAACCCGCTCGCGTTGCAACAGTCGCTGCCCAACGTCACCTACACCAAGACCAACTTCACCTCGTCCAGCTTCACGATTCGCGGCATCGGCGACCTGTGCGTGGGCGCGACCTGCGACACCGCGACGGGTATCCATGTCGACGACATGCCGTTGGTGACGACGCGCCTGTTCGAGACCGAGTTCTACGACCTGGAGCGCGTGGAGGTGTTGCGCGGGCCGCAGGGCACGTTGTTCGGTCGCAACGCGACCTCGGGTGTGGTCAACTTCATCACCGCCAAGCCCGACCTGTCGGGCATCCACTCGGCGGGCGAGTTCGAATACGGTAACTTCAACAGCAAGCAAGTGAAGGGCATGATCAACCTGCCCATCACCAACACGATCGGTATCCGCGTCGCAGGCCTGTACCTCAACCGAGACGGCTATACCTACAACCAATATCGTAACGACCGCGTCGACGGACGGAACCTCTATTCGCTGCGCGGCACCCTGTCGTGGGAGCCGACCAGCGCGACCCGCGTTGACCTGATCGGCTATTATTTCCACGAGCGCGACAATCGCAGCCGCATCCAGAAGCAGCTCTGCCATCGCGACCCCACGGGCGTGCTCGGCTGCTTGCCCGACACGCTACAGTTCCAAGAGCCAAACGCCAACTCGACGCTGGCCTCCACGCTCACCTCCAGCCAGTTCTTCGCGAGCCAGGGTCTGCCCGGCGCGCTGGGGCTGCAGAGCCTTTATGGTCCCGATGCCTATACCGGCGTCGTCAATCCGGCCAATGTCCGCACGGTCAATATCGATTATGAGCCGACCTACTACGCCGAAGAGCAGCAATATATCGCCAAGATATTCCATGATTTCGGCAAGATCCGCTTCAACTTTACTGGCGGCTATACCAGCAACACCGTCGACAGCACGACCGACTACAATCTCGCGGTCGAGAACCCGCTTGCGACCAATGTCGGCCTCAACGTGCTGAACGCGCTTGGTCGTCCCGGCGCGCCGCTGGCGTTCCTCAACGGCGTGCGCCAGACACTGATCCCCAACGGCCCGGGCAGCGTATGCCAGTCCGCGGCCGACCCCAACGGCCTTGGCGTCTATGGTGGCAATACGATCGGCTGCTACGCGCAGAGCCTCGACTCCGACCGCTCGCAGCAGAGCAACAGCCAATATTCGGCCGAAGCGCATATCGACAGCGCGTTCGACGGCCCGTTCAACTTCCTGCTCGGCGGCATCTACCTCAACAGCTTGTCCAAGCCGACCAACTACATCGTCAGCGCGTTCGGGCTGGACTATGCCTCGGGAATCCTTGGTTCAGCGACGGCGCTTGGGCCCGCGCTGGCGGGAACGCCGCTCCCTAATGGCACAAGCTACTTCCTTGCGTCGCCGAACTCCGACAATAACGACGCCCGGTATCGCCTGCGGTCATACGGCATCTTCGGCGAGACCTACTACACGTTCAGCGACAAGATTAAGCTGACGCTGGGCCTGCGCTATAACCACGACAGCAAGGACGATCAGGCGCGTCAGTTCGTCCTCAACAACCTCACCCCGATCGGCACGACCGGCACCATTCCGGGTCCGGCCTACACCTTCTCGCACGTCAGCTTCGGCCGGCTGACCGGACGCGCGGTGCTTGATTACAAGATCACGCCCGACAATCTGCTCTATGCATCTTATTCGCGCGGTTATAAGTCGGGCGGCATCAACCCGCCGCTGCTGCCGATCTTCAACGTGCCGGCGACGTTCGCGCCGGAGACGGTCAATTCCTACGAGATCGGCTCGAAGAACACCTTCGGTAACGGTACGCTTCGTCTGAACCTCACCGGTTTCTATTATCAGTACAAGCAGCTGCAGCTGTCGCGCATCATCGCGCGCACCTCGGTCAACGACAATGTCGATGCGGACATATACGGCGTCGAGGCCGAGGCGATCGTGAGCCCGATCCCCGCTTTCGTCATAAACATGAACGCGAGCTACCTCCACACCAAGGTCGCGACCGACAAATATCTCGTCAATCCGCGCGATCCCTCGGGCGGGCGCAGCGATGCGGTGATCATCAAGGACATCACCAACGGGTCGAACTGCGCGGTGGTGCCGACCGTGGCGGGCAATGCGGCCGCTAGCGCGCTGCTCGTCAACACCACGAACGCCCTGATCAACAACGGCACCATCACCGGCCATCCTACCACGGGCGCGCCGCTCACCGGCCCCGTGGCGATCCCGTCGGTGGCGGCCACCGGCGCATTCAGCATCTGCTCGGCGCTGGCGGGCGTC
The DNA here is from genome assembly GCA_937863505.1 of uncultured Sphingomonadales bacterium. Lineage (GTDB taxonomy): Bacteria > Pseudomonadota > Alphaproteobacteria > Sphingomonadales > Sphingomonadaceae > Sphingomonas. The sequence goes on along the minus strand of CALMGC010000136.1, from coordinate 11,680 downwards.
GCGGCAGCGACCGGCATCCCGGCACAGGAAATCGACGGCGTCGGTGTCAACATCCGGAACAATCGACTGCCGGAGGCGCCGATGTACAAGTTCTCGGTGGGCGCGCAATATACGATCCCGGTCGCGGGCGGCAACGCGACGATCGTCCCGCGCGTCGACCTCAACTATACCGGTGGTTTCTACGCCAGCATCTTCAACCAGAATATCGACCGGGTGCAGGGTTACGAGGTCGTCAACGCGCAGGTTCAGCTCAACCTGCGCAATGACAATCTGTACCTTCGCGCGTTCGTACAGAACCTGACGGCCAACAACGCTATCACCGGCCAGTATCAGGCGGACCAGTCGTCGGGCTCGTTCACCAACATCTTCACGCTCGAGCCGCGGCGCTTCGGCGGCGCGATCGGCTTCAAGTTCTGACGCGGGCACCCTCGCCTTGCGCAAGCAAGGCGAGGAGATGCCACGTCGGGCAGCGGGAGCGGCGCAGCCGTTCCCGTCTGACGACGTGGCCACTCCTCCCCCACGCAACCTTCCCCCCGCTCGCTCATTGACCCCTGATCTAGATCAGGAGCACCAACCGATGACCGAGTTCAAGAAGGGCGATCATGTCGAATGGGCGTCGCATGGCGGCACCGCGCATGGCGAGGTCGAGAAGAAGCTGACCGGCGACACCAAGATCAAGTCGCACCAGGTCCGCGCGTCGAAGGACGACCCGCAGTTCCTCGTGAAGAGTGACAAGGGCGGCGAAGCGGCGCACAAGCCCGAGGCGCTCAAGAAGGCGTGATTGAAGGACTCGGCCGAGAAAGGCCGGTCCGCCCAACAGGAGGATCGAATGGCGAAGACCACCACCAAGAAGGAACCCGCAAAAAAGGCGGACACGGCCGAGAAGGACCCGGGCGGCGCGAAGACGCAGGCCGCCAAGGGCACCGGTATCCACGCGCCCGTAACCCCCTCCAAGGAGCTTGGCGCGGTGGTCGGCACCGACGCGCTCCCGCGCAGCCAGGTGATCAGCAAGGTGTGGGAATACATCAAGGCGCAGAATCTCCAGAATCCGGAGAACAAGCGCGAGATCGTCGCCGACGAGAAGCTGAAGAAAGTGTTCGGCAAGGACAAGGTGACGATGTTCGAGATGAACAAATATATCTCGGCGCACGTCAAGGCCTGAACCGACCCGCCGGGAGCGCGCGACCTGCCGCCGTGCTCCCGGTCAGTCGAGGCGGCGGAGCCAGTCAGCGATCATCGCGAACAGCCGCTCCGCCGCGTTGACGTGCGCGCCCATCTGCATGAAGGCGTGGACCATGCCGGGGAAGCGATGCTGCTCGACCCGCGCCCCCGCCGCCGCCCATCGCGCCGCCAGCGCCTCACCCTCGTCGCGCAGGGGATCGCATTCGTTGGTGACTACCAGCGTCGGTGCAAGGCCCGCCCCGTCGGACAGCACGGGCGAGGCGAGCGGGGTTCCGCGGTCCGCCTCGCTCGCCAGCGACAGCTCGATCTGCCGCTCGAGCCCCGCCGCTTCGATGATGTGGCCGTTCTCGGTATTGCGCGACGGATAGTCCGCCCCGCGCCTTAGATCCGTGTTGGGATAGAGCAGGATCTGTCCGGCGAGCCCCGGCCCGCCCTCCCGTGCCCGCAACGCCAGCGCAGCGGCGAACGCGCCGCCGATGCTGTCGCCCGCTACCACGACCCGTCCCGCATCCGCGCCGATCGCCTCTCCCTCCGCCGCGATCCACGTCAGCGTCGCCGCCGCGTCGTCGACCTGCGCCGGGAAGCGCGCGTCGGGGGCAAGGCGATAGTCCGGCGCGACCACCAGCCATCCGCTCCGGTTGGCAAGCGCGCGCAGCGGCGAGTCATGAATGTCCACCGCCCCCGCGACCGCGCCGCCGCCGTGCAGATACAGCAGCACGGGCAGTCGCCCCTCCGCCGGGCGATAGAGCCGGACGGGAAGCGCGCCGCCCGGTCCCGCGATCACGCGTTGCTCGACGCGGTGCACCGGCTCGGGCGGCGATGCGAAGGTCGAGATCAGCGCCACGCCGCAGCGGAAGGTCGCCACCCAGGTCGCGTCGTCCGCATCCGCCGGTGCCACCGGCGACAGCGCGGCGAGCCGGTCGAGAACGTGTTGCGCCTGAAGGTCCATCGCTCGCCTCCGCGCGCCGTCGGGTGAACGGGCGCGGCG
>CALMGC010000136.1:0-9500 GCA_937863505.1 uncultured Sphingomonadales bacterium | reverse complement strand
CGCCCGACGCGATCAAGACATCGGCGGTCGCCGCCAACGACGAGCCCGATCATAGGGCACCGATGGTGCCCTCTCTTGATCGGCGATGGTGCCCCTGGCCGGACTCGAACCAGCATGCCTTGCGGCAACCGATTTTGAGTCGGTCGCGTCTACCAATTTCGCCACAGGGGCCCTGCGCTGGCCGCCGGTTAGCCGAGGCGCGGGCAGGCGGCAAGCGTCACCCGGCAGGCATCATCGGAACATATCCGCCAGATTCTCGGGCACCGGGTCGGGGCCGAAGCGGTTCGGGCCCCTGGTCCCCTCCAGGCACATAAACACCAGCAGGATAATGCCGCCGACTGCTGGGACGAACTGGGTCAGGCACATCCAGCCCGACTTGTCCTGATCGTGAAAGCGCCGGACCTGCACCGCCAGCGTCGGAATCACCATAGCCAGTATGAACACTGTGCCCAGCACGAGCACCCCCATCGGCGCGCCATCGCGGATCGGCAGCCCCAGCGCGCCCGCGTTCTCGGGCAGCAGCACAACGAACAGCGCGAACAACGCCGCGATCACGATCCACTTGCCCAGGACGAACAGCCAATACTCTTGTCGCCGCGACTGGCCGTCGAAGTCGGCGTAGCGCCGGAGCGGCATCAGCATCCATCGCATCGGTAACCCCTTCCCTCGTCGTCGCTCAGCGGAACGTCTCGGCGAAGTCGCGATCGGGATACATCGGGTCGGGGCCGAAGCGGTTCGCTCCCACCGTCCCGGGCAGGCACATGAAGACGATCAGCACGATCGCGGCCACCAGCCACACGAGCGACAACAGCCCGTTGATGACGATCAGTCCCGGGCTTTGCGCGGCGAACACCAGCAGCTGCACCACAATCATCAGCAGGTACGGCCCGACATACAGCATCAGCCACCAGCCCGAGCGATCGGTGTCGTGCAGCCGCCGCACCGCCACCGCGATCGTCGGCAACAGCATCCCGAGCCAGAACAGCCCGAACACCATGAATGCGATACCCATCGACGCGAACAGCGCGCCGAAATTGCCCGCTCCGCGCCCCGAAAAGGCGGAGCCGATCGCCACCCCGAAGACAAGCCCGAACACCAGCGTCACGAGCACCTGGAACAGCACGAACATCCAATATTCCATCCGGCGCGACCGGCCGGAAAACTCGGCGTAGCGCTTCAGGGGAAGGAACATCCAGTTCATCAGCTGACTCCCGTTACGGCGAATGCCCCTCGCCTCCCGACCACTTTCGCCCGAACCGCCGGGATACGCAACCGCCTAGCTGCGCGGCGCCTGTCGCCGATAGCTGAGCGCCTCCGCGACATGCAGCCGCCCGACCGTGTCCGCGCCCGCGAGGTCCGCGATCGTGCGCGAAACGCGGAGCACGCGGGTATAGCCGCGCGCGGATAGTCGCATCGCCTCGGCAGCCTGGGCGAGCAGGCGGCGGCCCGCCTCGTCCGGCGTCGCGACCCGGTCGAGCAGCGCGCCGTCGGCCTCCGCGTTGGTACGCGCGCTCTCGCCTTCGTAGCGTCGGGTCTGCACCGCGCGCGCCGCCGCGACCCGCGCGCCCACCTCCGCCGAGCCCTCGGCGGGGGGAGGCAGGACGAGGTCGGCGGCGCTGACCGGCTGAACCTCGACATGCAGGTCGATGCGGTCGAGCAGCGGCCCCGACACCTTCGCCTGGTAATCCGCCGCGCATCGCGGCGCGCGCGCGCAGGCGAGCGCCGCGTCGCCCAGATGCCCACACCGGCACGGGTTCATCGCCGCGATCAGCTGGACGCGCGCGGGAAAGGTGACGTGCGCGTTGGCGCGCGCGACGCTGACCGTGCCGGTCTCGAGCGGCTGGCGCAGCGAGTCGAGCACCGCGCGATTGAACTCGGGCAGCTCGTCGAGGAACAACACGCCCAGGTGCGCGAGACTGACCTCGCCCGGCTTCACCTTGAGCCCGCCGCCGGTCAGCGCCGCCATCGACGCCGAATGGTGCGGCGAGCGGAACGGTCGCGTGCGCGTCAGCCGCCCGCCCGCAAGCGTTCCCGCGACCGACTGGACCATCGACACCTCCAGCGCCTCCGCCGGGTCGAGCGGCGGCAGGATTCCGGGCAGGCACGCGGCCATCAGCGACTTGCCCGAGCCGGGCGGGCCGACGAACAGCAGATTGTGCCCACCCGCCGCCGCGATCTCCAGCGCGCGCTTGGCGGTCTCCTGCCCCTTGACCTGGCGGAGGTCCGGGCCGTGCGCGCCGTCCTCGACTTCGCCCGGCGGCGGGGGCGAGAGCAAGCCCTGGCCCTTCAGATGGCCGAGCAACGACAGCAGATCGGGTGCGGCGAGCACCTCGACGCCGCTGGTCCACGCGGCTTCCGACCCTTGCGCGGCGGGGCAGATCAGCCCCTTGCCCAGCTCCGCCGCGTGGAGCGCCGCGAGCAGCACGCCCGGCGAGGGCGCGATCCTAGCGTCGAGCCCGAGCTCGCCGACGACGACGTAGTCGGCCAGCGACTCCGGGTCGACGACGCCCATCGCGGCTAGCAAGCCGAGCGCGACCGCGAGGTCGAAATGCGAGCCTTCCTTCGGAATGTCCGCCGGGCTCATGTTGACGACGATCCGCTTGGGCGGGAGCGCGAGGCCCATCGCCGCCACCGCGCCGCGCACCCGCTCGCGGCTTTCGGCCACCGCCTTGTCCGCGAGCCCGACGACCTGGAACGCCGGGAGCCCCGGAATGAGCTGCACCTGCACCTCGACCGCGCGCGGCTCCAGCCCCAGATACGCTACCGTCGACACGATCGCCGTCATGCTCACCCCCGGCTTGCGTTCTTACCCGCTTTCTCAGCGGAGGGAATAAGCGCATCGCCGTGCCTTGTGCCACTAACACACCGGCGCTATCTCACCCGCGATGTTGACCCCCGCCCCGCCCCCGGCTAAGCGCGCGGACAGACAGGCCGTCCCCGGGGCGGCCCTTTTCCTTGCGCAGGGCATGAGCGATGAAGCGGACCTTTCAGCCGAGCAACCTGGTGCGCGCGCGCCGTCACGGCTTTCGCGCGCGGATGGCGACGGTGGGCGGCCGCACGGTGATCCGCGCCCGCCGCAACCGCGGCCGCAAGAAGCTGTCCGCGTAAGCACGATCACGCTGCGCCGCGACTTCCTCGCGGCCAATGGCGGACGACGCGCGCCGATGCCGGGCTTCGTGTTGCTGGTCCGCGCGCGGGGCGATGGCGACACGGGCGTCCGGCTCGGTGTGACCGTCACCAAGAAGATCGGCAACGCGGTCGTCCGCAACCGCATGAAGCGCCGCTTCCGCGCGCTGGGCCGCGAGCTGCTGCCGACGCGCGGCGTGCCGGGCGCGGACCATGTGCTGATCGGTCGCGCGGGCGGGGTGGAGCGCGACTTCGCACAGCTGCGGGCAGAGCTAACCAAGGCGCTGGCCAAGGTGCGTCGGTGAGGCGGGCTCGCGGCGCGCGCGCGCAAAGAAGATTGCCTCACGCAAAGACGCAAAGACGCAAAGAGGTATTGCGCGCGTCAGCGCGCCTTCAACAAGCTCCGCTGGAGGTTAGGGGCCGCGTTCGCGGCGGGGTACACCCTCTTGGCGCCTTTGCGTCTTCGCGTGAGGCTCTGTTTTTAATCTTCGCCGACCTCCCGCGAGAGTTGCAGTCTCCGTGCTGACCCGCGCCCTTATCGCCCTCGTCCGCGCGTGGCAGCTCGGGCCGTCGGCCGCCATGGCCCCGACGTGCCGCTTCACCCCAAGCTGTTCCGCCTATGCAATCGCCGCGCTCCGCCGCTATGGGGCGGGACGCGGCGGGTGGCTGGCGGCGAGACGCATCGCGCGCTGTCACCCGTTCGGCGGCTTCGGGTTTGACCCCGTCCCGTGAGATAAGCTCGAACCCAGGCGCAACGGTGAACCAAGAATCCCGCAACTTCATCCTGTTCGCGATTGCAGCGGCGCTGATCCTGTTCGGGTGGCAGCCGATCGCCAATAAGATTTTCCCGCCCGCCCCGCCCGCGACGCGCGTGGTCAACGGCCGGTCGCAGCCGCTGCCCAACCCGCGCGCGGACCCGGTCGCGGCCGCGCCGGGGAGCGCCGTTCACCCGTTGGCGCAAGTGCTGGCGCAGAGCCCGCGCGTCCGCATCCAGACGCCCGAACTGTCAGGCTCGATCGCGCTCCGCGGCGCGCGCGTCGATGACCTCGTGCTCACGCAATACAAGCAGGACCTGTCGAAAAACGCGCAACCCGTGCGCCTGCTCGCCCCCTCGGGCGCGGCGGACGCCTATTTCGCGCAGTTCGGCTGGTCGGGCGACGGCGTCGCCGCGCCCGGCGCGGACACGATCTGGACCGCCGACGCGCCCGTGCTCACCCCCGCTCGCCCCGTGACGCTGCGCTGGACCAGCCTGGCGGGGCAGCGTTTCACGTTGCGCGTTGCGGTCGACGAGCATTTCATGTTCACGGTGACGCAAGCCGTAGGCAACGCGGGCGCGAAGCCGATCAGCGTGCGCCCTTATGCGCTGCTTTCGCGCGCGGGCGCGTCCAAGGATGTCGGCACCTGGACCAACCATGTCGGCCCGGTCGGTGTGTTCAACAACGCCGCCAACTACTCGATCGACTACGCCAACCTCCAGGGCAAGCAGCCCGGCTTCTTCGGACGGCTGTTCGGCAACGACACCCAAGGCGGCGCGAATGCCTTCGACACCACCGGCGGCTGGCTCGGCTTCGGCGACAAATATTGGCTCGCCGCGCTGATCCCCGACCAGCGTCAGCCGGTCCACGCGACCTTCCGCGCCGCCGGCACCGACCAGTTCCAGGCCGACGTCGCGCTCGCCCCCAAGCCGCTGCGTCCGGGGCAGGCGCTTTCCACCACCACCCGCCTGTTCGCGGGCGGCAAGGAGGTGCGGCGCCTCGACGCGTACCAAAACGACCTCGGCATCCAGCATTTCGGCAAGGCAGTCGATTGGGGCTGGTTCGAGTTCATCGAGAAGCCGATCTTCACTTATCTCGACTGGCTGTTCCGCCATGTCGGCAATTTCGGCCTCGCGATCGTGCTGCTGACGCTGACGATCAAGGCGCTGCTGTTCCCGGTCGCCAACCGCCAGTTCGCCTCCATGGCGTCGATGCGCGCGATCCAGCCCAAGATGAAGGCGCTGCAGGAGCGCTACAAGGACGACCGCCAACGCCAGCAGCAGGAGGTGATGGCGCTGTATAAGCAGGAGAAGGTGAACCCGGTCGCGGGATGCCTGCCCGCCTTCCTCCAGATCCCGATCTTCTACGCGCTCTACAAGGTGCTCTTGACCTCGATCGAAATGCGGCACCAGCCGTTCGCGCTGTGGATCAAGGACCTGAGCGCGCCCGATCCGCTGACGCCGGTCAACCTGTTCGGCTTGCTGCCGTTCGACCCGCCCGGGCTGCTCCACTTGGGCGTGCTCGCGATCCTGCTCGGTGTCACCATGTGGTTGCAGATGCGGCTCAACCCCGCCCCCACCGATCCGGCGCAGCAGCAGGTGATGACGATCATGCCGTGGATGATGATGCTGTTCTTCGCGCCGCTCGCGGCCGGGTTGCAGGTCTATTATGTCGCCAACAACCTGCTGACGCTGGTGCAGCAGCGCTTTCTCTATTCGCGCCATCCGGTCCTCAAGACCGCGGCCGCGAAGTGATGGCGTCCGCGGAGGAGCTCGACCCCGACCTTCTCGAACGCGCCCGCAAGCTGTTTGCTGGGCCGGTCGCGTTCCTCCGCTCGGCCCCTGCGCTCCAGCACCTGCCTGACGCGGTCGCGCCCGAGGTCGCGTTCGCCGGGCGGTCCAATGTCGGCAAGTCGTCGCTGCTCAACGCGCTCACCGGGCGCAACGCGCTCGCGCGCACGTCCAACACGCCGGGGCGGACGCAGGAACTCAACTTCTTCGATGTCGGTGGAGGCGAGAATGGGCCCCCGCTGCTGCGGCTGGTCGACATGCCCGGTTACGGCTTCGCCAAGGCACCGCCCGACGTGGTCCGCCGCTGGCGCTTCCTCGTCAACGACTTCCTGCGCGGGCGTCAGGCGCTGAAGCGCACCCTGCTGCTCATCGACGCGCGGCACGGCGTGAAGGAGGTCGACCGCGAGATCATGGCGATGCTCGATCGCGCGGCGGTGAGCTATCGGGTCGTCCTCACCAAGGCGGACAAGATCAAACCCACCGAGCTCGCCCGCGTGACCGAAGAGACCGCCGCCGAGGCGCGCAAGCGCCCCGCCGCGCATCCCGACATCCTCGCCACCTCCAGCGAGACCGGTCTCGGCATCCCCGACCTGCGCGCGGCGGTGGTGGAGGGGGTGGGGTAAAATACGTTATGCGGGTATATTGACGGCGGACTCCGGAATGCGTATCTGCTTGAGAGAAGGAGAACGCACATGGTTGAGAACGTCATATCGGTGCTCACCTACAAGTCAGTCCAGACGATCTTGGACACAGGTGGAAGTCAATCTTGGGCGCTAAGCCGCCAGAGAGCCAAAGGCTGCACTTATGCCGTGGTTTGCCGCAACGCGAACACACGAGAAGCCGAAGACAATACTGAGCATGGAACAGCGTTCTTGGTAGGGAAAATTTCGGACGTGGTCCCGTCTACGAATCACGACGGACGATGGCTCTTGGTTTTTAGCGAATATGCACCCTGCTCGTTTCCAGACCAATGGGAGGGACGGAATCCAGTCGCCTATTGGACAACTGACGACTATCCCGATATCAACTTTGATGCTCTGACCTTCCAACCCATGCCGAAAGCGGAGCTTGTCCCGCCGGCGACGGCGCCGTCTAATGATCTTACCATTGCGGATGCGAAGCTCGCCCTTAGTCGCACGTTTGGCGTACAACCGTCGGCGATTGAAATTACAATACGTGCTTGAGAGAATGCGAAACGCTAGTCAAAGCGGTGTCATGCGTCTGATCATCGGCAACAAGGCCTATTCCTCCTGGTCCCTGCGCGGCTGGCTCGCGTGCAAGCAATCGGGGCTGCTGTTCGAGGAGGTGGTCGTTCCGCTCTATGACGGCGACTGGGACAGGCGGCGCGCGGGGGACGAGTTCGCGCCCTCGTCGGGCAAGGTGCCGATCCTGTGGGATGGCGAGGCGGTGGTGTGGGACAGCCTCGCGATCATCGAATATCTCGCGGACAAGGTCGGGCGCGAGCGCTTCTGGCCCGCCGACGACGCCGCGCGCGCGATGGCGCGGTCGATGGCGGCGGAGATGCACTCCTCCTTCGCCGCGCTCCGACGCAAGCACAGCATGAACATCCGCCAGGTCTTTCCCGCCCGCCGCCCCGATGACGACGTGCTCGCCGACCTGCAACGCATCATGGAGCTGTGGGCGCAGGCGCGGGCGCGCTGGGGCGGGACGGGGCCGTTCCTATTCGGCGCGTTCGGCGCGGCGGACATCATGTATGCGCCCGTCTGCACGCGCATCGTCACCTATCAGCTGCCGATCGCGCGTTTCGCGCTGCCGTATCTCGACGCGGTGCTGAACCACCCGTTCATGCAGGACTGGATCGCGGGCGCGCAGGAGGAGGATTGGGTGATCGAGCAGTTCGAACAGCCGGCGACCGCCTAGATGCGCCGCGCCTCGTACTCGGTGCCGTCGTCATGTACGTAGCGCCCGTCGGCGGTGAAGCGCATGTCGATGTCGGGATAGTCGCCCCCCAACGGCTGCCCGCCGCCGACCACGACGAAGCTGCAGTCAACGCCGGTCCGGTTCTGGAGGTGGTGGCCGTTCCCTTCTCCTTTGGGAAAAGCGACGCAATCGCCGGGTCTAATCGCGTGCTCGCCCGCGTCGTCGACCAGCACCGCCTCGCCTGTGAGCATGACCAAGAACTCATCCTCGCCGCGATGCCAGTGGCGCTGCGAGGACCATGCGCCCGGCTTCAGCGTCACATGGCTCACGCCGAAATCGGTCAACCCTCCCGCGGGCGCGAGGCGGCGGTACCAGCGGCCATGCACCGGCGCATCGAACGGCGGCGGATAGCCCGTGCAATTGGTTTGCGGCATCGAGTCCAGGTCGAGCTTGGGCATGGAGTCCTCCCGTGACCATCCTGCCCGACCCGGTCGCGCTCGCCAAGGCGCTGCTCGCCTGCTCCAGTGTCACGCCCGCGGGTGGGGAGGTGTTCGACGTGGCGGAGGCGGCGCTGGTCCCGCTCGGCTTCGCGGTCGAACGGTTCGTGAGCGGCGACGCACCCGATGGCCCGGTCGAGAACATGATCGCGCTCCGCCCCGGCCCCGGCCCGCTGCTCGCATTCGCCGGGCATCTAGACGTGGTGCCGCCGGGCGAGGGATGGACCGCCGACGCCTTTGCGCCCGAGATTCGGGGCGAGCTGCTCTACGGGCGCGGCGCGGTGGACATGAAGGGCGCAGTCGCTGCGTTCATCGCCGCCTGCGGGCGGGAGAGCGGCGCGACCTGCCTGTTGCTGACCGGCGACGAGGAAGGCCCCGCGACCTACGGCACCCGCGCGATCATCGACCGGCTGGGCGAGCGCGGCATCCGCCCCGACCTGTGCCTCGTCGGCGAGCCCACCTCGGCGCACCGGCTCGGCGACACGATCAAGATCGGCCGACGCGGCTCGGTCAACATCTGGATCGACGTTCCCGGGCGGCAGGGCCACGTCGCCTATCCGCATCTCGCCGACAACCCAATTCCCTCGCTCGTCGCCGCGCTGGCTGAGGTAGAAACGCTCGTGCTCGACCATGGCAATGACTGGTTCCAGGCGTCGAACATCGAGATAACCGACCTCCATGTCGGCAACCCGGCCGCCAACGTCATCCCCGCGCGCGCCGCCGCGCGGCTGTCGATCCGCTTCAACGATGAACAACGCGGCGAGGCGCTGGTCGAGCGGGTCGCCACGCTGGTCCACCGCCACGCGCCGCAGGCCACCGTGCGCGGGCGCGTGTCGGGCGAGGCGTTCCTGACCCGGCCCGGCCCGCTTTCCGCGCTGGTTGCCGACGCGATCACCGCCTGCACCGGCGCCGTGCCCGAGCTGTCCACCACCGGCGGCACCTCGGACGCGCGGTTCCTCTCAAAGCTCTGCCCGACAGTCGAGCTCGGTCTGCTCAACGCGACGATGCACCAGGTCGACGAGGCGGTCGCGGTCGAAGACCTCTGCCTCCTGACCCGCATCTATGCGGACATCATCGCCCGCGCGGGCGCGTCCGCCATCCAGGCGAGCAGCGCATCCTCCTCCATCGGCGGCGCGACCGCATAGCCTTGCAGCACGTCGCAGCCGATCACGCGCAGCATCTGCACCTGCGCCGCCGTCTCCACACCCTCGGCCACCGCCTCGCAACCGAGCCCGTGGACCAGCCCCACCACCGCCTGCGCCACCGCCCGCGCGCGCGCGTCGACCGCGATGTCGGCGATCAGCGCGCGGTCGAGCTTGACCCGGTCGACGGGCAGCTCGCGCAGCCGCGCCAGAGTGCATTGCCCGCTGCCGAACCCGCCCACCGCGACGCGCGCACCCTCGCGGCGGAGCGCGTCCAGCGCCGCGCGCACCTCCACGCCCATTCGCATT
>CALMGC010000135.1 GCA_937863505.1 uncultured Sphingomonadales bacterium | reverse complement strand
CAGCTGGCGCAGGCGCGCGCCGATCGGGCCGACGCGCAGGTCAGCCTGTTCAAGGCGCTGGGCGGCGGCTGGGAAGACGCGCCGCCGGTGCGCGCGCCCGATCGCGGCTACCGCGGCGGCAAGTGAGGGCGGCGCTATGGTGGGCGCGACGTTCGATGCTATGCGCCGCGCCATGAGTTCGCAATCGCTGTTCGAAGCGCTGGAGCGGCGTCCGCCCGATCCGCTGCTGGCGCTGATCGGTGCCTATGCCCGCGACGCGCGCGCGGGCAAGATCGACGTCGGCGTGGGCGTCTATCGCGACGAGGCGGGCGCGACGCCGGTGTTCCGCGCCGTCTCCGCCGCCGAACAACGCCTGGTGCGCGACCAGTCGACCAAGGCGTATCTGGGGCCGGAAGGCAACATCGCGTTCCTCCACGCACTGGAGCCGATCGTATTCGGCGACGCGCGCGCCGGCGCGCGGCTGAGCACGGTGCAGACCCCGGGCGGAACGGGCGCGCTGCGCCTCGCCGCCGAGCTGATCGCCGCCGCGCGACCGGGTGCGCGCGTCCATGTCGGCGAGCCGACCTGGCCCAACCATGCGCCCATCCTGCGCGCCGCCGGGCTCGAGCGGATCGGCTATCCCTATTACGACGCGGCGACGCGGCGCATCCGCTTCGACGCGATGATGGCCGCGCTCGGGCAGGCGCGTCCCGGCGATGTCGTGCTGCTCCACGCTTCGTGCCACAACCCGACCGGGGCCGATCTCGATGCGGAGCAATGGGCGACGGTGGCGGCGCTGGTGGCGGCGCGCGGCGTCGTGCCGCTGATCGACATGGCCTATCAGGGACTGGGCGTGAGCCTTGACGCGGATGCGGCGGGGGCGCGGCTCGTGTTCGGGGCGGCGGATGAGGCACTGATCGCCTATTCGTGCGACAAGAATTTCGGCCTGTACCGCGAGCGGGTCGGCGCGCTGTTCGTGCGCTCGGCGTCCGCGGCGGGGGCGGAGGTGGTGCAATCGAACCTCCTGGCGCTGTCCCGCGCGAACTGGTCGATGCCGCCCGACCATGGCGCCGCGGTGGTCGCCGCGATCCTCGCCGACCCCGGGCTCGAGCGCGACTGGCGCGAGGAACTGGATGCGATGAGCGCGCGCATCCGCTCGGTACGGCGCGCGCTGGCGGGGGCGGACGCGCGATTGTCCTATCTCGAAGGGCAGCATGGGCTGTTCGGAATGCTCCCGCTGACGCCCGCGGACGTGGCGTTGCTGCGCGAGCGGCATGGCGTGTACATGCCGTCGTCGGGCCGGATCAACATCGCCGGGCTCACCCCCGCCACCGTCGCGCCGTTCGTCGCCGCGCTGGCTGACGTGTTCCCGACCGCTGGCTAGGCTTGCCCGCCCCCCGGCGGGGTCATAATCCGGCGGGATGCACCAACAGGAAAGCGTGTCGCCCGTCGCGGGCGACGCCACCCGTCGCAATGCGCCCGACCAGTCCCGCGACTGGCGGCGCGTCGCGTACCTCGTCCAGCTGTCGCGCGCGCTCGACGCGATGGAGGAAACGCGGCTCGTGCCGGAGAAGAAGGTGCTGTACCAGTTCTCCGCGCGCGGGCACGACATGGCGCAGGTGCTGCTGGGTCAGCGGCTGGACGACCCGCGCGACGCGGCGTGTGGCTATTACCGGTCGCGTCCGCTGCTGCTGTCGCTGGGCGTCGATGTGGCGGATGCGCTGGGCTCGTCGATGGGGCGGGCGGGCGGCTATTCGGATGGGCGCGACATCGGCGTGGTGTTCAACTATCCGAACATGACCGGTGCGTCGGCGCTGCCGATGTGTGGCGGGGTGGGCGCGCAATATACGCCGACCGCGGGCTGGGCGCAGGCGATCGAGTATCACCGCGAGGTGCTTGGCTCGCCGGGGCACGAACACGCGATAGCGGTGGTATTGGGCGGTGAGGCGTCGGTCGCGACCAACGGCTTCTGGGCCGCGCTGACGATCGCCACCACGCAACAGCTGCCGATGCTGTTCTACATCGAGGACAATGGCTACGGCATCTCGGTCCCTTCGAGTTTCCAGACGCCGGGCGGGAACATCGCGGCGAACCTAGCGAGCTTTGGTGGGCTGCACATCCTCTCGGGCGACGGGACCGAGCCCGCTGAGGCGGCGGCGTTGGTGGACGAGGCGGTGGCGCATGTCCGCAGGCGCGAGGGCCCGTGCCTGCTCAGGCTGACGGTGCCGCGATTGCAGGGACACAGCTTTCAGGACACGCAGACGTACAAGTCGGAAGCGTTCGTCGCCGCCGAATGGGCGCGTGATCCGCTTCCAAAGCTCCGGTCGTATCTGGAGCCGTTGCTCGACGAGGGCGAGTGGGACGCCATCGAGGCGCAGGCCAAGGCGGACGCGGAGGCTGCGCGAGAGCGGGCTGAGGCCCGCCCGGTCGCCGCCCCCGAGACGGTGACGCGCCACGTCTTCGCCGAACCGGGCGCGTTGCAGACAATGGGCGGGCAATGGACGCGCGGCTACACGCCCCCTGCTTCGAGCACCGAGCCGCGCCCGGAGGGGCAGCGGATCAACATGGTCACCGCGATCCGCCGCACGCTCGACGGTGAGATGACGATTAACGACCGCGTCGTGCTGTTCGGCGAGGACATCGGGCCGAAGGGCGGCGTCCATGCGGTGACGCTGGGATTGCAGGAGAAGTTCGGCGACCGCCGCGTCTTCGATACCAGCCTGTCCGAGGAAGGCATCGTCGGGCGCGCGGTCGGCATGGCGCTGGCGGGGCTGGTGCCCGTGCCCGAAATCCAGTTTCGCAAATATGCGGAGCCCGCGACTGAGCAAATCAACGATTGCGGCTCGATGCGCTGGCGGACCAACAACCGCTTCGCCGCGCCGATGGTGCTGCGCGTGCCGGGCGGGTTCTTCAAATGCGGCGACCCGTGGCATAGCCAGACCAACGAGGTCGCGTTCGTCCACACGCCGGGCTGGATGGTCGCGGTGCCGTCGAACGCGGAGGACGCGGTGGGGCTGTTGCGGAGCGCGCTGCGTGGCAACGACCCGGTGATCTTCTTCGAGCATCGCGCGATGCTCGACGATGCTTGGGCGCGGCGGCCCTGGCCGGGCGACGATTACGCGCTGCCGTTCGGGCGGGCGAAGAGGACCGTGGCGGGGGACGACATCACGATCGTCACCTGGGGCGCGATGGTCCCGCGCTGCGAAGCGGCGGTCGAGGGCCGATCGGCGGACGTGATCGACCTTCGCACGCTGATGCCGTGGGACCGTGGGGCGGTGCTCGCCTCCGTCCGGCGCACGCGGCGGTGCCTGATCGTCCACGAAGACCTCAAGACCGCCGGCTTCGGCGCGGAGATCGCGGCGGTGGTGGCGGACGAGGCGTTCATGGACCTCGACGCGCCGGTCGCGCGGCTGACCATGCCCGATATCCCCAGCCCGCATAACCCGGTGCTGCTCGACTGGGCGGTGCCGTCCGTCGAGCGCATCCGCGCCAAGATCGACGAACTGGTGGGGTTCTAACGATGGCCGACATCCTCGTTCCGTTCGAGCAAGAGGGTACCAAGGCGGTCGTCCGCGCCTGGCTGAAGCAGGTCGGCGACGCGGTCGCGGTCAACGATCCGCTGGTGGAGCTGGAGACCGACAAGGTCACGCAGGAGGTCCACGCGACGGCGGCGGGCGTGTTGGCGGAGATATTGCTCGACACCGATGCGGAGGCGGTGCCCGGCACGGTGCTGGGGCGGCTGGGCGAGGCAACCGCCGCCGCGCCGGAAGCGTCCGATGGCGAGGCGGAGAGCGGACTGGCGATCAGCGGAGATGTGCCCACTGCCGCACCCGCGCCCGCGCAGGCCGCGCCCGGCGCGCTGTCGCCCAGCGTCCGCCGCGCGGTGCAGCAGCATGGGGTCGACCCCGCCAGCATCGCCGGCACGGGTCGCGGCGGTCGCCTCACCCGTGCGGACGTCGATCGCGCGGTAGCTAACCGCGCCGCTCCCGCATCGCCGCCCGTTACGCCGGAGGTCGCGCAGCTTGCGGGCGTCCGCACGATCCCGCACGACCGGATGCGCGTCGCGATCGCGCAGAACATGCTCAACTCGGTCACGGTTGCGCCGCACGTCACCGCCGTGTTCGAGTGCGACCTCAGCGCGATCACGGCGCACCGGCGCAAATACAAGGCGGCGTTCGAGGAGCAGGGGGCGAAGCTCACCTTCACCGCCTATTTCGTCGCCGCGTCGGTCGAGGCGATGCGGGTCGCGCCGACCATCAACAGCCGCTGGTTCGACGACCGGCTGGAGGTGTACGCTGATGTCGGCGTCGGCGTCGGCACCGCGCTCGGCGATGAGGGACTCGTGGTCCCCGTCGTGCAGCGCGCGCAGACGCTGTCGCTGCTCGGCGTCGCCTCCGCGCTGACCGACCTCACCGCGCGCGCCCGCGCCAGGAAGCTGACGCCCGCCGACATGCGTGGCGGCACCTTCACCATCTCGAACCATGGCGTGTCGGGCTCGCTGCTCGCGACGCCGATCATCATCAACCAGCCGCAATCCGCGATCCTCGGCATCGGCAAGCTCGAAAAGCGCGTGGTCGTCCGCGAGGTCGACGGTATCGACACCATCCAGATCCGCCCGATGTGCTACGTCTCGCTGACTATCGACCACCGCGTCGTCGACGGGCATCAGACCAATGGCTGGCTGTCGCGGTTCGTCGAGGTGATCGAGGGCTGGCCGCTCGACGGCTGACGGGGCCCGCTCAGGCGTCGTAGTCGAGCGCGACGTCGTCGGTGAGCGGCACCGCCTGACAGGTGAGCACATAGCCTGCCGCGACCTCCGCCTCGCTGAGGCCGTAGTTGCGGAGCATCTCGACCCGGCCCGCCGTCAACTTCGCGCGGCAAGTGGCGCAGACGCCCGCCTTGCACGCGAACGGCGCGGGCAGGCCGGCGGCGCGCGCGGCGTCGAGGATGTTGCGCTGGTCGGCATCGAACGTGACCAGCCGTCGGCGGCCCTCCAGCGTCAGCTGCACCCGGCGGTCCACGGCCTGTTGCTCCAGGTCGCGCGCGCGCGCGACATCAGCGGCGGAAACGGTGCCGATGGTGAACCGCTCGATCAGGATACGGTCCCGGGCCACGCCCGCGCCGAGCAGCCCGGCCTCGGCGGCGTCCATCATCGGCCCCGGGCCGCAGATAAAGGCGACGTCGATCGCTGCGGGGTCGACTAGCGATCCGAGCACCTCGCCGATCTTGCCGCTGTCGAGCCGGCCGTTGAACAGCTCCACCTCCTCCGCCTCGTCCTCGAGGAAATGGTAGATCTGCAACCGGTCGATGAAGCGATTCTTGAGGTTTGCCAGCTCCTCCAAGAACATAATCGAGCCCGAGCCGCGATTGCCGTACAGCAGCGTGAAGCTGCTTCCCGGTTCGACCTCCAGCGCGGTCTTGAGCAGCGACAGCACCGGCGTGATGCCCGAGCCGCCCGCGAAGCCGACATAGGCGCGCGACTGCGCCGGGTCGAAGGTCCAGGTGAAGCTGCCGTGCGGCGTCATCGCCTCCAGCGTGTCGCCGGGGCGGAGCACCTCGTTCGCGTAAGCGGAAAACACGCCGCCCGCGACGCGCTTCACCGCGACCCGCAGCTCGCCCTCGTGCGGGGCGGCGCAGACCGAATAATTGCGCCGCACATCCTCCCCGCCGATCTCGGCGCGTAGCGTCAGGTGCTGGCCGGGGGTGAAGCGGAACGCGTCCCGCAGCTCGGGCGGCACCTCCAGTTCGAGCGAGACCGCATCGTCGATCTCGCGCCGGACCCCGGCGACGCGCAGCGGGTGGAAGTTGGACGGCACCCGACCTCTCCTAATGGCATTTGAAACGGTCGAACGGCTCGTGGCAGGCGCGGCACTGCCAGAGCGCCTTGCACGGTGTCGACCCGAAGCGGCTGATCTCGCGCGTGTCGACCGACGCGCAACGCGGGCACTCGACGAGGTCGGTGCCCTTGAGCGAGCGCGCGGTCGCACCCTTGGGCGGAGGCGCGATGCCGTAGTCCTTGAGCTGTTGGCGTCCGCGATCGGTGATCCAGTCGGTGGTCCAGGGCGGCGACAGCACCGTCTCGATCCGCAAGCTCCCGAACCCCGCCGCGTCGAGCGCGGCGCGGACCGCCTGTTCGATCGCCAGCGTCGCGGGGCAACCTGTATAGGTGGGGGTGAGCAGCACCGCCGGCGGGTCCGCGCGCACCCCGCGCACGATGCCGAGGTCGACGACGGACACGACCGGCACTTCCGGGTCGAGCACGGTGCCCAGCACCGCCATCACCCGGTCCTCGACGCCGGTCATCACCAGCGCGCGTCGGGATAGGTCCGCGGCAGATACTGCATCACCGCGAGGAGATGCCCGAGATGCTCGCTATGGTGCCCGACGCGCCCGCCCACCACCGCGCGCGGGTAGACCGGCAACGGCAGGGTCGCCTCGGTGAGCACGCGCTCGACCGTCGCGTCGAACGCGGGGCGCAGCGCGAAACGGTCGACCGCGACCCCAGCATCGACCAACGTCCGCTCGATGTCGTCCATCCCGAACAGCTCGTCGACGAAGCGCCAGCACCAGTCGAGCCCGTCGATCATCCGCTCGCGGCTGTCGGGCGTTCCATCGCCCAGCCGGATGACCCAGTCGGCGGACAGCTCGGCATGGTAGGTCGCCTCCTTCACCGCCTTGGCCGCGACCTCGGCGATGCGCGGCTCGCGGCTGCCGATCAGCGCCCGGAGGAACGGGAGCTGGAAGGTGGAGAACAGGAACTGGCGCGCGATCGTGCGCGCGAAATCGCCATTGGGCTGTTCGACCAGCAGGCAGTTGCGGAACGCGAGCACGTCACGGCGGAACGCCAGCGCGTCCGCGTCGCGCCCTCGCCCTTCCAGATCGGCCGCCGCGGCGAGGAACAGGGTCGCCTGCCCGAGAAGGTCGAGCGCGATGTTGGCGAGGCTGAGATCGACCTCGAGCGCGGGCGCGTGGCCGCACCATTCGGTCAGCCGCTGGCCGAGGATCAGCGGGTCGTCGCCGAGCCGCAGCAGATACTCGACCAGCGCGTCGCGATGCGGCAGCTCGGCGGGCGCGTCGAACACCCCGGCGTGCGAGGCGTGGGCGGCGGCGGCCTCGTCCTCGGGCCGGATAGGGGGAAGCGAGGGCATCAGATGTGCTTCACTTGCGCCGGGATGTCGTAGAAGGTCGGGTGGCGGTAGACCTTGCTCTCCGCGGGATCGAACAGCTCGCCCGCCTGCGCCGGGTCGGAGGCGACGATGTCCGCCGAGCGCACTGCCCAGATGCTGACGCCCTCCAGCCGGCGCGTATAGACGTCGCGCGCGTGGCGGATCGCCAGCTCCGGGTCGGGCGCGTGGACCGAGCCGACATGCTTGTGGGCAAGCCCGCCCTTGGAGCGGATGAACACTTCCCAGAGCGGCCAGTCGCGGCTCATCGGTTACGCCGCGAGCCGGGCGCGGCGCTTGGCGTCATACGCCTCCGCCGCCTCGCGCACCCATGCGCCGTTCTCCCAGGCGTCGCGGCGCGCCTTCATCCGCTCCTTGGCGACCGGGCCCTCGCCGCGCACCACCGCGTAGAACTCGTCCCAGTCGATCGCGCCATAGTCGTAGCCGCCCCGCCCCTCGTTCGCTTCCTCGTTCCACTTGAGGTCGGCGTCGGGGATGGTGAGGCCCAGATACTCGGCCTGCGGGACGGTGGCGTCGATGAACTTCTGGCGCAGCTCGTCATTGGTGTCGCGCTTGATCCGCCAGCGCATCGACTGCGCGGTATTGGGCGAGTTCTCGTCGGGCGGGCCGAACATCATGATCGACGGCCACCACCAGCGGTTGAGCGCATCCTGCGCCATCGCGCGCTGCTCGGGGGTGCCGTTCGCCAGCACCATGGTGATCTCATAACCCTGGCGCTGGTGGAAGCTTTCCTCCTTGCACACCTTGACCATCGCGCGGGCATAGGGGCCGTAGCTGGTCCGCTGGAGCGGCACCTGGTTCATGATCGCCGCGCCGTCGACCAGCCAGCCGATCGCGCCCATGTCCGCCCAGGTCAGCGTGGGATAGTTGAAGATGGTCGAATACTTCGCCTTGCCCGCCAGCAGCGCTTCCGTCATCTGGTCGCGGCTGGTGCCCAGCGTCTCGGCGGCGCAGTAGAGGTACAGGCCGTGCCCGGCCTCGTCCTGCACCTTGGCGAGCAGCACCGCCTTACGGCGCAGCGACGGCGCGCGGGTGATCCAGTTCCCTTCGGGCAACATGCCGACGATCTCGCTATGCGCGTGCTGGCTGATCTGGCGCACCAGCGTCTTGCGATAGGCTTCGGGCATCCAGTCCTTGGGCTCGATGAACTCGTCCGCCGCGACCCGCGCCTCGAACGCCGCGACCTTGTCCGGGTCCTCGCGGTCGATCGACACCGGTGCCGCGCCGCCCTTGAGTTCGGTCGTATACATCTCGCTCTCCGACTTATCTTATCCGTCCGATATAGGTTGGGCGGTTCGCCTGCCCAACAAACCGGCTCACGCTTTTTCCAGCACCGCCGCGATGCCCTGGCCGACGCCGATGCACATGGTGCACAAGGCATAGCGCGCGTCGCGCCGCGCCAGTTCCTCCGTCGCGGTGAGCGCGAGCCGCGCGCCCGACATGCCGAGCGGGTGGCCGAGCGCGATCGCGCCGCCGTTGGGGTTGACGTGGTCGGCATCGTCGGGGAGCCCGAGCCGGCGCAGCACTGCCAGCCCCTGGCTGGCGAACGCCTCGTTCAACTCGACCACGTTAATCTCGCCGATCTTGAGCCCGAGCCGCGCGAGCAGCTTTTCCGACGCGGGCGCGGGCCCTATGCCCATGATGCGCGGCGCGACGCCCGCGACCGCGCCGCCGACGATGCGCGCGCGCGGGGTGAGGCCGTGCCTCGCCGCCGCCGCCTCGCTGGCGATGATCAGCGCCGCGGCACCGTCGTTGACGCCCGACGCGTTGCCCGCGGTGACGCTGCCGTCGTGGCGGACGATCGGTTTCAGCTTGGCGAGCGCCTCGACGCTGGTCGCGCGCGGATGCTCGTCGCGCTCGACGGTGAGGTGATCGCCCTTCTTTTGCGGGATGTGGACCGCGACGATCTCGGCGGCGAAGCGACCCGACGCGATCGCGGCGGCGGCGCGGCGCTGGCTCTCGGCGGCGAACTTGTCCTGGTCCTCGCGCGTGACCTGAAACTCGTCGGCGACGTTCTGCGCGGTCTCGGGCATCGAATCGATCCCGTATTCATGCTTCAGCTGCTTGTTGACGAACCGCCAGCCGATCGTCGTGTCGTATACGGTGTTTGAGCGGCTGAAGGCGGTCTCCGCCTTTGGCGTCACGAACGGCGCGCGCGTCATGCTCTCGACACCGCCCGCGATCATCAGCTCGGCCTCGCCCGCCTTGATCGCGCGCGCCGCCATCAGCACCGCGTCCAGCCCCGATCCGCAGAGCCGGTTGACGGTGCTCCCTGGCGCGCTCTCGCCCAGCCCCGCGAGCAATGCCGCCATCCGCGCGACGTTGCGATTGTCCTCGCCCGCCTGGTTCGCGCAGCCAAGATAGATGTCGTCGAGCGCTTCCCAGTCGACGTGCGCGTTAC
Organism: uncultured Sphingomonadales bacterium; assembly: GCA_937863505.1. Lineage (GTDB taxonomy): Bacteria > Pseudomonadota > Alphaproteobacteria > Sphingomonadales > Sphingomonadaceae > Sphingomonas. The sequence goes on along the minus strand of CALMGC010000135.1, from coordinate 10,208 downwards.
GGTGCTTCAACGCGCGCAGCGGCACCGCCGCCAGATCGTCCGCGCGCACCTCCGCCAGCCCGCCGCCATAGCGGCCCACCGGGGTACGGACGGCGTCGCAGATGAAGGCTTCGGGCATGGCTCTCTTTCGACGAAATTGCGCGAGGCGGGCTGCTTAGGCCATAGCGCGCGCGATGTCGCTTCCGACATGGACCGCGAGAAGCCATGACCAGGACCCTGCTCAATTATGCCTCGGACCAGTGGGTCGCCGCGACCGGCGGCACCGCGCAGCTGCGCTCCGCCGTCACCGGCCAGGTGGTGGCGGAGACGGGCAGCCAGGGGCTGAACTTCGCCGCGATGCTGGGCCACGCGCGCCGCGTCGGCGGCCCGGCGCTGAGGGCGATGACCTTCCACGCCCGCGCGCGCATGATCAAGTCGCTCGCCGAGGCGGTGATGGCGCGCAAGGATGAGCTGTACGCGCTGTCCTGGGCGACGGGCGGCACGCGCGCGGACAACTGGATCGACATCGAGGGCGGCGCGGGGACACTGTTCGCCATCGCATCCAAGGGCCGCCGCGAGCTGCCCGACGACGTGATTCTGATCGACGGCGACATGGAACCGATCGGCAAGCGCGGCACGTTCGTCGGCCAGCACGTCTACACCTCGCGCCACGGCGTCGCGGTGCAGATCAACGCGTTCAACTTCCCGGTCTGGGGGATGCTGGAGAAGCTCGGGCCGTCGCTGCTCGCGGGCATGCCGGTCATCGTCAAGCCCGCCTCGCAGACCGCCTATGTCACCGAGGCGGCGGTGCGGATCATGGTGGAGGCGGACGTGCTGCCTGCGGGCGCGCTGCAGCTGATCGTCGGCGGGGTCGGCGACCTGTTCGATCATCTCACCGGGCAGGACCTCGTCTCGTTTACCGGCTCCGCCGACACCGCGCAGAAGCTGCAATCACACCCCGTCATCGCGCGCGAGGCGGTGCGCTTCATCGCCGAGCGCGATTCTCTGAACGCCACCGTGCTCGGCCCCGACGCCGCGCCGGGTACGCCCGAGTTCGACCTGTTTGTGAAGGAAGTGGTGCGGGAGATGACGACCAAGGCGGGGCAGAAATGCACGGCGATCCGCCGCGCGTTCGTGCCCGCCGCCTGTCTCGAAGCGGCGGAAGCGGCCTTGGCCGAGGCGCTGGGCAAGGTCGTGGTGGGCGACCCGCAGGTCGAGGGCGTCACCATGGGCGCGCTCGCCAGCATGGGCCAGCTCGCCGACGTGCGCGCCAAGGCGAAGGAGCTTGCGACCGAGGCGCGGCTGGCGTTCGGCGACCCCGACCATGTCGATGCCAAGGGAGCGGAGCCGGGCGCGGGCGCGTTCATCTCGCCCCTGTTGTTCCGCGCCGACGATCCTTGGTCGGCCCGGCTGGTCCACGACATCGAGCCGTTCGGCCCCGTCTCCACGCTGATGCCGTATCGCGACCTCGACGATGCGATCGCGCTCGCGAATCGGGGGCAGGGGAGTCTGGCGCTGTCGCTGTTCACCCATGACCCGGCGACCGCGCGCGCGTTCGTGCTCGGCGCGGCGGCCTATCACGGACGCATCGTCGTGATCGACCGCGACAGCGCGCGCGAGTCGACCGGGCACGGCTCGCCGCTCCCCAACCTCATCCATGGCGGCCCGGGCCGCGCGGGCGGCGGTGAGGAGATGGGGGGCATCCGCGGGGTCAAACACCACATGCAACGCTCGGCGCTGCAAGGCTCGCCACGCCAGCTCTCCGCGGTGATCGGGCGCTGGCTTCCCGGCGCGCCAAGGCAAGAGGGCGCGGTACACCCGTTCCGCCGGCGCTTCGACGAGCTCGCGATCGGCGATACGATCAGGACCGCCCCGCGCACGGTCACGCTGGCGGACATCGAGCACTTCGCCGCGTTCACCGGCGACACCTTTTACGCGCATATGGACGACGCGGCGGCGGCGGCGAACCCCTTCTTCCCGGGCCGGGTCGCGCACGGTTACCTGATCCTCTCCTTTGCCGCCGGGCTGTTCGTCGATCCCGCGCCAGGGCCGGTGCTCGCGAACACCGGGCTCGACTCGCTCAGGTTCGTGAAGCCGCTATCGCCCGGCGGGACGATCGCGGTCGCGCTCACCGTCAAGGCGAAGACGAAGCGCAACGACGACTATGGCGAGGTTCGCTGGGCCGCGACCGTCAGCAACGGCGAGGGAGAGACGGTCGCGACCTATGACCTGCTGACGATGGTCGCGATCTGAGAAGGGTGGATTACGGCCCTGCAACCGGCGAAGCGCTCCGCGCGCTGCAGCTGGAGCGGCTGCGCTGGACGCTTCGCCACGCGCGGGCCAACTCGCCGCATTACGCGCGCACCTTCGACGCGCACGGCGTCGCGCCTGATGACCTTCATTCGCTTCCCGACCTCGCGCGGTTCCCGTTCACGACCAAGGCGGACCTGCGCGCGACCTATCCGTTCGGCATGTTCGCGGTGCCGACCGAGCGGGTCGCGCGCATCCATGCGTCGTCGGGTACGACCGGCAAGCCGACGGTGGTGGGCTACACGCGCGAGGACCTCGCGACCTGGGCCGCGCTGGTCGCGCGCAGCCTCCACGCGGCGGGCGTGCGCGCGGGCATGAAGGTGCACGTCGCGTACGGCTATGGCCTGTTCACCGGCGGCCTCGGCGCGCATGGCGGGGCGGAGGCGCTCGGCTGCACCGTGATCCCGATGGGCGGCGGCCAGACCGAGCGGCAGGTGCAGCTGATCGGCGATTTCGCCCCCGACGCGATCATGGTCACGCCGAGCTACGCATTGTTGATCCTCGACGAGTTCCGCCGGCAGGGGCTGGATCCGCGCGCCTCCTCGCTGCGACTCGGGATGTTCGGCGCGGAACCGTGGACGGAGGCGATGCGACGCGAGATCGAGGACGCGTTCGACCTGCAAGCCACCGACATCTACGGCCTGTCGGAGGTGATAGGGCCGGGCGTCGCGCAGGAGTTCGCGGGCGAGCGCGCGCCGACGATCTGGGAGGATCATTTCCTCCCCGAGATCGTCGATCCGGAAACGGGCGAGGTGCTGCCCGATGGGGCGGAGGGCGAGCTGGTCCTCACCTCGCTCACCAAACACGCGCTGCCGATCATCCGCTACCGCACGCGCGACCTGACTCGGCTGCTCCCCGGCGCGCGCACGCCGATGCGGCGGATGGCGAGGATCACCGGGCGCAGCGACGACATGCTGATCGTGCGCGGCGTCAACCTGTTCCCGACGCAGATCGAGGAGCTGATCCTGCGCTGCCCCGCGCTGTCGCCGCACTTCGTCATCGAGCTCACCCGTCCGAACCGGATGGACGAGGTGCGGGTGATCGTCGAGGCGCGGCAGGGCAGCGACGCCGCTTGCCACCCGGAAATGGCGCGGGCGCTGATCGGCCATATCAAGGAGGTGATCGGCGTGTCGGTCCGCGTCGACGTCGTCGCCCCCGCGACGCTCGACCGCTCGCGAGGCAAGGCGAGTCGCGTGCGGGACCGGCGCTAGGATCGGGGATCGCGCTCAATCGTCGCGCATCGCCTCCGCCGCGAGCGCCTCCGCTTCGATCAGCAACGCGTCGTCGGCCAGCCCCGTGGCTACGCGCTCGCGCCCGATCAGCGTCAGCACGGGGACGGCGAGCGGCGACACGCGGGGCAGGTCGACGTGCAGCATCGTGTCAGCCGCGCGGTCGAGCAGGTGCGCCAGCCGCCCCACATCGGTCATCCGCGCGCGCGCGTCGGCCCAGGCGGCCTCGAGCAGCAGATGGGTCGGCTCGTACTTGCGCAGCACGTCATAGATGAGGTCGGTCGAGAAGCTCACCTGCCGGCCCGTTTTGCGCTTGCCGGGGTGCTGGCGCTCGACCAAGCCACCGATCACCGCCACCTCGCGGAACGCGCGCTTGAGCAGCGCGGAGCCCTGCACCCAATCGACGAACTCGTCTTCGAGGATGTCGGCGGAGAACAAAGCGGCGGGGTCGCGGATCGGCTTGAGCCCGAAGGTGGCGAGCGCGTAGTCGTTCGACACGAAACCGATCGGCTTTAGCCCCTGCGTCTCCATCCGCCGGGTAATCAGCATCCCGAGCGACTGGTGCGCGTTCCAGCCTTCGAAGCTGTACGCGACCATGTAATGCCGTCCCTCGCGCGGGAAGGTCTCGACCAGCAGCTGCCCGGGGCGGGGGAGGACGGAGCGGCGCGCCTGCATCTCCAACCATTCGCGCACGTCGTCGGGGAAACGCGGCCACTCGGCAGGCTCGGCGAGGAACGCGCGCACGCGATCGGCGAGGTTGGTCGACAGCGGCATCCGCGCGCCGCCATAGGTCGGGATGCGCGCGGGCTTGCTCGTCGCGCGGACGACGAGGTCCTCCGTGTCCATCTTCTCGACCTCGAGGCTGAGCCCGGCGAAAAAGAAGGTGTCGCCGGGACTGAGCGTCGCGGCGAAGCCTTCCTCGACCTTGCCGAGATTGCGCCCGTTGCGAAACCGCACGTTGAGCATCGTCGCCTCGACGATAATCCCGGCGTTGAGGCGGTGCTGGAGCGCGAAGCGCGGGTGGCTGATGCGCCAGGTGCCGTCCGGGTCCTGCGTCAGCCGCTTGAACCGGTCATAGGCCTTGAGGCTGTAACCGCCGTCGCGGATAAAGCCGAGCACGCGTTCGAACACGTCATCAGTTAAGGCGGAGTAGGGCAATGCTGCACGGATCTCGCGCAGCAAATCTGCAGCATGGAAGGGCGCGGCGCAGGCGAGCGCCATGACATGCTGCGCCAAAACGTCGAGCGCGCCGGGGCGGAAGATGTCGGGATCTAGCTCGCCCGCCTCCACTGCGTCGAGCGCGGCGCGTGCCTCCAGATACTCGAACCGGTTGCCGGGAACGAGAATGGCTTCCGATGCCTCGTCGAGCCGATGGTTAGCGCGGCCGATCCGCTGGAGCAGGCGCGACGATCCCTTGGGCGCACCCATCTGGATCACGCAATCCACATCGCCCCAGTCGACCCCGAGGTCGAGCGAGGCGGTGGCCACCAGCGCGCGGAGCTTCCCGTCCGCCATCGCCCCCTCCACCTTGCGCCGCGCCTCGCGCGCGAGCGATCCGTGATGGACGCCGATCGGGAGGCCCATCGCATTCACCTTCCACAGGTCCTGAAAGATGAGTTCGGCGAGGCTGCGCGTATTGCAGAAGACGATGGAGGTGCGATGCGTCTCGATCTCGGCCATCACCTGTTCGGCGGCGTAGCGCCCGGAGTGGCCGGACCAGGGAACACGGCCTTCGGGGAGGAGGATGGCAATGTTCGGGTCCGCACCGGGCTCGCCCTCGACCATCGTGACCGCGTCGATGTCGCCGTCGGGCGCGAGCCAGGCGCGGTAGCCGTCAGGGTCCGCGACCGTCGCGGACAGCGCGACACGGCGTAGCGCGGGGGCAATCCGTTGCAGCCGCGCCATGCACAGCGACAGGAGGTCGCCGCGCTTGCCGGTCGCGAAGGCGTGGACCTCGTCGACGATGATCGTTTGGAGCCCCGCAAACATCGTGAAGCTGTCGGGGTAGCTCAGCAGCAGCGACAGCGACTCTGGGGTGGTCAGCAGGATTTGCGGCGGGCGCGCGCGCTGACGCGCCTTGCGGTCGGACGGCGTGTCGCCGCTGCGCGTCTCGACGCTGATCGGGAGCCCCATCTCCTCGGTCGGCGCGAGCAGGTTGCGCTGGACGTCGACCGCCAGCGCTTTCAGCGGCGAGACGTACAGCGTATGGAGCCCCTCGCGCGGGTGCTCGATCAGGTCGGCAAGCGTGGGGAGGAACCCCGCCAGCGTCTTGCCCGCGCCGGTGGCGGCGACGAGCAACGCGTGGCGACCCTCGCGCGCGCGCTCCAGCATCTCCAGTTGATGCCGCCGCGGTCGCCAACCGCGTGAAGCGAACCAGCGCTCAAGCGGGGCGGGGAGGGCGTCGGTCGCGGCGGCGGGGACCGGTGCGGTAGGGCTCAGTCGCGCCGCCCCTGCCCCTCGCCGACCGTGCCTTCCTCGTACAGCCGCCGGGTCGCCTCTTCCGTGCGCTGTTCCTCGCGCGGCGTTCGCCGGTTGCGGATCATCGCATAGGCGATCGCCGCGCCGAGGATGATGAACCCGGCGATCACCACCAGCCCATACATACTACCTTGCCAAAATCCGCCTTGCATCGCATCGCGCCCATTGTTTCGGTTCGAGAGCTTAACGACGCGGCGGCGGGATTCGATCCTAGCTCAGCGCGGTGCGGGCGGGCATAGCGGGTCCATGACGCTCGGCGACTGGATCGAACCGCACCCGCACGGCATTTATGTCCGCCCCGCGGACGCCTGGATCGACCCGTCGCAGCCGGTCGCGCAGGCGCTGGTGACGCACGGTCATGCCGATCACGCGAGGGGTGGACATGCGGCGGTATGGGCGACGCCCGAGACGCTCGCGATCATGGCCGCGCGCTATGGCCCGCAGGCGGAGCGCCCGGTCGCCTATGGCGAGACGATCCGCCTCGGCGAGGTGGAGGTGGGCTTCGTCCCCGCCGGGCACGTGCTCGGCTCCGCGCAGATCGTGCTCGACTGGCGGGGCGAGCGGGTCGTGGTGTCGGGCGACTACAAGCGCCGCGCGGACCCGACCTGCGCGGCCTTCCAGCCCGTCGCGTGCGACGTGTTCGTGACGGAGGCGACGTTCGCGCTGCCCGTGTTCCGCCACCCGGACACGGGCGACGAGATCGACAAGCTGTTGGCCGCGCTCCACGCCAACCCGGAGCGGTGCGTGCTGGTGGGCGCGTACGCGCTCGGCAAGGCGCAGCGGGTGATCGCGGAACTGCGCGCGCGGGGGCATGAGCAGCCGATCTACATCCATGGCGCGTTGCAGCGGCTCTGCGATCTTTACGCCGAGCTTGGCGTCGAGCTTGGCGAGCTGGTCCCGGCGACGGGCGCGGCCAAGAAGGACGTCGCGGGGCATATCGTGATATGCCCGCCCTCCGCGCTCAACGATCGCTGGTCGCGTCGCCTGCCCGACCCGATCACCGCGATGGCGAGCGGATGGATGCGGGTGCGCCAGCGCGCGCGGCAGAAGAACGTCGAGCTGCCGCTGATCCTCTCCGACCATGCGGACTGGGACGAGCTGACCGACACGCTGCTCGAGATTTCCCCGCGCGAAGTGTGGGTGACGCACGGGCGCGAGGAGGCGCTGGTGCATTGGTGCGCCCAGCGACAGATGCGTGCGCGGCCACTGCACCTGGCGGGGTTCGAGGACGAGGATGACTAGCGCGCCGGCAAGGCTGCAGCCCCGCTGCAGCCGCGCGGACTAGGCGCGCTCGGCCGACCTCGCCATTAGCGAGGATCGACGACGCGGCTTTGCCGCGGCGCGGTGCCCTTCAGAGCGGCAGAGACACAGCATAAACCGTGGAGGCCTCGCGCAACCGCCTGTCCAGCGTCGCCATACCGCCTGTCTCGATCGCCATCGCCAGGTGCAGCGCGTCCCCGCCTCGCAACGCTGGTGCCGGGGAAGCCGCGAACCGCGCGGCGCGCCCGAAATGCGCCCGCTCGACCGGCAGGACCGTGAACAGCGATCTTGCCATCGACGCCCATGTTCGATCGGCTGCAAGTCGCCCGTCGGGCGACACTGCGCCGGTGCGGACCTTGATCGACAACGCGCTGGCCACTTCCGTGTCCACCCAATCGCTGATGGCCAGCGCCCCCGCGGGCTGGGCGCGAAGCCATGCCTTCACGCGCTGGGTCTCAACTCCTGGAAGCAGCGCGGCGACGATGACGGACGTGTCGCAGTAGATCATCAATAGCGGTCGTCGTCGCGCATTCGGCGGACGAAGTCGCCAGCCGACTCCTCTTGCACGTTCAGCTTTGCGTGCAACGCATCGAGCGCCGCCCAGTTAAACGGCTCGCGTGGCGGTTCGGTGGGGACCAGCTTCGCAACAGGGCGACCGCGCTTCGTGATCTCGACGGTTTCTCCTGCTTCCGCGCGCTCCACCAAGGAGGACAAACGCGCCTTCGCTTCGGCAAGGGGTATGGAGGCCATCGGATCGCTCCTGACTAATTACCTGACTAACTTAAACCCGTTCGGGTACGTTCGCAACCCGGGAACCCGACTCGCGCCGCGCCGGTTAGCGCGGCTCCACCATCAAAGGGACACCCCGTGGCCGTCTTCAACAAGGACATGATCGAGCTCGCGACCAGGAACAAGCTGTACCAGAAAGAGGTCTATCTCGACGAGAACGTCCAGATCGTGCTGATGAGCATCGAGCCGGGCGACGACATCGGCGAGGAAACGCACGACGCGGACCAGACCACCTTCTTCGTCGCGGGCGACGGGCAGGCGGTGCTCGACGGGCACCGGACCAAGGTGGGCGCGAACCACATGATCGTAATTCCCAAGGGGACCAAGCACAACATCATCAACCGCGGCGAGGAGCCGTTGAAGCTGTTCACCGTCTATTCGCCCCCCGCCGAGGAGCCGGGCATCAGCCACAAGACGAAGGAAGAGGCCGAGGCGGCAGAGGGCGAGTAGTCGACCGGCGACATCGGCGCGCCTAACCCGCGCCGATGTCGCTACCCGACGTCCTCAAGCGCCTTGGCGCGGCGCCGTTGCACCGAGCTGCCGATGCCCAGTGCCTCGCGGTACTTCGCGACCGTGCGGCGGGCGATATCGAAGCCCTTCGCGCGAAGCAGTTCCACGAGAGTGTCGTCGCTCAGCACCGCCGCGCCCTCGGCGGCGATCAGCGCGCGGATCGCGGCTTTGACGGCTTGCGCCGACACCGCCTCGCCGCCGTCCGCCGCCTGGATCGCGCTGGTGAAGAAGTATTTCAGCTCGAACAGCCCGCGCGCGCAGTGGAGGTACTTGTTCGAGGTGACCCGGCTTACCGTCGATTCGTGCACCCCCGTCGCCTCCGCCACCGTGCGCAGCGTCAGCGGCTTGAGGTGCTGGACGCCGCCGAGGAAGAACGCTTCCTGCGCGCGGACGATCTCGCCTGCGACCTTGATGATCGTGCGCTGGCGCTGGTCGAGCGCTTTCACGAGCCAGTTGGCGCTGGCGAGGCAATCGGACAGCCACGCGCGCGACGCCTTGTCGCCGTTGGCGGACAGCTCGGCATAATAGCGCCGGTCGACCAGCACGCGCGGCAACGTCGCGGCGTTGATCTCCACCGCCCAGCCCGCGCCCCGCCGCGCGACGAACAGGTCGGGCACCACCGCCTGCGCCGGCTCCCCGCCATAGCGGCAGCCGGGCTTGGGGTCATAGGCGCGCAGCTCGCGGATCATGTCCGCGAGGTCCTCGTCGTCGACGCCGCAGATGCGCTTCAGCCGCGCCCGCTCGCCGCGCGCGAGGAGGTCGAGATGGTCGAGCAGCCGGGCCATCGCCGGGTCGTAGCGATCGGCCTCGCGCGCCTGGAGCGCGAGGCATTCGGAAAGATCCCGCGCGCCGACCCCGGTCGGGTCGAGCGTCTGGATGATCAGGAGCACCGCCTCGACGCGCGCGAGCGGGACGCCGAGCCGGGTGGCGACCTCCAGCAAGGAGGCGCGGAGGTAGCCGGCCTCGTCGAGCAGGTCGATCAGGTGCGCGGCGATGAAGCGATCCGCACCGTCCACCACCGCGCCGACCTGCGCGAGGAGATGGTCGGCGAGCGCAGGCGGTGCCTGCGGGAGCGCATCGAACTCGGGCGCGTCCTCGCCCATGCCGCTTCCCATGCCCGCAACGCGGAGCCCGCCGTCAAGCGGCGCGCCCGCGAGGTCGGCGGGCGAGTCGTCGAACGCCGCGCCCGTGTCGAAGTCGAGCCCCGCTTCGCCTCCGGTCGCGCCGGTCACCAGCTCGTCCGCCCCGGCGAGCTCGCCCGAAGCGGGTGCGACCGGCTCGGCGACGACGGGCGCGTCGCTCTCGGGCGCGGTCGCCTCGAGCAGCGGGTTGCGCTCGATCTCCTCCGCGATAACGCCCTCGATCTCGAGGTTGGACAGCGCAAGCAGCCGGATCGCCTGCTGCAACTGCGGCGTCATCACCAGCGACTGCGACTGGCGCAGGTCGAGGCGCGGGGCGAGGCTCATAGCTTAAAGCGAGAAACTCTCGCCCAGGTACAGCCGCCGCACATTCGCGTCCGCGACCAGCTCCTTGGGCGTACCCGCGAACAGCACGCGGCCATCATAGATGATGTAGGCGCGGTCGACGATGTCCAGCGTCTCGCGGACATTGTGGTCGGTGATGAGCACGCCGATGCCGCGCTGTTTCAATTGG
>CALMGC010000134.1 GCA_937863505.1 uncultured Sphingomonadales bacterium | reverse complement strand
CCGCACACCCGCCCGGACACGCAGAACGGGACGCGGATGGACAGGGCTGGCTTCGATGACGAGCTGATCGACGCGGGCGTGGACGACCCGGGCCTCGCGATCGGCACCGACGAGCGCCGGATGCATGTGCGCGCGTATAATCACTGGGTGTCGCTGCTGCGCGGACGCGCCTACCCGGCCATCGAGGACCTCGACCCCGCGAACATCGCCGATTTCGGCCCGCACAGCGTGTTGCTCGACTTTTCGGACGGCATCGACGACCCGGCGATCAGCTTTCTGGGCCGGGCCCTGCGCGACGAATGCGGGCTCGACGGCAGCGCCGCACGGATCGCGGACGTGCCGAGCCGATCGTTGTTGTCCCGGCTGACCGACCATTATCTCCAGATCATCGCCAACCGCGCGCCGATCGGCTTCGAGGCGGAGTTCGTGTCGACGCGCGGGTACACGACCTTGTACCGCGGCATCCTGATGCCCTTTTCCTCGGACGAGGACACGATCGATTATATCTACGGCGTCATCAATTGGAAGGAGATGGCGGACGCGGGATTGCAGGCGGGAATCGCGGCCGAGCTCGACGCCGCCGCGCAGGCGGACGGCCCCGCGCCGGTATGGGCGGACGGGCCGGGCGCGGAGGTGGAGATCGCGCCGCCTGCGCCGCTGGGCGACCAGCTGCTGATGGCGCGCGAAAGCGCCGCCGCTGCGCGCGCGGCCGACACGCGCACCCGCGCCGCCTTGTACCGGGCGCTCGGCCGCGCGCATGACTTCGCGCTGGCGGCGGAGCGGGATCCGGAGGGCTATGGGCGCCTGCTCGCCGAGGCGGGGGTGAAGCCGCAGGCGCGTGCGCCGCTGACGCCCGTGGCCAAGCTCGTCTTCGGCGCGGATTACGACAAGACGCGGCTAACCGAGTTCGCCGCGGTGCTCGCCGCTGCGCGCGCCGGGAGCGTGCCCGAGGGCGGGCTGGTATCGTTCGTCGAGGCGCATCCGGGCGGTATCAAGGGCGTGGTGGCGGCGGCGCGGGCGTCGCGTCGGCCAGCCAAGAAACCCGCGCCGTTGCTCACCGACTGTGCGCCGCTCGGGAGCTTGACGTTGGATGTCGCTGCCGAGCCCGGCGCGCCGGTGCTGCTCATCGCTCGCGCTGGAGAGGCGGGGGTGTTCGACGTCGTCGGCGCGCTCTCCGACCCGGCGCTGCTCCGCCGCGCGCTGGCGCTGCACTGCGGCAAGGGTTGAGGTAGGCGGGACGCGGGCGTAGTTCCCCGAGGCATGGCCGATACCGAGATCCCGATCGCCGACGCGCTCGCGCGCCACCTGGTCCACGGCGCACTACCCGGCGAGCTGGAAGGCTTTGGCGAGGCGGAGCGGCGCGAGGCGGCGGCGTTCGTCGCGCGTGTCGCCGAGCGGCGCGACGGGGCCGAGCCCGCGATCGCGCTGGAGCCGCTCGCGACCGACTCGACCCGGCGGCGGATGCGGCTGGCGATCGTCAATGACGACATGCCCTTCTTGGTCGACTCGATCGCGGCGACGATCGGCGCGCGCGACATCGCGATCGATCGGATCATCCATCCCGTGCTCCGCGCCACCCGCGACGCGGACGGCGTGTTGCGCGCGGTGGGCGAGGGCGCGCCCGAGTCGATGGCCTATTTGGAGCTCGAACGCGCCGACGCACACAACCGGCGCGAGCTGGTGGAGGAGCTGCGGCATAATCTCGCCGATGTACGCGCGGCGGTCGCGGACTGGCGCGCGATGAAGGCGGCGCTGGCGCGTGATGCGGATACGCTGGCGGGCGAGGGCGCGGCGCTGCTACGCTGGTTCCTCGACGGGCACCTCACCTTGCTCGGGCATGAGGACTGGCGGGTTGCGGGCGGCACCGCCGCGGCGCTCGGGCTGACACGGCACGAGCAGGCGGTGCCGGTCCTTTCGGACCGCTCGCGCGCGCTGGCGGTGGCATGGTTCGAGGAGGGGGGCGAGGCACCGCTGCTGCTCAAGTCGAGCCTGCTGTCCACCGTCCATCGCCACCAGCCGCTCGACCTCGTGGTCGTGCCCGTGCGCGAGGGCGCGCGCGTCGTCGGGCTGTCGATCCATGCGGGGCTGTGGACCAGCGCCGCGCTCGCCGCGCCGCCCACCGCCGTCCCCGTTCTGCGCGCGCGGCTGGCCGAGCTGGAGGCGAAGTTCGGGTTCGACCCGCGCGGCCATGCGGGCAAGGCGCTGACGCATGTGCTCGCCGCCTTGCCGCACGACCTGACGGTGGCGCTGGATCCGGGGTCGCTGGAGGCGCTGGCGCTGACCGCGATGTCGCTCGCCGACCGGCCGCGGCCCAAGCTGGTGCTGGTGCGATCGACGCTCGGGCGGCACCTGTTCGCGTTCGTGTGGCTGCCGCGCGACGAACTGACCACGCAGCGGCGGGTGGTGATCGGGCGGACGCTGGCGGAGGCGGCGGGCGGGCCCGTGATCAACTGGACAATCGCGCTTGAGGACGGCGTGCTGGCGCTGATCCGCTACACGATCGACGTGCGCGATGGCGGGACTATGCCCGATGCGGAGGCGCTCGACGCCGAGGTCAAGCGAATGGTGCGCGGTTGGGGGCCGCAGGTCGAGGCGGTGCTTGGCGAAGTCGCGCCCCCGCGCCGCGCGGCCGCGCTGGCGTTGCGCTGGGCGGACGCGTTTCCGTCCGGCTATCGCACAAGCGCGGGCGCGGGCGCGGGCGCGGGCGAGGCGGCGCAGGACATCCTGCGCGTCGCGGCGATGGGCGGCACCGACGACCGCCCGGTGCGGCTGTACCGGAGTGCGGACGGGGAGCTGCGGCTCAAGATCTATCGCCAGGGCGGCGCGCTGGCGCTGTCGGACGCAGTGCCGGTGCTGGAGAATTTCGGGTTTCGCGTGCTGGAAGAGGCGGCGATCAGTCTTCGCGCGGAGGACGACCGCGCGACCGTTCACGACTTCACGGTCGAGGCGGGTGGCGCGGAAGCGGTCGACGTTGCGACCCTCGAACGCGCGATCTCGTCGGTGCTGGAGGGGCAGGCGGAGAACGACCTGTTCAACCGGCTGATCATCGACGCCGCGCTGACGCCGTCCGCCGCCCTGCTATTTCGCGCCTGGTTCCGGTATCTACGCCAGGCAGGGCTCAGCTATTCGATGGCGACGGTGGTCGATGCGCTGCGCCGCGCGCCCGCGCTCGCCGCCGCGCTCGCCGAGCGGTTTGCCGCCGCGCATGACCCGGCGCGGGCGGGCGAAGACTTGGCGGAGCATGATGCGGCGATCGCCGCCGGGCTCGACGGCGTCACCGCGCTCGACGACGACCGTATCCTGCGCGCGCTGCGCGACCTCGTCGTCGCCTGCCTGCGCACCAACGCCTATGCGCCCGCCGGAGCCGAGGCGCTGGCGTTCAAGTTCGACAGCCACCTCATCCCCGGCCTGCCCGCGCCGGTGCCGTGGCGTGAGATCTGGGTCTACTCCCCCCGCGTCGAGGGCATCCACCTGCGCGCGGGCCCCGTCGCGCGCGGCGGGCTTCGCTGGTCCGACCGGCGCGACGACTTCCGCACCGAGATCCTCGGCCTGATGAAGGCGCAGCGGGTCAAGAACGCGGTGATCGTACCCACCGGCGCGAAGGGCGGCTTTTACGCCAAGCAGCTGCCCGCGCCGTCGAACCGCGACGCTTGGCTCGCGGAGGGCACCGAAAGCTACCGCGTGTTCATCCGCGCGCTGCTGTCCGTCACCGACAACATCGTCGAGGGGCGCGTTGTCCATCCAGCGGGCGTGGTGATACATGACGGCGACGACCCGTATTTCGTCGTCGCGGCGGACAAGGGCACCGCGACCTTCTCCGACACCGCCAATGCGCTCGCGCTGGAGGCGGGCTTCTGGCTGGGCGACGCGTTCGCGAGCGGCGGGTCGCAGGGGTACGACCACAAGGCGATGGGGATCACCGCCAAGGGCGCGTGGATCTCCGTCCAGCGCCACTTCGCCGAAGCGGGCGTCGACGTGCAGCGCGACCCGGTCCGCGTGGTCGGCTGCGGCGACATGTCGGGCGATGTGTTCGGTAACGGGATGCTGCTCTCGCGCTCGATCCGGCTCGTCGCGGCTTTCGACCACCGGCATATCTTTCTCGACCCCGACCCGAACCCCGAAGCGTCGTACGAGGAGCGCGCGCGGCTGTTCTCGCTGCCCCGCTCCTCCTGGGCGGACTATGCCGGGCCGGTGTCGGCGGGCGGCGGCGTCCATGCGCGGGCGGCGAAGACGATCACGCTGACGCCGCAGGTGCGCGCGATGCTGGGCGTCAAGGCAGAGGCGCTCGAGCCCGCCGCGCTGATCGCCGCGATCCTCACCGCGCCGGTGGACCTGATCTGGTTTGGCGGCATCGGCACTTATGTAAAGGCGCAGGCCGAGAACAATGCCGCGGTCGGCGACCCTGCCAACGACCGCCTGCGCGTAGACGCCGAGGCGTTGCGCGCGCGCGCGGTGGGTGAGGGGGCCAATCTCGGCCTGACCCAGGCCGCGCGCATCGCCTTTGCGGCCAGGGGTGGGCGGATCAACACCGACTTTATCGACAACTCCGCCGGCGTCGATTGCTCGGACAATGAGGTCAACATCAAGATCGCGCTGGGCCGCGAGGTCGCGGAGGGGCGGCTGACGATGCCCGACCGCAATGCGCTATTGGTGTCGATGACCGATGACGTCGCGCATCTCGTGCTGGAGGACAACCGGCTCCAGACGCTGGCGCTGTCGATCGCGGAAAGCGACGGCGCGCGCGCGCTGCCGAGCTACCTGCGCGTGATCGAGACGTTTGAGGCGTCGGGGCGGCTCGACCGCGCGGTGGAGGGGATCGCGCCCGATACCGAGCTGCTCCGCCACGCGGGCGAGGCGAGGGGGCTGACCCGGCCCGAGCTGGCGGTGCTGCTCGCCACCGCCAAGCTCGCGTTGCAGGAAGCGATCGAGCACGCGCCGCTGGCGGGCGACGACGCGCTCCGCCCCGATCTCCACGCCGCCTTTCCGCGCGCGATGCGCGAGGCGTTCGCGCCCGCGATCGACGCGCACCGGCTGCGCAGGCAGATCGTCGCGACCAAGCTCGCGAACCGCGTCGTCAACCGGCTCGGTATCCTCCACCCGTTCGAGCTGGCGGAGGAGGAGGGCGCGGCGCTGTCCGACATCGCGGGCGCGTTCGTCGTCGCCGAGCGGCTGTTCGCGCTCCCCGAATTCTGGGCACGGATCGAGACGGAGCCGATGCCCGAAGCGGCGCGGATCGCGTTGTTCGACGAGGTCGCGGTCGCTGCGCGCTCGCACATCGCCGACCTGCTGCGCGTGTCCGCGCCCGGCAGCAGCCCGGCGGCGGCGGCGGCATCCGCCTCGGCGATGGTGGCGCTGCCGCCGCATTGGGCGATGGCTTGGGCATACAGCGCGCACAGCCGGGCGTCGCCGATCAGGCGGCGTTGATCGCCGCGCTGATCGAGAAGCTGGGATTGGAAAAGCCGTTGCTGGTCGGCCATTCGCTCGGCGGCGCGATCAGCCTCGCGCTGGCGCTCGATCATCCCCGCGCGGTGCGAGGGCTCGCACTGATCGCCCCGCTGACGCAGCCCTTGCCCAAGGTGCCGCC
>CALMGC010000133.1 GCA_937863505.1 uncultured Sphingomonadales bacterium | reverse complement strand
ACGCACGGCCTGCTCCTCGACCGGCTGCGCGGCGTCCGGGAGGAACAGGACGCGCAGCTTCGCGTCTTTGTCGCCAAATGCGAGGCGCATTTCGGCGCGGCACCCGCTTAACCAAGTTAGGCGCAACGGGGGTTGGATTACCCGCCGCGCGCCGGTAGAGTTCGATACTGACCTCCACCATGCCGAGCCGTCCCGACCTTTCTGCACAGCGCGGCATCGCCGGATCGGTGCGCGCCCGCATCCGCGCGATCGCGACTCATTTGCCCGATGGCGTGCTGACCAACGAGGAGTTGGCCGAGCTTTACCCGTCTTGGCCCGCCGACAAGATCCTCGGCAAGACCGGCATCCGCGAACGGCGGATCGCGGCGGAGGACGAGACCGCCGCCGACCTCGCCTGCGCGGCGGCGACCAGGTTGTTCGAGTCGGGAGCGTGCGCGCGCGAGGATGTCGACTTCCTCATCCTGTGCACCCAGGCGCCCGACTACATCCTCCCCACCACCGCTTGCCTGTTGCAGGACCGGCTCGGCCTGCCGCGACGGATCGGCGCGCTGGACGTCAACCTCGGCTGTTCGGGGTTCGTCTACGGCCTCGCGCTCGCGACGGGGCTGATCGCGAGCGGCAGCGCCGCCAACGTGCTGCTGCTCACCGCCGACACCTATTCCAAATATATCGGCGGCGGCGACAAGAGCGTGCGGACGCTGTTCGGCGACGGCGCGGCGGCGACGTTGGTGTCGGCGAGCGAGGAGGGCGCGATCGGCCCGTTCGTGTTCGGCACCGATGGCTCGGGCGCGCGCGACCTGATCGTGGAGGCGGGCGGCTTCCGGACGCCTCGCGACCCAGAAACGGCGCTGGAGGAGGAGGACGCGCAGGGCAATGTCCGCTCGCGCGACCAGCTGTTCATGCACGGCGCGAACGTGATGACCTTCTCGCTACGCGAGGTGCCGCGCACGTATGCGCGGTTGCTGGAGCTGACTGGAGCGGGTCCGGACGATGTCGACCTGGTGGTGCTTCACCAGGCGAACAAGCTGATGCTCGACACGCTCGGGCGCAAGCTCGGCGTCCCGCCGGCCAAGCTCCCCCGCCGCTATGAGGATGTCGGCAACACCGTGTCGTCGAGCATTCCGTTCGTGCTGGCGCAGTTGCGCGACGGTGGGCAAACGCCGCCGGGCACCCATATGCTGTTGATCGGTTTCGGCGTCGGCCTGTCCTGGGCGGGCGTGTCCGTGATCTGCTGATCCTTCTTCCGAAAGGACCGTGATGAGTGAGTTTTACACCGAACTGGCCGAGATACTCGAGCTCGAGCCCGATCAGGTCACGCCGCAGCTGCGGCTGGAGGACGCGTCCTGGGACTCGCTCGCGGTGGTGTCGACGATCGCGCTGATCGACGAGCTCTACGACCAGACGGTCAGCGCCGACGCGCTCAACAATTGCGAGACGGTCGGCGATATCGAGGGGCTGATCCAGCGCCAGAAGGCCGAGAGCGGCGAGGCGTGACGGTGGGAAGCGGACAGGTCGCGCACACGACCGGCGCGCGCATCGCGGGACTGGTCTCCTGCGTTCCCCCGCGCCGGATCGAGAACGCGCATTTCCTCGACCGCTTCGGTGACAAGGTCCACGAGGTCGTCAAGATGACGGGCGTGCAGTCGCGCTATTGGGTGGAAGGTGGCGTGACCACGTCCGACCTGTGCGACCGCGCCGCGGACCGTCTTCTCGACCGGCTCGGCTGGGCGCGCGACAGCGTCGACGGTCTTGTCTTCGTGTCGCAAACGCCCGACTATCGCCTGCCCGCCACGTCCTGCGTGATGCAAAGCCGGCTCGGGTTGCGCGCGGGGATCCTCGCTTTCGACGTGTCGCTCGGCTGTTCGGGTTACCCTTACGCGTTGTGGCTGGCGATGATGATGATCCAGACGGGCGCGGCCAAGCGGATGCTGCTCGCGGTCGGCGACACGAGCAGCATCATGAACGACGGCGAGGATCGCGGCACCGCGCTGCTGTTCGGCGACGCGGGCACGGTCACCGCGGTCGAGGCGAGCGCGCCCGGCGAGGACCCGGCGACCTTCATCCTCGGCACCGACGGCGCGGGCGCGGACAATCTGATCGTGCCGCAGGGCGCTTTCCGCGCGCGTGAGGCGACCGGCAAGCTCGAGGGGCGCCAGATGGACAAATTGTTCATGGACGGGGGTGAGGTGTTCAACTTCACGCTCAAGGCGGTGCCGGGGCTGGTGCGGGACACGGTCGCGGCGGCGGGCACGAATGTCGACGATTATGACGTGTTCCTGCTGCATCAGGCCAACGCGTTCATGATCCGGCATCTCGCCAAGAAGGCGAAGCTGCCGCCGGAGAAGGTGCCGATCAACATCGACCGGTACGGCAACACCAGCAGCGCGACCCTGCCCCTGCTGATGACCACCGATGTGGCGGACGCGCTGTCCACCGGGGAGCGGCGGGTGGCGATGTTCGGCTTCGGCGTCGGCTATTCCTGGGCGTCGGCGGCGATGAAGATCGGGCCGCTCGGCTGCGTGGAGACGATCACCCTATGATCTTCGCGCCCGACGCGTTCGCCGGACGTCACATCCTGGTCACGGGCGCGTCGTCCGGGCTCGGGCGGCAGACGGCGACGCGCCTCGCCGAGGCGGGCGCGCGACTGGCGCTGGTCGGCCGCAACGAGGCCCGGCTCGGCGAGGCGCTGGCCATGCTCGCGGGCGAGGGGCATAGCGTCCACCCGGTCGACATGGCCGATGCGGAGGTCGCCGCCGACGCCGTTCAGGCGATCGCCAGGCGGCACGGCGCGTTTGCCGGCGCGTTCCATTCGGCGGGCAGCGCGCTGATCCTGCCCGCACGCGTCACCAAGAACCGCCATCTCGACGAGATGTTCGCGGGCGGCTTCCGCGGCGCGTTCGGCGTGGCGCGCGCGGCGGCGAAGAAGGGCGTGGTGCAGGACGGCGGCTCGCTCGTGTTCATGTCGTCGATCTCCGCCATTCGCGGTCGCCCGGGCATGACCGCCTATTCGGCGGCGAAGGCGGCGGTGACGGGGCTGGTCCACGCGCTCGCCGCCGAGCTCGCCGAGCGGCGCATCCGCGTCAACTCGATCGTCGCGGGCGGTGTCGAGACCGCGATGCATCAGGATTTCGTCGGCTCGGTCAGCGAGGATCTGGTCGCCAATTACGAGGCGTTGCACCTTCTAGGCTTCGGCCGCCCGGACGATATCGCCTATGCCGCCATGTTCCTCCTCAGCGATGCCGGACGCTGGATCACCGGCACCGATCTGGTGGTCGACGGGGGCTATGCCGCCAAGTGAGCCGCCGCGCATGAGGTGCTCGTAGGCGTCCATGAACGCCGCGATCCGCACCTCGTCCCGCCCGATCACCCCCGTCTTGCTCGTCAGCTCGACCCCGCGCTGGACCTGCTCCAGGATCGCGCGGTCCTCCTCGATCACCGCGCGCCCCAGCGTCAGGCCGCTCCCGTTGATGAGGTCCTGCGACGCGCGTTGCGCGCGGGTCAGCTCCAGCCGGGGCTCGAACAGCCGAAAGCGCAGCCCGGTGCGCGCGGGCTCCTCGGGCAGCGCCTGGCCGACGTAGAAGGAGAGCCCCTGCGTCGAGGAGATGAACAGATTGGGGAAGATGTAGATGTGGAAGAACGAGTCGTGCGCGAACGCCCGCCCGTCGAGATAGGCCAATGCCTTGCGCCGGCGCGCCTCGCCGGGAAGCGCGGTGCGCGGGAAATGGCTGGTCGAGTGCGGGCCGCTGAACTCCGCCTCGGCGATCGCCGCGCGCCCGATGCCGAGCGTGCGGACGAACGTGTCCTGGTGGACGACGCCGCAATGATAGCATTCGAGCACATTCTCGACGAGCAGCTTCCAGTTGGCGGCATGGGGCGTCACCCCCGTGTCGATCTCCGCGCCGAAATAGCCGCCGATCCGCTCGAGCAGCGGATGAAACGCGCCCAGATACTCGCGCAGACCCGGCCCCGTTTCCGCCTGGCGGAAGAAGACGAACTCGCCGCAGCAATCGACCTGGTAGCGCGTCAGGCACAGCGCTTCACGGTCGTCTAGCGCGAAGCCCTCGCGCCGCGGCATCCCGCGCGGAAAGCCTGTCTCGTCGAACATCCAGCCGTGATAGCCGCAGATCAGCGGGCGGTTGCCGCGCTCGCCGGGCTGGAGCCGGTTGAACCGGTGACTGCAGATGTTCGCGAACGCGCGTAGCTCGCCGCGAAAGTTCTGCAACACCACCGCCGCGCCGCGATGGTCGACGCAAACGAAATCGCGATCATTGGCGAGTTCGCCGCGCATCGCCCCGAACTGCCAGAACGGCGCGAACAGCGCCGACAGTTCATCGGCCAGGATGTCGGGCCGGTGGTAATGGTCGCTGGGTATCATGGGTAGTGAACCAACGGGGCCGCGCGGAGGTTGCGGCCCTTCCTATAGCGGCGGGTGGGGTGGTAGAGATAGGGTAGGGGCCCCGGCCCATCCAGAGGCGACATGACCATCCAACCCCCCATCAGTTTCGACCAAGTGTTGTGGGACACGCACTGGCACCTGCTCGCGCACCGGTCGGAGCTCGACGCGCCCAGCCGTTTCGTCAGGTTCGAGGTCGCGGGCGAGGAAGTCGCGGCGTTCCATGACGGTGCATCCGTGGTGGTGTTCGACAATCGTTGTCCGCATCGCGGGACGCGCATCTTCGACGGGTCGCACGGCCAGCAACGGTGGTTGTGCCGCTATCACGCGTGGTCCTGGGCCAAGGGACGGATGTTCATCCCCGCGCGCGAGACCTTCGCCTGCGACCTGTCGGACGTGCGGCTCGACACGTATCGGACCGAGTGGCTGGGCGATTTCCTGTTCGTCGCTCGCCGTCCCACCCGGACCCTGCGCGAGCAGCTGGCGGGCATCGCCGACCTGCTCGAGCTTATCGGCGGCGGCATCGCCTCGCGCGACGATTTCAACAGCTATGACTATCATTGCAACTGGAAGATCGCGGTCGAGAACGCGCTCGACCAGTATCACGTCGCGGTGATCCACCAGACCACGCTGAACAAGCTCAAGATGGAGCCCGCGCGCGACATCTATCACGGCATCAACAATGTCTCCCATGCCGGGGTCGGCGACCCGCGGCTGGCGCGTCGGCTCGGGTCATTGCGGCGCTTCTTCGACATCGAGCTGCAAAGCGACGGTTACATCGCCATCCACCTGTTCCCGTTCACCTTCCTGACCACCACCTTCGGCTATTCCTATTCGTTGCAGCAATTCCATCCCTCGACCGATCCCGACCGGACGAATTTCTCCAGCCGCTTCTACCCCGCCAAGCTGTCGCCCAAGATCAGTGCGGAGACGATGCGGACCTTCTTCGCGTCGTCGCTGGAGGTGAACCACGCGGTGTTCAAGGAGGACGCGGAAATCTGCGCGCGGTGCCCGACCGACAGCTGGTCGCCCGCGCCGCCGCGCTATTTGTCCTCTGGCGAGGAGAAAATCGCGCATTTCCGCGCGACGGTGGCGGCGCTGCTCGACGGCGGCGACCCGCAAGCCGCGTTCCTCGCCACCGCGCCCGTCGAGGCGGATGCGCGCGCGCCTGCCCCCGTTAGTTGACTGACCGGCGCGCGGGCCTAGGATTGTCGGACAATATCTCGGGAGTGGGAATGTCGCATGGCTGCTGAAGAACGCCTCATCCTGGTCGGCGCGGGTGGGTTCGGCCGCGAGATCATCTGCTGGGCGGAGGATTGCCACGCGGCGGGGACGCTGCCCAGGCTCGGCGGCTATCTCGACGACGAGGTGGAGGCGCTGCCCGGCTATGACGTGTCGCGGATCGGCGGCATCAAGGATTACACGCCCGCGCCCGGCGACCTGTTCGTCGTCGCGCTCGGCCAACCCGCCGCCAAGCGCGCGGTGGTGGAGCGTTTGCAGGCGGCGGGCGGGCGGTTCGCGACGCTTCGCCACCCCACCGTCACCGTCGTGCGCACCGCCACGATCGGCGAGGGGGTGATCATGTGCCCCTATACGATGGCGATGCCCGACTCGCGGATCGAGCGTTTCGTCACGCTGATCAACTATTCGGGCATCGGCCATGACAGCGTGTGCGGCGAGTTCAGCACGCTTAGCTCGCTGGTCGACGTGACCGGCAGGGTGCGGATCGGGCGCGACGTGTCGATCGGCTCGGGCGCGCGCATCCTGCCGGGGCTGAAGGTGGGCGACGGCGCGACGGTCGGCGCGGGCGCGGTGGTGATGCGCTCGGTGAAGCCCGGCACCACCGTCTATGCCGCGCCCGCCAAGACGCTCGACATGCGCCGCAAGCCCGCCGCCTGAGCCGATCAGGGCAGCTCGTCCGCCTCCCGCGCGATCGCGGCCAGCCGCAACAGGTCGCTTGAGCGGGGGCCCGTGGGCCGGGCCGGATTGCCCGAATGGATCGTCCACGCCGCCAGGTTCCGCGTGACCAGCGACATCGCCCCGACCGCGGCGCCCTCGCCGATGTCGACGCCGGGCAGGATCGTCGACCCCGCGCCCACCGGCACGTAGCGGCCGATCCGCACCGGCGCGGCGCTGATGCCGGTCAGCGCCTCGGGCACGGTGGCGTTGCTGAGCCGGTGGCCGCTGAAATCGTCGATCGCGCTGAGCACCCGGACGCCGTGCGACAGGCTGGCGAAGTCGCCGATCTCGACCCCGCCGCGCGCGCCCACCATGCAGCCGCCGGCGATGTGAACATAGCTGCCGATCACCAGGGCCCCGCGCGCCGCGACGAGCGAGGTGAAGCCGTCGACGCGCACATGGTCGCCGAGCGTGATGTTGGCGAGGCCGATGACCGTGCAGTTGCGCGCCACCATGCTGTGCTCGCCCACCCGCGCGAAGCCGAAGGCGCGCAGCTCCGCGCTGGTGTAATAGCCGGGGTCGAACGGGTTGCCCACCGCGTCGACCTGCCCGTCGCGCAGGCCGCTGTCCAGCCGCCCGCGCGGCTTGTGTCCTGCGCCCGCCCGTGCGACGGCGCACGCGACCGGCACGGGCCGCTTCCACAAGGGTCTGGCATTGTTCGCTTCTCCTCGCTCGGCCCCCGTCCCGCCGGCGCGCGCCGCGGACTGACCTTATGTCCATGGAGAAAGCCGCCCGCGCGGGCTTCTGGAGCGCGCTGGACCTGCTGCTGCGCCAGGGCGTCCAGTTCGTCGTCTCCGTGGTGCTCGCCCGGCTGCTCTCGCCCGCCGATTTCGGCCTCATCGCGCTGCTCACCTTCTTCACCAGCCTGTCGATCACCTTTGTCCAGGGCGGGCTGTCGCTGGCGCTGGTGCAGAAGCAGGACACGACCCGCGAAGAGGAAAGCGCGGTGTTCTGGTGCAACCTCGCCGCCAGCTGTCTGTTCGGCCTCGGCCTGCTGCTGATCGCGCCCGCCGCCGCGCGGCTCTACGGCCAGCCGCTGCTGCGCCCGTTGATGGCGGTGGCGGCGGCGCAGGTGGTCGTCTCGGCGCTGGGGGCGGTGCATGTCGAGCTGCTGACCCGCCAGCTGCGCTTCGACCGGATCATCCGCACGGGCGTTGCCTCCTCCGTGATCTCGGCGGCGGTGGGCGTGGGTGCCGCGCTCGCGGGCTGGGGCGTGTGGGCGCTGGCGTGGCAGATGCTGAGCGCGGCCACCGTCGGCACGGTCGCGCTGTGGCTGGTGAGCCCGTGGCGACCGCAGCTGCGCTTTCGCCCGTCCGCGATCCGCGAGCTGTGGGGTTTCGGCGCGTTCATCAGCCTGTCGAGCGTGTTGGAGACGCTCTACACCAACGGCTCCTCCTTGGTGCTGGGCAAACTCTACGGTCTGGCCGATGTCGGGCTGTTCAACCGCGCGGCGAGCATCCAGGCGCTGCCCACCAACATCATCTCGCAGGTGATCGCGCGCACCGCCCTGCCGCTGTTCGCGTCGCGCGCGGACGACAAGCCCGCGCTGGTGCGCGGCTTTCGCCTCGCGACCGCGCTGGCGATGGTGGCGACGACGCCGATGCTGGTCGGGCTGGCGCTACTCTCGGACCTCGTCATCCTGACGCTGTTCGGCCCGCGATGGGCGACGTCGGCGCCGCTGCTCAGCATCATCGCGCTGGGTGGGATCGTGTTTCCGCTCCACGTCTTCAACCTTCAGCTGCTGCTGGCGATCGGCGAGTCGCGGCGGTTCTTCGCGTTGGAGGTGCAGAAGAAGATCGCCGGGCTGGCGCTGATCGGCGGGGGGTGCTGGTTCGGGATCAGCGGCGTCGCCTATGCGAGCTGCCTGCTCAACGCGGTGTCGCTGTTCATCAACACGCGCCCGACCCGGCAGCTGCTGGGGCTGGGCATGCTGCGGCAGCTCGCGGACCTGCGCGGCGTGTTCGCGGCGACGCTGTTGATGGCGGCGGCGGTGCTGGGGCTACGGCACCTGATCCATGCGCGCCCGATCCTTGAGCTCGCCATGCTGAGCGCGGCGGGCGCGGCGGTGTACCTCGGATCGGGCTTTGCATTACGGCTGCGCGGGTTCGCCGAAGCGCTCGCCGCCGCGACCAGCGTCCTCGACCGGCGCAGCCCCCGCGCGGCGGAGGCGGGCTGATCGCCCCGGCACCGCCCGGCAATCTTCCTAACCTGTTGTCACCAAAGCCAAAGCCGCGCGTTCCCCCGGCACCTCGCCCAAGGACACACGCATGGCCGACGACTTCCATCCGCCGCTAGACCGCCGCCATCTCCTCAAGCTCGGCACCGCGACCGCCGCCGGGCTGCTGCTCAGCCCGCGTGCCGCCGACGCGCAGCGCCTGCCCCCGCCCTCGCCGATCGACACGGGCAAGGTGGTGGGCGGCAAGGTGCAGTTCCCGCCCTGGCGGTCGGAGGCCGACACGCCGTCCGCGCCGCCGCCCGCGCCGATGCCGCCGGAGCAACGTGTCGGCTTCGCGGTTGTCGGGCTCGGGCGATTGGCGCTGGAGGAGATCCTGCCCGCCTTCGCCGAGTCGAAAAAGGCGAAGCCCGTCGCGCTCGTCTCCGGTACGCCCGACAAGCTGCAGGCGGTGGCGCGGCAATACGGCATCCCGCCCGAACATTGCTACGATTATGCTGGCTTCGACCGCATCCGCGACAATCCGGACATAAAGGTGGTCTACGTCGTCACCCCCAACGGCCTACACCGAGAATTCACCGAGCGTGCCGCCGCCGCGCGTAAGCATGTGTTGTGCGAGAAGCCGATGACGGTCAGCTCGGCGGACGGGCGCGCGATGGTCGCCGCCTGCGCGCGCGCGAACGTGCATCTGATGGTCGCCTATCGCATCCAGTATGAGAACTATAACAAGCGTCTGATGCAGATGACGCGCGATCATCGCTTCGGGCGGCTGGTGGGCATGAGCGGCATCAACGTCCAGACCACCGCGCCCGACGGCGCGCAGCAATGGCGCGACAAGAAGGCGCTGGCGGGCGGCGGCTCGCTGTTCGACATCGGGCTGTACATCATCAACACCTCGCGCTTTCTCACCGGCGAGGAGCCGGTCGAGGTGTGGGCGACGCGCTTCAGCCCCTCGGGCGACCCGCGCTATGCCCA
>CALMGC010000132.1 GCA_937863505.1 uncultured Sphingomonadales bacterium | reverse complement strand
GCCGCCAGCGGCCATGCGCGTCGGCGAGGCTGGTCAGCCCGATCTCACCGAGCGCGGGCACGCCGCCGCCGATGAGGATCGGCGCGCGATAGAGGAGCAGGCGGTCGACGAGGTCGGCGCGGAGGAACGCGGCGGCGGTCTGGGCACCGCCTTCGACGAGGAGGTGGTCGGTGTGGGGGAGAGTGGCGATGGCGGCGGGGGTCTCGATCAACACGATGTCGCCCGGAAACTCCCCATCAACACGCGATGTGAGGACGACCCGCCGTGGCGCCCTGTCCTCCAGCCCCGGCAACCGCACATCGAGTCGCGGCCTGTCCGCCTCCCACGTCCCGCGCCCGACCAAGATCCCCTCGCACCGGCTGCGTTCGAGATGCGCGTGCGCCCGCGCTTCCGGTCCGGTGATCCAGCGGCTCTCCCCCGACGCCAGAGCGATTGCGCCGTCAAGCGAAGTGGCGAGCTTGAGCGTCACCTGCGGCCTGCCCAGCGCCCGCCGGGTCAGGAAGCCCGCCATGCTCCGCCGCGCCTCATCCGCGCGCGCACCGACGCTCGTTTCCACCCCCGCCGCCGCGAGCCGCGTCAGCCCCGCGCCGTTCGTGCGCGGATCGGGGTCGCCGAGCGCCGCGACCACGTGCGCCACCCCCGCCGCGACGAGCAGGTCCGCGCAGGCGGGGCCGCGCGGGCTCACATGCGCGCAAGGCTCCAGCGTCGTGTAGCAGGTCGCGCCTTGCCCCGCCGAGCCCGCTTGCTCCATCGCCATCGCCTCCGCGTGCGGTCGCCCGCCCGGCTGCGTCCAGCCGCGCCCGACCACGCGGCCCTCGCGCACCAGCACGCAGCCGACATTGGGGTTGGGCGCGGTCCGGCCCCGCCCGCGCTCGCCGAGCGCAAGCGCCGCGCCCATCCACGCCAAGTCGGTCAGAAGCCGTACCGCTTCATCGCGTCGTCGATCTTCTTGAACGACGCGCGCCGGGCCGCATTGATCCGGTCGACCTCCGCCTGGCGTTTGTCGGTCGCCGCCTGGTCGATCTTGCGCTGCGCGAGCAGCTCCGCCTCGGTCCGGTCCGCGCGCCATTGCTTGAAGTAGATGATGTCGGGCTTGTACTCGCGCTGGTAATGCGCGTCGTGCGCGATCTCGAAGATCAGGAACATGGTCAGCGCGACCGCCAGTGTCGCGAACACCATCTGGTGCGGCTGGCGGCGCGACAGGAACGCGCGCAGGTCGCGGTACGCCCGGGTCGGCGACATGAACCGCCGCAGCTGCCATTGCGCGTGAATATAATCCATGCGCGGGAAGATAGGCGCGCGGGGCCGGGCGGACCAGCCCCGCGCGCGCGTGCTCAGCCTTCTTGGAGCAGGAACCGGATCGACATCGTCCGCCACGTCTCGACGGGGATGCCGTCGCGGGTCGCGGGCTTGAACCGCCATTTGGTCAGCGCCTGCTTCTCCGTTTCGCGGAAGAACGCGTCGGAGTCGGCGCTCTTGCGCTCGACCTGCTTGACGCGCCCGTCGACGCCGATCAGCACGCGTACGACCACGCGCCCCTCATGCTCCGCGCGGCGCTCCTCGGCGGGGTAGGGCGGCTGGAGCGCCGCGGCGTAGCGCGGGTCGACCGCGGCGTCGACCAGCACGGGCAGCGGCACCGCCGCGGTCGGCTCGGCGATGGGCGAGGCGCTCGCGCTCGGCCCGGGGACGGGTGGCATCACCGGCCCGAGCGGGATCGCCGTGGTCGTCAGGATCGGGTCCGGCGACACGGTCGGGTGAACCACCGGCGTCGGCACCACCACCGGATGCTCGATCGCGGCGGTCGTGGGCAGCGGCTTGGGGTCGGGCGGCGGCGGCGCGGGTATGTCGATGTTGCGGATGACGAGGTGCGTCTCGGGCGGGGGTCCGGTGACGTGCGGCGCGGCGAAGATCAGCCCCGCGACCATCGCGGCGGTAAGAGCCAAGCTGACCCCGAAGCTGCCGGTCTGAAGGCCCTCGGGACGGTGATACCGGTCCTGTGACATGATGCTCTCCTAATTCGGCCGCCTCTGACGGGCGGCACGACATCATGTTACAACATTGCGAACACGTCCGCAACGATCCGCGCGCGTCAGGCGCTCAGCCGTTCGATCGCGCGTGTCCGCCCGATCAGCGGCAGCAGCACGGCCATGTCGGGCCCGTGGTCGAGGCCGGTCAGCGCGCGGCGTAGCGGCAGGAACAGCGCGCGCCCCTTGCGCCCCGTGTCGCGCTTCAGCCGGTCGGTCAGCGCATGCCATGGGTCCGCCGCCCAGTCGATCGCGGCGGCGGCGGCGGCGGCCTGCGCGAGATAATCGCGGTCCTCCGTCGGCGGCGCGACGGGGCCGGTCACCACCCGCCACCAGTCCGCCGCCTCCGCGACGGTGATGAGGTTGGGCCGCACCGCCAGCCATGCCGTCTCATCCATGCCCTCGGGCAACCGCGTCGCGACCTCCGCGAACGCCAGCTGATGCACGACGCGTGCGTTGACGTGCGCGAGCTCCGCTTCGTCGAAGCGCGCGGGCGCGCGGCCGAAGGTGTCGAACGCGAAGGTGGCGATCAGCTCGTCCGTGCCCGCAAACGGCTCCACCGGCAGGCTGGTCCCGATCCGCGCGAGCAGCGACCGGAGCGCGCCCGGCTCGATGCCCTGTTCGCGAAAGTGATCGACGCCCAGCGCGCCGAGTCGCTTGGACAGCTTGCCCTCCGCGCCCGTCAACAGCGCCTCGTGCGCGAAGGCGGGCAGGGGGCTCCCGAGCGCCGCGAACATCTGCGCCTGCGCCGCCGTGTTCGACACATGGTCCTCGCCGCGCAGGACGTGGGTGACACGCATGTCGATGTCGTCGATGACGCTGGGCAGCAGGTACAGCCACGACCCGTTCGCGCGGCGCACCACCGGGTCGCTCATCGTCGCCGGGTCGAACCGCTGCAGGCCGCGGATGAGGTCGTCCCAGCTGATCGGCGCATCGCGGTCGAGCCTGAACCGCCAATGCGGCCGCACCCCGTCGGCCTCCAGCCGCGCGCGCTCGGCATCGGAAAGCGCCAGCGCCGCCCGGTCGTACACCGGCGGCAACCCGCGCCCGAGCAGCACCTTGCGCTTGAGCTCCAGCTCCTGCGGCGTTTCGTATGCGGGGTACACGCGCCCGGCCGCGCGCAGCTCGGCGAACCGCACCTCGTACAGCGCCCCCCGCGCCGACTGCCGCTCCTCGCCGTCGTTGGTCAGCCCCAGCCAGCCGAGATCGGCGCGGATCGACTCGACGAACCGCTCCTCGCTCCGCTCCGCATCGGTGTCGTCGAGCCGCAGCAGGAACCGCCCACCCTCCCGCCGCGCGTAGAGCCAGTTGCCGAGCGCCGCGCGCAGGTTGCCGACATGGAGGCGGCCGGTGGGGGAGGGGGCGAAGCGGGTGACGGTCATGGCGTGTAGGTCAGAACTTCGACGCCCAGCGCTTGAGCGGCGTCGACCAGGTCCGTGTCGATGCTTGCCAGCGTAGTCCCTCGCCGCAGCGCCAGCTCCAGATAGGCGGCATCATAAATCGTAAGGCGGTGCGCGTCGGCGAGACCGACCGTTTCTGTCCAAGCCACGTCCGACGTCAGTCCGTCCGAACGCGCCAGCGAGTCTCGAAGGCTCGCAAAAGCATTGTCTCGCGCTGAGCGGGTCAGGCGTTTGCGCCGTTCCGCCACAACCAGCACGTTAGCGATCTCGATCCACCAGTGCTGCGGTACAAGCACCAGTTCCGCGAAGAGCCGCCTCCTGACCAGCAGCGGCGGTTCGGGTTCGTCGGGGAGGACAAGCGCCCCCGCCACGGAGGAGTCAGGAACCACCATTTTCTAATGCCGGCCCTCGTTCTTCCATGCTTTGATCTCGTCTCTCGTCACCCGCACACCTTGCTGACGGAGTTCCTCTCGTAAATCCGACATGCGCGCCATCGCGCTACGGCGTTCTTCCGTCAGTCCGGGTTGGGCGGCGACGAGCCGGTACTCCCGACCGCCGAGCGTGATCACCAGCTCTTCGCCGGCGTCGGCGACCGCCACGAGCTCCTCGGCATGGTCCTTCAGTTCGGCGATCGACACGTGGCGCATGGCGGTTTCTCCTCCCGCCCGCCTAGCGTCCCGCTCCGCCCGCTCCAACCCCGTTTGCGCTGCTCGCCCGCGCCGCTATGACGCGCCGCCCGCGGTCAAGGAGGGGCGAACCCATGAAGCTCATCACCGGCAATTCCAACCTGCCGCTCGCGCGCGCGATCGCGGCGGAGCTGGGGCTCCCGCTCACCGACGCGCTGGTGCGCCGCTTCGCCGACGAGGAGATCTTCGTCGAGGTGCGCGAGAATGTCCGCGGCGAGGACGTATTCGTGCTCCAGTCGACGGGGTTCCCCGCCAACGACAATCTCATGGAACTGCTGATCATGGTCGACGCGCTGAAACGCGCATCGGCCAGGCGGATCACCGCCGTGATCCCCTATTTCGGCTATGCGCGGCAGGACCGCAAACCCGGTCCCCGCACCCCGATCTCCGCCAAGCTGGTCGCCAACCTCATCACCGTCGCGGGCGCGGACCGGGTGCTGTCGGTCGATCTCCATGCCGGGCAGATCCAGGGGTTCTTCGATATCCCGACCGACAATCTCTACGCCGCACCGGTCATCAGCGAGGATATCCGCGCGCGATTCGGCGGGCGCAACCTGATGGTCGTCTCCCCCGATGTCGGCGGCGTGGTGCGTGCGCGCGTGCTCGCCAAGCGGCTGCATAACGCCCCGCTCGCGATCGTCGACAAGCGCCGCGAGCGCGCGGGCGAATCGGAGGTGATGAACAT
>CALMGC010000131.1 GCA_937863505.1 uncultured Sphingomonadales bacterium | reverse complement strand
GTTCCGAAAGCCACCATGACCTACCATGACACCCAGCTCTTCATCAACGGCGAGTGGCGGGACGCGGCCGACGGTCGCTCGCTGCCGGTGTTCAATCCCGCGACGGAGCGCGAGATCGGCCGGGTGGCCCATGCCGGGCGCGCCGACCTCGATCGCGCGCTCGAGGCGGCGCGGCGCGGGTTCGAGATGTGGCGGGACCAGACGCCCGCCGCGCGCGGCAAGGTGATGCGACGCGCCGCGGCGCTGCTGCGCGAGCGGGCCGGCGACATCGCCTCGCTGATCACGCAGGAGCAGGGCAAGCCGCTCGCGAGGCGAAGGCGGAGGTGCTGAACGGCGCCGACATCATCGACTGGTTCGCCGACGAAGGCCTGCGCGTCTATGGTCGGCTGGTCCCGCACCGGACCACGCTCTCGACGCGCCAGATGGTCCTCAAGGACCCGGTCGGACCCGTCGCGGCGTTCACGCCGTGCCGAGGGCGGGCCGGAAGCGCTCGAGAACTACCTCAACACGCGCGCCGTGGTCGTCGCCGATGCCTGACCCGAAGGGGTGGCGTGACCTTTGGGTCCGAGCGGTGGGTTTAAGCTGCTTGTGACGAGGTAAAGTTGCCGGGGGTAGTCGATAAAAACGCGTCGCTTGCCCAAGATAGGTGGGAAGAATTAGCCGCACTAGCGCGCAGGCTACCGAGGTTTTTTGATCGAAGCGGATTAGCCTCGCAAACGTTCGAGTAACATATCGAGAGCTAAACGTAGGCCCGCTCCGACATTGGACATTCTCGGACCAGCGGCTTGCCCTGCTGATCCAGACCCAAGTTTCCGTCCACGCCGGCGACATGGTCGAACACGAGCGGGACTGGACCTGCACGTGCCAAGGCTTGCCGTATATCTTCGCCGCCGCCGCCGCGAGCGGCATGTTTCGTCCACATCCGTCACGGCGGCCGTACGCAGGCTGAGCCGCATGCCCGAACTCCTAGCCGTTGGCCGCCTGCTTCGGCCTCGCGCCTGTTCCCCACGGCAGACTTCCCGCAATCGCGGTAAACGGCCCTTACCAGATTGCGCGTGACGACATGAGCGGACTCTATCCCTGCCTAATTCGTGCCCGCAGCGACCTGCGCATCGCGCGGGATAACCGCGATTTCGAACTTCTCCTGACTGGCACCGATACGTGCGGCTCGGCGGGCGGAGCGGTGCCGGTCGCACTGCCGTGTGAGGGGACGGCGAGACGCCCGAGCAGTTCGACATGTTGCGCGAGCTCGGCTGCCGCGAGTTCCAAGGATTCCTGTTCGCCCGCCCATGGACGCATCGGCCCTTGACGGTCTGGTCGCGCGCGATGCGCGTTTGGCACCGTCGCTATCCAAGCGACGGTCAACGACCGAGGCCACATTCAGCTACGAACGAGCGGCCTGACCGAGGCGGTCGGGAGGAGCGCTTCACAAACCGGGCGCAACCTGGGGTTCCTCAAGGTTTTATACACGGACAGCGCTGAATTTAAGATAGCGCGAACGCGGTTGCACAAGCCGCTCTTGCGCTGGACACGTCACGCGATTGAGCGTGTGGTAAGTGGCGAGCGAGAGGCCGTCGTGCTCGCACAGCCGTGGCACCGCATCGCGCAGGTCGAGGCGAGGCGGAAGGTAGAAGTCGCGGGGTAGACGTTGCCCGGCTCCATGCGCACCGCGACCGTCAGCAGGGCTTCGGCGCCGTATTGAGCCGAAGCTTCCAGCGCAGCAGTCTCGCGCCTTGCTGAGCTTCTTTTTTGTCGTCGGCCTCCTGCTTCAACTTTGACGGTGGCCGCAAGCTTAACCCCCGCGCGATGGAGCGCCATGACCCGCTTGACCTGCGCCGGACTGCATGGTGGCAGATCGGCCGTCGTCGCAATGCATGCTCGCCTCGCGCAACGCGACGATGCGCCGATGCTGGGCATAGTCGGCTTGCGCCCGGTGTATCGCCCCTCCCGATCTCAATGCTCTGCCGCTGTCGTTCGCGCCGGTACTCGTAATCGTCGCGCGCGCCCTGAAGCGCTACCCGCAGCAGCATCTCCACCGTCTCCAAGACGATGCGCGCTACGCCCGCGCCGCCTGCCACCAGCTCAAAAAGGTCCACGATGCCGGGAACGGCCAGCCGCGCCCCTTTTGCCCTAATCGCCGCCAATAGCCGTTCGGCTTCGGCGAGGAGCAAGCGGCTGATACGGTCGATCTTCTCGGCCACGACCACCTCGCCCGGTTGTAGGTCCCCGACCATGCGCAGCAGCTCGGGCCTGTCCGCCCGCGCGCCCGACGCCTTCTCGCGATAGACCGCGGCGACATAGTATTCCGCGCCACGCGTCGCGTCGACGATCCCCTCCTGCCGGGCGAGGTCCTGCTCGTCGGTGCTGACCCGCAGGTACACGCGGGCACCTTTCACGGTTGCGTGCCGGCGGTCGTCAGTCATGGTCGCGCTCTCATGGGTATTCTGGGTACACCCTTAAGGATCATCTCAGGGGGTCTAGGCCAGTGACGCGAAAACGCGGCCCCAAGTGGCCCAGCTCAGCAACACAGCCCTTGTCAGCCCTCAGTCTTGAGCCGAACTTGAACGGATCAAGGGATTGCCTCTGTTAGTGTTCAGCACTAGAATGCGCGCATGGAACGAGCGATCAGCGCCAGCGAGGCCAACCAACGCTTCTCGGAACTCCTGCGTGACGTTGCAGAGGGCGAAAGCTTCACCGTCATGTCGCGCGGTCGAGCCGTCGCGCGGGTGTTGCCGATCGACCGCGACGGGGACCGCAGGCGTGTAACCGATCTCCTGGCCTTCGTTCGGGATCTGCCGATCCGGCATGCCGGACAATGGACGCGTGACGATCTCTACTCTTGATGCGGGTAGCACTCGACATCAACATCCTGGCCTATTTGGCCGGAGTGAGCCGGTCTGCCGAGGATGACGGCAAGGTCGCCCGGGTACGTGATCTTGTCGAGCGGCTTGCCCGATCGGCCACTCTGCTCGCGCCCACTCAAACGCTGGGCGAGTTATTCGTGGTGTTGCGCCGTGGCGGCACCCCGCCCGAGCAAGCAAGAGATATTGTGCTTCGCTACGCCGAGGCGTTCACCCCCTCGCCGTCCGAAGAGCGGACCGTCGTGGCGGCCTTGGATTTGACGGTGAACCACAAGTTCCAGTTCTGGGATGCGCTGATCGTCACCTCGGCGGTCGACGCCGGCTGCCAGCTGCTGCTATCCGAAGACATGCAGGACGGGTTCGTCGTGCGGGGCCTCACGATCACCAATCCGCTCGCGGCCAAACCGCACGCAAAACTCGCGGCGCTTATGCAGGAGTAGCTTGGCTTAAGGGCGTTTCGGAACTGATGCTATGCGCATGCCATCTGATTATAGAGCTAGTCAGCGGTTAAGTGTGACTGCTGAGGCGAGCAACCACCTTCCTGCCGGTGCCTTGGCTACCGTATCAGCCACGATCAGCGGACTGGGCGATCTCCTGCCGCAATTGGGCGACCTTTGCGCCCGCCCACTGCCGGGCGTCGTCGCCGAACACGAGCCGCGATGGGCGCCGATGGAGCCCGCCGACCTCACGGCGCATCGCTGCATCGCCTACGGCGATGCGCATGGTGAACTGTCACCCTGGTCGTTCGAGCGCGACGGCCATGCGGTGACCGTCGTGCCAGGTCGCGGGCCGGTGTTCAACGACGGCGACCTGCTGGTGGCCGCCGCCCTTGAGGGTTTCGGCATCCTCCACATCTGGGAGGATTTGGTAGCGGTGCCGATCGCCGACGGCCGTCTCACCCGATTGCTGGATCCGTGGTGCGAGCCGTTCGCAGGCTACCACCTCTATTACCCCGATCGGCGCGGCACGACGGCCTTCGAACTGTTCAAGGAGATGCTTCAAGTAAGCAGGGCCGTATGAAGGCTTGGCCAAGCGTTGGCGGCGACCTCGAAGTTCGATGTCATTCGGGAAGCCGGTGATGCGGGATGACAGCAGCTATCGCCCGCGCGCCCTCGATAGCCGCCGGGCCGCTTACCACCTCCTTCCATCCACCACTTTTCGGTTAAGCGTACGTTTTTGGGCCTTCTCTCACCAGTCCCCCTTTCGCGCGCCGCGGCGATCGACGCCTTGCGATCGGTCGGGTCCCTGTCGGCGAGCCATGCCCGGATGGACTCGCGATCGGGCACGAGCGCCACCACGTCGATCCTGGCGCCTTTCCGCGCCATACCTCGTCTCCGCTGTTCGGCGGTCTTCGCCCCAACCTTCGAATTCTACTTCCCGCGCCACTTCACCTGCGTCGCCATGACCACGGGACAGACCTTCCGGCAGCACACGGTAGACCGAGGAGCGAGCGATGCCGAGCTGCCGGGCTATTGCGGCAGGCCCAAGCCGCTCCTGCTCGTGCAATCGCCTGATTTCGACAGGGTCGATGGTTGCGGGCCGACCATTGTGGACGTCCTTGGCCTTCGCGACCGCGATGCCCTCCATCCGTGGCTCACGGCGCAGGTTGGTCTCGAACTCGGCGAACACGCCGAGCATGTCGAGGAACGCCTTGCCCGCGGCCGTGCCCGTGTCGATCGGCTGCTCGGTTGCCTTCAGTGCGACCCCCTTCCCTTCAGTCGTAGACGATGTCCTGCAAATCCTTCATCGACCGGGCGAGCCGGTCGATGCGGGTGACCTACAGGGTGTCACCCTCGCGCAGAAACTCGAGTAACAGGTCAAGCTCGGTCCGCCCTTCCCGCTTGGTGCCGGTCTTCTTCTCCGACCGGATCACTCGGCACCCGGCCGCGCGGAGCGCCCCCTGCTGGATCGTGAGGTCCTGTTCGGTCGTCGAGACCCGCGCATAGCCGTATAGGGCCACTCTCGTTCCTATCTGTCCCGTTTGGCTCTAGAGCAGCGGCTACTGACGTCCGAGAAGTTGATCAACAGGCTTAATCGGACGCACCTGCACGTCTCGAGTAATTGTCCTTTTTAGGCATACCCAAAATGACGCGATTGCAGCGGTATTGAACGCCTAGGTGCCGACTTCACCGCTTGCGACATTTGCGCGCCGATGCCATCAGCATTCCGTGTATCACACTGCTGAGCGGAGCTGGACCACGTGGCAACGACCATAGACATCAAGGTGGCCGAGAACGGACGCATGATCCTGCCCCAATCGGTTCGCAAGGCGATGGGATTAGGCGATCGGTGGGCCCCTGTGCAGAGCCCCGCCTAATCTCGCGCCCCGGCGGGACCGGTTCGGGTGCGCTCAGCCGCAAGCCTGCTGACCGCTCTTTACCGGCTCAACCGCTTGCGTCAGGGCGCATCTGCCTCATAACGTTCGCATGCCCACGACGGGTGGGCTTTGGGGCGGAGTAGGTGATGGCGCGGTCGGCTGTGAAGCGCGGTGAGCAGGAGACTGCGGCGGCGGAGAAGAAGGTCAAGGCAACCGGCAAACCGGTCGGCGGCGCGCGCGGCGGTATCACAGCACCGGTAACCCCGTCTGCGGACCTGGCCGCGATCGTCGGCAAGGACGACCTGCCGCGCAGCGAGGTGGTCAAGAAGGTTTGGGATTACATCAAAGCCAACGGCCTCCAAGACGCCAAGGACAAGCGACAGATCAACGCTGACGCCAAGCTGGAGAAGATCTTCGGCAAGAAGTCGGCCAGCATGTTCGAGATGAACAAGCACCTTAGCGCCCATCTCACCGCCAAGAAGGACTGACCGGGGTGCCCTCAGCCGTCCGTGTGCGGGACGGTCCGACCATGCTCGCCGCCGTTTGCGTGCCTGTCGGCGTTTACGCAAAGCCGCTCCGCCCCGCACCCTTCGCGGTGCATCAGGCACAGTGCGCAGGGAAGGAGGGCTGGAGCGACCCAGCGCCGCCCGTCCGGATTTTCGGAGATATCTACGATGTCGGCACCTGCGGCATAACGGTCGTGCTGGTGGCGGGCGATCGCGGCGCGGTGCTGATCGATGGCGGCCCGGTCGCGGCCGCGCCGCTCGTTGTGGCCAACATAGAGAGGCTGGGGCTCAAGCTTTCCGACGTGAAGCTGATCCTCTCCACGCACGAGCATGGAGATCATGCCGGCGCCCTTGCTGAACTCCGCCGCCGAACCGGTGCGACGATGGTCGCCCGCGCCGCTGAGCGCGCGTCGCTAGAGAG
The DNA here is from genome assembly GCA_937863505.1 of uncultured Sphingomonadales bacterium. Lineage (GTDB taxonomy): Bacteria > Pseudomonadota > Alphaproteobacteria > Sphingomonadales > Sphingomonadaceae > Sphingomonas. Next base: position 10,383 of record CALMGC010000131.1, on the reverse strand, counting down.
TGGCGTTATGGCGGCGGAAGATCCGCAACGCGACGACGGCGCGCCGAAGTTTCCCGGCGTGCCGGTCGACCGCGTCCTGCGCGACGGCGAGGTCGTGCGGCTGGACGCGCTGCGACTGACCGCGCACGCAACGCCGGGGCACGCGCCGGGCGGCACCAGCTGGACGTGGCGATCGCGCGAGGGGGCAGTCTGCCACGCCATCGCCTATGCCGACAGCTTGAGCGCGGTATTGATTGAGGGCTACCGCTTCGGCGACCACCCCGCCCGGATCGCGGCACTGCGCGCGAGCTTCGCCACTGTTGCCGCCTTGCCCTGCGACACCGTCGTGACGCCGCACCCGGCGGCGAGTGACCTTTATGCCCGCCTCGCCAGCCAGGCGCCGCTGGTCGACCCGCAGGGCTGCGCGCGTCTTGCGGCGACCAGCGCAGCAAAGCTCGATGAGCGGTTGCGGGCGGAGGTGAAGCGCTAGCTCTCCGCCGCGAACATGGCCTGGGCGATCCACACTCTGTCATCCATGCCAGGTTTAGCGCTCCCCCGAACCGGACGTTCGTTTAGCCTCTCTTTCGGGCTTGGATCGAGGATCCTTGTCTCGACCATGTCTGAGCAGTTGTTCAGGATTTAGGTAGACCAGCGCGCAAGCTGCCTCAGTTCGCGCAGGCCAGCCCGTGACGTCGCCGCTGACCTGAAACCGCGACCGATGCGTGGGCCGTGCTTCGGCGAGGGAGCGCGAACCGCATCGCGTTCAACGTCAGCTATGGTCCGCGACGATCAACCACCCGGTCCCGACATGCTCGAACAGCAGGGTGGTGATGCCTGACAGTTCCGCGCCCGCGGCGCGGTGCAGATGATAGCGTCCGATCACATAGGCGTAACCGGGGCCCGCGGGCCTGGCATCGAGGATGTCGATCGCGAGCTGCCCCTTGTCGCCGCCACTCGCAAAACGCCCGGCGTAGCGCGCGCGGATGGCTTCGAACCCGCGCACTACCTCGCCGCCGCTGATGTAGGTGATGTCCGGCGACCGCTTGTAGGCGGCCATGAAGCGGTTGAGATCGCCCGCATTCCATCCTGCGGCGCTGTCGGCCAGCGCCCGCGTGATCGCTGGTCGTGCCGCCTGCGCGGGCGTTTGCGCTAACGCCGCGACGCTCGCCATGACCACGATCGCCGCCCCGCCCGTCACCGCTCCCAATCTGACCATCGCTCGCCCCTCTCCGCGTCCGCGATCATGCTCGCACCAACAGTGTTTGACAGCAAGGCGATGCGCGGGAATGTTGGCGGGAGGCGGCATAGATCGCGGGTGGGAGCGGGGAACACGGGGGAACGGTCATGCGCAGGATGGTGACGGGTTTTGGTCTAACGGCCATGTTGGCAGCGACGCTGTCCGCGGGATGCGCGTCGGCGCAGACCACGCCCGCCGCGACCGACGCGAGCGGCAGTCCCCCACCCGACATCGTCGTCACCGCCCAGAAGCGAGCGGAGTCGATCCAGCAGGTCCCCTTCTCGATTACCGCGTTCAGTGCGGCGGACCTGGAGCGGCGCGGCGTCGAGAGCCTTTATGACGTGTCGCGGATCGCGCCGTCGCTGACCGTGTTGTCCTCCGGCCCGGGCGAGAACAACCTGGTGATCCGCGGTATCTCGTCGATCGCGGGATCGGCCGCGACGGTCGGCTATTATCTCGACGACACACCGATCGCCGCGTCGAGCAACGCCGCCCTGCTGTCCACGCGCGGCGTGATCGACCCGTCGCTGCTCGACATCGCGCGGATCGAGGTGCTGCGCGGGCCACAGGGCACGCTCTACGGGTCGAGCTCGATGGGCGGCACCGTGCGGTTCATCAGCAACCAGCCCGACCTCCAGCGGGTTGAAGGGCGCGCTCACACCGAACTGTCGGGCACGCACCGCGGCGGTTTCAACTATGACGTCGATGGCGTGGTCAACGTGCCGATCGTCTCCGACCGGGTCGCGTTGCGCGTCGCCGCCTATTACAAGTTCGAGGACGGCTATATCGACCGATACCCGATCGACCCGGCAAACTACCTTGGCGTCCAGCCCGGCGCGCAGCCGCAACAGCGGGTGAACACCTACCGGACCTATGGCACGCGCGCGTCGCTGCTGGTCAAGGTCACCGACCGGCTGACCGTCACGCCGTCGATCCTGTACCAATACACCCGGCTGGGCAGCCCGTTCACCTTCGACGCGGTGCCGGGCTCGCTCGGCAACCCGATCCAGAACCGCGACGTCGCGGAGCCCAATGTCCAAAAGAGCCTGATCGCCAATTTGGTCGTGCGCGAGGACACCGGGCCCGTCGAGCTGCTGTCCTCCACCTCCTACTACGACCGCGACGTCAACATCACCGAGGATGCGTCCAAGGTAATCTCCTTCTTTTTCGGGACGCCCGCGGTGACGCCGGTCGGCATCCGCGGCGACTACCGCAACCATGAGCTGACGGAGGAAGTGCGCGCGACCACGAAGTTTTCCGGTCCGTTCCAGGCGATCGTCGGCGGCTTCTATCACGACGTGCGCGCGCCGCTGGCATCGGGCATCCCGTATCCGACCGGCTTCCCCTATCTCGCGACTCAACCGTTCGCGAGCTTCGGCAGCATCTACCAGGGAACACGGCGCGCGACGCTGAAGGAGTATGCCGCATTCGGTGAGTTGTCCTATCGCATCCTCCCCGGTGTCACCGTCCGCGGGGGCTTGCGCGTGTTCCAGGTAAACCAGACCTTCGACCAGACCGGCGACGGCGTGTTCAACGGCGGCTTTTCCGAAGTGTACGGCACCTCGCGCGACCATGGCGTGACGCCTAAAGGCACGGTTGAGTGGCAGGTGACGCCAGACAAGCTCCTCTACGCCACTGCTTCGCGCGGCTATCGGCCGGGCGGGCCGAACAACCCCGCACCCGCCAGCCTGTGCGGCACCGAGGTGTCGGGGCTCGGCCTCGCGCAGAGTCAGCTCACCCGCTACGGCCCGGACTCGCTGTGGAACTATGAAATCGGCGCGAAGACGAGCTGGCTCAACCGCCGCCTCACGATCAACGGGTCGGCTTATTACATCGACTGGTCGCGCGTTCAGCAGCAGATCGTCCTGCAATGCGGGTTCAACCTAACCGCCAACTTCGGCAGCGCGACCAGCAAGGGCGGCGAGCTGGAGGTGAACTTCCAGCCGACCCGCAAGCTGACGTTCGGCGCGGGGGCGGGCTATACCGATGCGTATCTGCGCAACGACGTGCCCGGCACCCCGGCGCGCGACGGCGACCCGCTGCAGGGCGTGCCGCGCTGGACGGTGTCGGGCTCGGGCGAATACCGCGACCGGCTTAGCGACAGGCTCAAGGGTTTCGGGCGCGTCGACTTGTCCTATGTCGGCCCGGCGACGTTCCTCTACGACCGGACCAGTCCGTTCGCGCGCCGCGCGGGCTTCACCGTCGTCAACGCGCGGATCGGCATAGATCCGGACAAGCTGCCGTGGGAGGTGAGCCTGTTCGGCAGGAACATCTTCGACGTGCGCGGCGAGACGGACCTGCCCGTCGCGATCGCCGCCGACCTGCCGACCACCCGGCGCGAAGGACTGAACCAGCCGCGCACGATCGGGGTCAGCGCCGGGTATCGGTTTTGACAGGCCAGCTTGACCCATAGGTGGACGGTCGACGGATCTTCACGGCTTCCGGATGCCAGACATTCGTTTCCGGAGGCTCGTGCGTTCCTGTCCCACGACAAAGGAGAAGGCCATGAACCCCACACGGATTTCCGGCAACGAGCCCGAGAAGGGGCATCCCCCTCGGAACGAGGACACGAGATGGCGAAGCCCTTCACGATTGCGGTGCCCGACGAGCGGCTCGCCATCATCAACGCCAAAGTCGCATCATTTGACTGGGGCGCGCTGCCCGACGCGGGAGGCTGGCAGTCGGGTGTCGGCCTCGCCGATCTTAGGCGGCTCGTCGACTATTGGCGCACGCGATTCGATTGGCGTTCGCAGGAACGCCGGCTCAATGCCTTGCCTCAGTTCACTACGGAGGTGCTCGGGCAGAAGCTCCACTTCGTCCACGCGCGGGGCGATGGTTCGCGTGCCCCGCTGCTACTGCTGCACGGCTGGCCGGGCTCGTTTGTCGAATTCGAGGCGCTGATCGCTCCATTGGTCGCCGACGGTCACGACGTGGTCATACCCTCGCTCCCAGGCTACGCCTTCTCCGGGCGCCCAGTCGCTCCAATCGGCCCGCGCCGAACTGCCGAGCTAATGCACCGCCTGATGGCCGAACTGTTCGGCGATGCTCGATATCTGGTGCAGGGCGGCGACTGGGGCGCGGCGATCGGGGGCTGGATGGCACACGATCACCCTGAAGCCGTCGCGGCGCTGCACCTCAACATGGTCCTGATCCAGGCTGCGGACGCATTGCCGAAGACGCCCGACGAACTCGCTTGGGCAGCGCGGCGGGCGAAGCTGGCCAAGGAAGAGACCGGCTACTCGCAGGAGCAGGGCACACGCCCGCAGACGCTCGGCGTCGCCATGGCGGATAGCCCGGTCGGCGTCGCCGCCTGGATCCTTGAGAAGTTCGGCGCGTGGGCTGACGTGCCGCGCGACGAGCAGGGACGGCCCGATCTTTGGCAAGCGTTCGATGAGGACCTGCTCCTCACCAACATCATGCTGTACCTTGTCGAGGGGTCTTTTATCACGTCCACTTGGATGTATCGGGGCCTCGTGCTGGAGGGTTCGGGCCAATTTCCGGCCGGCACCCGCATCAAGGTGCCGACCGGCGTCGCCGCCTTTCCCGATCCCGTCTTCCCGCCGCCCCCGCGCTCGCACGCCAGCAAGACCTACAGGATCGCCCACTGGACCGAGATGAAGGCGGGCGGCCACTTCGCGGCACTCGAGCAACCCGAACTCCTGCTCGAGGACATGCAACGCTTCTTCGCAGACCAGGCATCATCGAAGGGCGGCGGACGACATCGGGCCGTCGGCATCGTCGGCATCGTCGGCATCGCCACCATAGGCGCCTGGGCGCTTGCGCGCGGCAGGCGACGCTCGGACGTTCCGGTAGCCCGAGGCAGGGCGACCTACCCGCCGCTGGATGTCCCCAAGGCCGTCGCCGAGGGCGTCTGGATCGTCGATAGCGGGCCGATCAACGCGATAGGCCTCAAGCTGCCCGTGCGGATGACGGTCTTCCGGCTCAAGGACGGCGATCTGCTGCTGCATTCGCCGATCCCTTTTTCGGCCGAGGTGGCCAAGGCTGTCGAGGCGCTTGGTCAGGTGCGGCATCTCGTTGCGCCCAACGTCGCGCACTGGACTTTCCTCGCCGACTGGCAGCGCGCCTACCCTAACGCGACCACCTGGGCCGCACCGGGACTGCGCGACCGGGCGCAGGTTCGTGCATCACCCGTGCGGATTGATGCCGATTTGAGTGGGACGGCGCCCGCCGAGTGGGCGGACACGCTCGATCAGGGCATCGTGCCGGGAGGTGCCGGCTTCAACGAGGTCTGGTTCTTTCATCGGGAAACCCGGACGCTCGTGCTTGTCGACCTCATAGAAAATCTCGAGTCCGACAAGCTGCCGCCAATCGCACGTCTGGTGATGCAGGCGTCCGCCGCCACAAGCGGCACTACGGCGCGCTACCTGCGCGTGCCGGTACGGCTATAGGCGGGCCAGAAGCAAAAAGGGCTATTCGAGCGATCGTGGCACTCGAGCCTGACCGGGTGATCTTCGCCCACGGCCGCATTTTCGACAGCAACGGTGCGCCGGAATTGAAGCGCGCCTTGGAATGGCTGATCTAGACGGACTCGGCGTACATGCGTCTACCTGCTCCGACCCATCAACGGCCGTTCAATAGGCCTTGATTACAGCCGTAAGCAGCCTCCCGTTCACCTCGACAGAAGGCGCTGGGCCGGCGACCCTCCGGTGCTCGGAACCCGCACGGACATGCGCGACCAGCTACTCGCTGCGGCGTTCGGGAGATCGGCCTCGATACGCCGTGACGCTTGGGTGCCGATCTGCGTTCGGCTACGGGCGGCCATGGACTTCGATCAATTGCTCATCCAATTCTTCGGCACGCAGGAGGTCGGCGAGCTTGCGCCCGAAGCGCTCGCCGCCGGTATCGACCGGCTCCTCGTGCAGTTCGGGTTGGAGCGTGACGGCGGTCGCCGGTTCGCCTTGTGGTGCCTTGCCTATATGCTCGGCGTAGCGCCCGACCTCGACATCGCGTTCAAGGAGAAAGCGGACCGCGAGGCCGCCCGCGACTTCATGGACACGGTCGATCGCGAGATCGACAACGGCGGCGGAGCGGCGAGATGACGCCCGTTCGCAAGCCATTCGTTTCGGAGGATTACGCCCATGGGCGGCGCGACGGCTTGCGGCTCGCGCTCGCCATCCTGGCGGCAGAGGAAGAGAAATGGGCGGCGCTGCTGGGTGAGAGTTCCTCTTGGAAGACCAACGCGATCCGCGAGGTGAGGCACAAGACGTTACAGGTGGCGCAGCGGCGCGTCCGGACGGCGTTGGGCCGGTTGACGCCGAAATCGGGTGACCCGATCGATCCGGAGCTTGCCACCGCGCTGGAACAGGCGGGGCTCTGATCCAGTGACGTCGGTGTCAGGCTGTTGCGGCTGGGACCACCGCCGTTGCCGACCTCCTCGATCGTCCTCGGCGCGGTCCCGCGAGAGCGCAAGCCGCACCGGCGCGGTCACGCCACCTCGGCGGTATCGCCGACACGCTTGCGTAGAGACCCGTCAGCGGCGATCAGCGGACGGTGACGGCGAGCGAGCTTCAGACTTTTCGGGCGAGGTCGCTGTCGCGCAGCATCGGCGGCAGGCAGCGGCGCTGGCGCGTCGTCGTCGGGCCGGTCGGCCTCCACCCACTCACCCGCTCGCACCGCACCTGGTCGGTCGACCCCTCCAATATCGCGCGCGAGGTCATCAAAGTGGAGGAGCTGTTCGACCGGTTGCGGCTCCATCATCCGGTTGCCTCGACCCGATGACGCCCGCCACGTCGCGCCGGCGGACCGCCCGCATCCTTCTCGCCAGCCTGGTCGGCACCTCGGTCGAGTTCTACGACTTCTACATCTACGCCACCGCGACCAGCCTGGTGTTCGGGCCGCTGTTCTTCCCGGCCGGCTCGCCCTCGGTGCAGCTGTTGTCCTCCTATGCCAGCTTCGGTCTCGCCTTTCTCGCCCGGCCGCTTGGCGGCGTGCTGTTCGGCCATTTCGGCGACCGGATCGGGCGCAAGTCGACGCTGGTCGCCTCCTTGCTGCTGATGGGCGTCTCGACCGCGGCCATCGCCTTCCTGCCCACCTATGCCGCGATCGGCTGGACCGCGCCGCTGCTCCTGTGCCTGCTTCGCTTCGGACAGGGGCTGGGGCTCGGGGGCGAGTGGAGCGGCGCGGCGCTGCTGGCGGTGGAGAACGCGCCGCCGGGCTGGCGCTCGCGCTACGGCATGATGCCGCAGCTCGGCGCGCCGGTCGGGTTCATCGCCGCGAACGGGTTCTTCCTGGCGCTCGGCGCGTGGCTGACGCCCGACCAGTTCCGCGACTGGGGCTGGCGCGTGCCATTCCTCGCCAGCGCCGTGCTGGTGGGGCTCGGGCTGTGGGTCAGGCTGAGGCTGACCGAGACGGCCGCGTTCGCCGCCGCGCTGCGTCACGAGGAACCCGCGCGGGTCCCGGTCGCGCTGGTGCTGCGCGAGCATCTCGGGCCGGCGTTGGCGGGGACGCTCGGCGTGGTCGCCTGCTTCGCACTCTATTACATCGCGACCGCGTTCGCGCTCGGCTATGGCACTACCCGGCTCGGCTATGACCGCCAGCCGTTCTTGAAAGCGCAGCTCGGCGCTATCCTGTTCATGGCCGCCGGCATCCTCGCCGCCGGCTGGCTCGCCGACAGGACGAGCGGGCGACGCGTACTGCTCGGCGGCTGCGCCGGCACCGTTCTCGCCGGCGCGCTGCTGCCCGCGCTGCTCGGCGGCAGCTCGATGGCGGGCGTATTCGCGTTCATGGCGTTGGCGCTGCTGGCGATGGGGTTCGTCTATGGCCCGCTCGGCGCCTGGCTGCCCAGCCTTTTCCCCGCCCGCGTGCGCTACACCGGCACGTCGCTGGCGTTCAACCTGGGCGGGATCGTCGGCGGCGGGCTGACGCCGGCGCTGGCACAGGTCATGGCCGAACGCGGTGGATTGGTGCCGGTCGGCCTCTATCTCATGGCGGCGGCAATGCTAAGCGCGATCGGCCTCCTCGCCGCGCGGGGCGATCCATCCGCCGGTGCCGTGCTAAGCGTGCCGGAGCTGTAAAACGAAGGAGCGGTGTGGCAGATAACCTACAAGGCGACGTCAAGCAAAGATCGACCGGCACCCTAGACTTCGTTCACTTTCAGCCTTTCGGCTGCGAGTCGACCCCTCTGGACTGCTTTGCCACCGGGTTCAGACGCAAGTAGCTGACCCGGCATGAAGCACCCGTCCGTCCGACAGTATCGATCGGATCAGATAACCGTTGCGATGCATGCGGGGCCGCCCCGATGCGGATACAAGGCCGGAGCCATCGTCCTGCCAACCGACACTGCCTCGGGCGAGCGCGAGCGTCTGCTTGCGGTTTTCCATGCCTGGTCGCGTCGGCCGAGGCCAGCGTCAGAAGCGCGCGCGTAGCCCCGCCCGTGCGGCGACACGGTGCTCGCCCCCCGCCGCCTCGCCCGTTGCCGAGGTGAACAGCGTCAGCCCGCGCGCGACGTCCGCGGCGAAGCCGAGCGTGCCGGTGCCGACCACCTCCGCCCGGCGTGCGCCATAAGCGAGCAATGTGGTCGCGCCGCCTCCGAACCCGGCCAGCGCCAGCGGCTCGCGTCCTTGGAGCTGCCAGCGCGCGCCGAGCGACACGAACGGGTGGAACCGCGCGCCAGTCGCGGTGCCGCCTTCCACGCCGATGCCACCATCGACAAACGACGCGCGCTCGCGCCCGCGCGCCACGGTGAGCGCGAAGCCGCTGCCCCCCGTCTCCGTCACCCGCTCGCGGATGTCGTGGATCACCGTGCCGCCGACATGCGGCGAGAGACGCCAGTTCGCGCCCAACTCCAGCCCGTAGCTAGCGTTCACATCCCCGGTCCAACCATGCAGCCCGTAGCGAGCCCTTGCGACGCCGTCTGGGACCGCGCGGGTCGTCACCGCGTCGCCGCCATCATACGCCCCCGTCGCGACGAACGCGAAGGCACCCGCCGCGACCCGGGCTTGGACGCCCGCCACCGTGCCGTCGTGCCGGGTGCGCGCGCCCAGCGCGGCGATGCGCTGGTTCGTCCAGCGATAGCCCGCGAACGCGCCGAACGAGAACGCGCCCGTACCGACGCCGACCCCGCCGAGCAGCCCCTGCGCGCTCGCCTCCGCGCGCGACGCGCCCGTCGCGCCATTGCCCGGCAACCGTGTCCAGTCGCCCTGCAGCTCGCCGAAGGTGAACAGCCCCGTGCGCTCGCGCGGCGCGGCGAACCCGGTCCCACGCGCGCTGTCCGCCAGCGCCAGCCCGCTTTCCACGCCGATCTGCTGCGCGGTGGCATAGGCCTCGGGGGTGATGCGGTTGAAACCCGCCGCGCTCGATGCGCCGTTCGCGGTCAGCAGCCGCGGCAACGCCGCGAGCAGCGCCGCGCTCGCCTGCCCCGACGCCAGCACGGCGTTGGTATAGGAGAGCGCACGCGCCGCCTGCGGCGTGAACGTCGCGTCGCCCGTGAACGCGGTCACGAACTGGATCCGCGTCGGCTGGTACGACAGGAAGCCGCTGAGCGAGGCGGGCTTCACCAAGGAGGTGAACGCGCCCGATACCCCGCCCGTCGCGGTGACGAGGTCGAGCGCGCCGCCGACCGCGCCCGTCGGCGCGAGCTGCAGCGTCGCGCCCGGCGCGATGCCGACGCTGCCGTTGACGACCAGCTTGTCCGACACCGCCGGGGTCAGCTCGAACAGGCTCACCGACCCGCCGAGCAGCGAAACGTTGCCGTTGACCGTCATCGTCCCCGGCGACGCACCGGGGCTAAGCGTACCCGCGACCGTGACGTTGCCATTGACCACTCCCGCCGACCCGAAGGTCGCGCCGGTGTCGACGCCGATCTGCGACGCGGTGAGCACCGAGCCGGCGAGCCCGACGAACCGCCCGCCGCCCAGATACATCGCGCCGACCGACCCTGCGCCCGACAGCGTCGCAAACCGCGCGGTCTGGCGATACGCCTCGACATTGCCGATCGCGCCGAACGCGACCGGCGCAGCTTGCGTCCCGCCCGACACCTCGACCGTGTCGTTGCCCGCGCCGCCATCGACCGATCCGGCGAATCCGCCCGCGATGGAGAAGCGGTTGTCGCCCGCGCCGAACGTCACGTTGGCGGCGAGGCTCGCATCGCTGGCGATCGCGAGATTGCCCTGCGCGGTCACCCGGTCATAGCTGAACGCCCCGCCCGC
>CALMGC010000130.1 GCA_937863505.1 uncultured Sphingomonadales bacterium | reverse complement strand
GCTCGGTGCGGCTGCGGGTGTCGACGCATGGCCTCCGCTCGGTGGAGCATAATGGCGGGCTCGACAACTGGCTGGTCAAGACGGGCGACGACAAGCTATCGCTGCGTTGCCGCAGGCTGAAGCGCGACATCGTCAAGAAGCGCGCCGGCGAGGCCGTAGCGGCGCAGGCGAGCGCCTGAGGCGCGTTCGGCCGACGGCGCTCAAGCGCCGATCGACGACGCGGCTTTGCCGCAGCGTGAAAATCAAAGGCGGCCCGCTCTCCTGACAGAGGGCGGGTCGTTTGCTTTTTGGCGGCTCGGGCTCGGATAGGGCACCTAGTGGCCGGTCACGGGAGTAAATCCCGTGACGTCGGACGGGTTCGGCAAGCCGACCCGCCGGCCGGCCTTTCGCGTCGCTTCGCGACCAGCGCGCAGCTTGCGCGCTTCGCTTAGGCTTAACCTCCGCTAACGAGCGCATTCAGTCTCGGCTCAACGCGAATTATCCACAAGCAGCCATCGACGGGCATGAACCCGTCGATAGGTAGCGAATGGGAGTTGAGCCATGCGTAAGCTGTTCCTCGGACTGACCGCCCTCGCGATGGGAGCCACCGCCCTTCCCGCGACCGCGCAGCGCTATGACGGTTACGGGTACGGCTATGGTCAGGGCTATGACCGCTACGACCGCGCCTATGGCGGCGCGTATCGCGACGGCTACAACCGCCCGCCTCGTTACTACCGCAGCTACCGCGACGAGCGCGCCTATCGCCGCTGCTCGGACGGGACCACCGGCACTATCATCGGCGCGATCGCGGGCGGGCTGCTCGGTCGCGCGATCGACGACCGCGGCGACCATGCGACGGGAACCATCCTGGGCGGCGTCGGCGGGGCGCTCGCCGGACGGTCGATCGAGCGCGGTCAGGATTGCTACCGGCGCTGACCGGCCCAGCTTCATAGCAGACGAGATACTGCCGCCAGCGTCACCGGACGGCAGGGGCGTACCCCTCGCGTAGCGTATCGAGGGTATAGGGGTTCCGCCGCGGCGATGTAGGCCGCGCGGACCTCGGGTGGGGGGCAGCCGCAGCGTAACGTCGGCGGCGAAGCCCCGGGGCCCGGTCCTTCGCAAGAGGGGCCGGGCCTTTGTTTGGGCGCAGGCGCGGCCACGCCCGCGCCGATGCGCGCAGCGCAGCGCCCGAACCGGCCAGCGGGTCGGCGCGCGGCCTTGGCCGCCTGCCGAACCCGTCTGACGTCACGCCGGCGGCTTCGCCGTCGGCGCGGGACCGTAGCGTGCAGACCGGCAGCTTGGGCCGACACAGGTGCTTGGCGATCCGACCTTTCGTTGCATTTCCTTAAACAATGCCCGCCTATCGACCCACAAGGAACGGCGGAGGCGAGCTTGGCTAGGTTGATGATCGGGCTCGTGGTCGGCGTTGTCGTGTTCGGCGGCAAGATGCTTCTGCACCCAACCATACCGGATACGCTGGAAGGCCGAGAGGTTTTTCTCGCGAACGGGATCAATGCCGCCGCACCAGTCGCAATAGGCCCCTATAGTTCGATGACCAGCGCCAAGGTAAGCGATCGAACACTGGCGATTGATGTTCGACTTTCTCCGACCGCACCCAAATTTGCGATAGACGAAGCCTTCATGCGTGGCTTCACCGCTGGCGCATGTAAGAACGCCGGTTTTAGCGATCTGATCAAACGAGGCGGCTCGGTCACGATCGCGTTCACGAACTCTGACGGGCAGGTGTTGCCACCGGCGACCGTGTCAAATTGTCCGACCTGACGATATGTCGGCATCGGTCACTGGACGATTGGCTTAAGGTCATGCCGGTGTCGTCATCTGGACGGCGTTGACTCATCCATGCTGGCTCGAATGTGCCCACTTGGCGGGCGCGCCGACGGCGAAGCCGCCGGCGTGACGTCGAACGGGCTCTGCTCCCGGCTTGCGCCGCACGCCGACCCGTCGGCCGTGCCGGGCCGTGCGCGTTCCGCGCAGCGGCGCGGACGTGGCCGCGCCTCGGCCCGTCAGTACATATGCTGCCCCCCATTAATGCTCAGCGTCGAGCCCGTAACGAACCCCCCCGCCTCCGAGCACAGGAACGCCACCCCCCGCGCGATCTCGTGCGCCTGGCCCAGCCGCCCGACCGGAATCCGCGCGACGATCTTCTCCAGCACATCATGCGGCACCGCCGCGACCATGTCGGTGTCGATATAGCCCGGCGCGATTGCGTTCACCGTGATGCCGAAGCGGGCGCCCTCCTGCGCCAGCGCCTTGGTGAAGCCATGGATGCCCGACTTGGCGGCGGCGTAATTGACTTGGCCATATTGCCCCGCCTGCCCGTTGACCGAGCCGATGTTGACGATCCGCCCCCATTTGCGCTCGCGCATTCCGGGGAACACCGCCTTGGCCATGTTGAAGCAGCCGCCGAGGTTGGTGTCGATCACCTCCTTCCATTGCTGATACGTCATCTTCAGGATCGTGGTGTCGCGGGTGATCCCGGCGTTGTTGACCACCATGTCAACCGGGCCGAGTTCGTTCGCGACCTCGGCGCATCCCGCCTGGCAGGCGTCGAAGTCGGCGACGTCCCACTTGTACGACTTGATCCCGCTGCGCTGCGTGAACTCGGCGGCGCGTTGCTCATTGCCCGCGTAGTTCGCCGCCACCGTCACGCCCTCGTCGCGGAGCATCACGCTGATCGCCTCGCCGATCCCGCGCGTGCCGCCGGTCACGATCGCCACTCGTCCCATCTTTCCTCTCCTTCTCGTTAACCCGGATTAGCGCCCGTCCACCCGGCAAGTTCCCGCGTCAGGACCGCGCGCAGCATTTCCACCCCCGGCGCGCTGTCGTTGAGGCAGGGCAGGTACGCGAAGTCGGTCCCGCCCGCCGTCAGGAACGTCTCGCGCCCGCGGATCGCGATCTCCTCCAGCGTCTCCAGACAGTCGGCGGAGAAGCCGGGCGAGACCACCGCCACCCGCTTCACCCCCCGCCCCGGCAACGCGGCCAGCGTGGTGTCGGTCGCGGGCTCAAGCCATTTCGCGGGGCCGAACCGCGACTGAAAGCTGACGGTCAGCTCCCGTCCGAGTGCCTCCGCCAACAACCGACCGGTCTTCTGGCAGTGGCAATGATAGGGGTCGCCAAGCGCCAGCGTCCGCTTGGGCATCCCGTGAAAGCTCGCCAGCACCGCATCGGGCGTGAACGGCAGTGCGGCCAGCTCCGCCTCGACCAGCGTCCTGAGCGCGCCGATATACGCCGGGTCGTCGTGGTAAGGCGGCAGCGTGCGGATCGCGGGCTGCCACCGCATCCCCGCCAGCGCCGCGAACGCCTTGTCGTTGGCGGTCGCGGTCGTCGCCGCGCAATATTGCGGGTAGAGCGGCGCGAGCAACACGCGCTCGCACCCCGCATCCTTCATCGCGCGCAGCCGCTCGCCGATTGCGGGGCGACCGTAACGCATCGCCCAGTCGACGACGACATCCGGCCCCCACGCGCCCTGCAACGCCACTGCCTGCGCCCGCGTGGTCGCGGCCAAGGGCGATCCGTCCTCGCGCCACACCTGCCCATAGGCATGCGCGGACTTTTTGGGGCGGGTGTTGAGGATGACGCCGCGCAGGATCGGCTGCCACGCCAACGCGGGCAGCTCCACCACGCGCCGATCGGACAGGAACTCGCCGAGGTAACGCCGCACCGCCTTCGCGTCGGGCGCGTCGGGCGTGCCGAGGTTGATGAGCAGCACACCGATGCGGCGCGGCGGGATGGCGGGGTGGTCGACGGGCGGGATCATGCCCCGCCAGGTACAAGCGGCAGGCGGCGAAGGCGATAACCTGTCGCGCTTTGCAGCGCATTGGCGATCGCGGGCGCGACCGGGGGCACGGCGAGCTCGCTGACCCCGCCGGGCTCCGCGTCGCTCGGGATCAGCTCCACCGTGACGTCGGGCGTGTCGCGCAGCCGCGGCAACCCCAGCGCGCCGAACCCGCGCGCGTCGGGCAAGCCGTCGGTTACCCCCGTCGACGCGCCCAGCGCCTGCGCCATGCCGAACACCAGCCCGCCTTCGATCTGCTGGCGGACCAGCTCGGGGTTGACCACCCGCCCGCAATCGACGGCGGCGACCAGCCGGTCGACCCTGACCCGCCCGCCCTCGACACGCGCTTCCGCCAGCACCGCTACCCGGCTGCCCCGGAATGCGTGGCAGGCGATCCCCTGCCCGCTCCCCGCCACGCCGCCGTCCCAGCCCCCGAGCGCGGCGGCGGTGGAAAGACACCGCGCGAGCCGGGGGTCGCCGCCCAGCATTGCGATGCGGAACGACAGCGCCTCCGTTCCCGCGACATGCGCCAGCTCGTCGACAAAGCACTCGGTCGCGAACGCGGTCGCTCCGTGCGCGCCGCCGCGCAGGTCGCCGGTGGCGAGACCAATGTTCGCCGGGTGGTGATCCACCGCCAGCGCCGGGATGCGGTAGGGTGGCGTCGCGCCCGCGACCGCATAGGGATCCCCGACGCCGCGTGCCAGCACCACGCGGACGAGCGGATCGCCGGGCATCAGCCGTGCGGCCAGCTCGCGCCCGGTGGACGGCGCGGCAATGCGCGCGAGCCACCCGTCGATCGCACCGCTTTGCCCCAGCCGCGCCGCCATCCGTAGCGCGGCAGGCGGGCGAAAGCGGTCGTGGATCAGCGTCTCCGCCCGCGACCAGGTCAGCTGCACTGGTCGGCGGAGCTTGTAGGCGAGCAGCGCCGCCTGTTCCGCCGCGTCGGTCTCGAGCGCCTGCCCGAACCCGCCCCCGATCAAGGTCGGATGCATCGTCACGGCCTTCTCGGAGACCCCGATCGCGCGCGCCGCCGCCGCCCGCGCCAGCGAAGGCGCCTGCGTCGGCAGCCACAGCTCCAGCCGGTCGTGCCTCCACTGCGCGGTGGCGCACGGTGGCTCGATCGCGGCATGGACACCGACGCCGACGCGGTACTCGGCCGCGATCAGGTGCGCATTTTTGAACTGCGCACCGACGTCGCCGACGCTGACCATCCGCTCGCCGGGCGCGTCGAACGCGGCGGTCAGAGCGGCGTCGATGGTGGAGGAGCTCACCAGCCCGCCGCGCGTCTCGAACCGCGGCGCGAGCGCATCGAGCGCGCGGTTCGCCGCCCACCAGTTGTTCGCGACCGTCGCGACCCAGCGCGGCGTCTCGACCACCTCCAGCACGCCCCGCACCCGGTTTGCCGCCGCCTTGTCGGTGCGAACGAGGCGCGAGTCCCCGATCGGCCCCGCGCGGACGCTCGCGAACACCATGTCGGGCAGGCGCACATCGGCGGCGAACGTCGCCGAGCCGTCGACCTTGGCGGGCGCGTCGAGCCGGGGCAGCGGCCTGCCGACCGGCGGCGGCGCGCCCCGGAGCGGCACCGGGTCGGGCAGCGTCTCGCC
>CALMGC010000129.1 GCA_937863505.1 uncultured Sphingomonadales bacterium | reverse complement strand
CCGCCGTCCCAGCCCGACGCGGCCGCGCCCGCATCCGTCCGCCACAGCTCGCCGCCGCGCCCAGTTACCGCTTCCCAGGGCCGCGCGCGCGTTTGCGTCTGCAGCTTCTCGTTGCGGCCGAGATTCGCCTCGAGCAGGTAGCGCTTCCACAGCGACGGCAGCGGAACCCCGAACGCGATCCGCCGCGTGATCGAGGCGGGCGTGCCGACGATCACCGCGGGCGCGTCGACATGCGCGCCGTCCGCGAACACGACGCGCGCGCCGCCGCCCGGCGCGTCGTTGATCGCCGCCACGTGCTTGCCCGTCACGATGCGCCGCGTCATCCGCGCCGCCATCGCCTCGATCAGCGCCGACGAGCCGCCCGCGACGAGATAGCGCTCGTCCGAGCGGCTCAGCACCTCGACCCGCGCGCCGTCGACTGAGGGCAGGTTGAACATCAGCTCGATCGCGGACGCCTGCCCCGGCTCGACGCCGTACTCGGTCCGCGCGGTGCATTCGAGCAGCCCGCGCACCCAGGGCTCGGGCAGCTTGCTCCGGTGCCGGTCGAGGTAGGAGCTGAACGACATGCGATCGAGCTCGGCGGCGACACCCGCGTAATCGCGGTCGAGCCGGTCGGCATCGTGCGTCATCTGCTGGGCAAGCGGGCGCAGCGCGTCCACCGCATCCGCCTCGGCGACCGGTTCGTGGCCGTCGAAGATCAGCGAGCGGTGCCGCCCCGCCTTGCGTTCGATCAGCCCGACGCCGAACGTGCGCGCGAGCTCGGCCATGTCGTGATGGTCGGTGTTGACGAGCTGCCCGCCCATGTCGACCAGCTCGCCATTGGGGAGCTTCGCGGTGAACATCCGCCCGCCGAGCCGGGGCCGCGCCTCGTACAGCCGCGCGTCGACGCCCGCATGGGTGAGCGTCCACAAGGCGGTGAGCCCGGCGATGCCGCCGCCGACGACCACGACCGGCCCGGGCTTGCCGGGCGGCGCTGGCGTGGGCTTCAGAGAGGGCGTCGGCTTGGGGCGGACTTGGTGGCGGCGTGTAGCTCGCGGGGGAGCGCGGCGACGGCGGCGAGCGCGAGGATGACCTGGCGGCGGGTGTGCCCCGCCTCGCCTACGACGGGCGCGGGCTCGCCCGATGCATGGAGGTTCGCGCGCCGCGCGCGCTCCAGCGCCTGCCAAACCCCGCTCGCCCGCATCGTGCCCCCGTTAACCACGCGGTCCCTAGCGAGGCGCGGCGGGTTGCGCCAGCGGGACGCGGCGGGCATGGCCCGCGCCTATGACCGCCCCCGTCCCCAAACCCTGGATCATGGCTATCGCGCCCTACCAGCCCGGGCGCGCGACCGGCGATGACGGCCGCCGCGTCGTCAAGCTGTCGTCCAATGAGAACCCGCTCGGCACTAGCGCGGCTGCGGTGGTGGCGTTCGAGGCGGCGAGCGGGTCGCTCGAACACTATCCCGACGCGGGCGCGACCGCGTTGCGCGAGGCGATCGCGGCGGCGCATGGGATCGACGCGGCCCGCGTGGTCCATGGCACCGGATCGGACGAGGTGCTCCACCTCATCGCGGGCGCGTATGCGGGGCCGGGAGACGAGATCATCTACGTCCGCTATGGCTTTTCGGTGTACGAGATCGCCGCGCGAAGGGTCGGCGCGACGCCGGTGGTCGCGCCCGACCGTGACTGTGCAACCGATGTCGACGCGATCCTGTCCTGCGTGAACGAGCGGACGCGGGTCGTGTTTGTCGCCAACCCGAACAACCCGACCGGGACGTACACGCGAGCCGAGGAGGTCGCGCGGCTACACGCCGCGTTGCCGCCATCGGTGATGCTGGTGATTGACCAGGCCTATGCCGAATATATCGACGCCGGCGACGACGACGGCGCGTTCGCGCTCGCGCACGACCAGCCGAACATGTTCGTGACGCGCACTTTCTCCAAAATCCACGGGCTCGCGGCGGAGCGGATCGGTTGGGGATACGGCTCGGCGGCGGCGATCGACGCGTGCCACCGCATCCGCGCGCCGTTCAACGTGACGAGCGCCGGGCAGGCGGCGGCGATCGCGGCGCTGGGCGATACCGGGTTCGTCGCCCGCTCGCGCGAGCATAACCGCGTGTGGCGCGCGTGGTTCGTCGAACAGATCGAGGCGCTGGGCAATGCGGGGTTCCGCTGCGTTCCGAGCGGGGCGAACTTCGTGCTGGTGCTGATCGAGCCGCGCGGGGAGCGGACGGCGGAGGCGGCGTACAAGCGGCTGCTGGCGGCGGGCTATGCGGTGCGCTGGCTGCCCAATCAGGGGCTGCCCGACGCGCTCCGCATCACGATCGGGCGCAAGGAGGACATGCGCGCGGTCGTGCGCGAGCTCCGGTCGTTCGCGGGCGCGGACTGATGCTTCCTTTCGCCCGCGTGTCGATCATCGGCCTCGGGCTGATCGGCTCGTCGATCGCGCGCGGCGTACGTGAGCGGATGCCGACGGTGCGCCTCACCGGGCATGACGCCGACCTCGAGGTGCGTGCGACGGCGGAGCGGATCGGGCTGGTCGACGACATCGCCGACAGCGCGGGCGCGGCGGTGACCGATGCGGAGCTGGTGATCCTCTGCGTCCCCGTCGGCGCGGTCGGCGCGGTCGCGGCGGAGGTGCGCGACGACCTCCCCGCCGAGGCGATCGTCAGCGATGTGGGCAGCTGCAAGGCGGAGCCCGCGCGGGCGATGCGCGAGGCGCTTCCGGCTGCGACGATCGTCCCCGCGCACCCGGTCGCGGGTACCGAGCGGAGCGGGCCGGAGGCGGGGTTCGCGTCGCTGTTCCATGGCCGCTGGTGCATCCTCACCCCCGCCCCTGACGCTCCGCAAGCCGCGGTGGAGCGCGTCGCCGAGTTCTGGCGCAGGCTGGGCGCACAGGTGCAGCTGATGACTCCCGAGCACCACGACCGCGTGCTGGCGGTGACGAGCCACCTGCCCCACCTCATCGCCTATACCATCGTCGGCACCGCCAGCGACCTCGCCGAAGTGACGCGCTCCGAAGTGCTGCAATATTCGGCAGGCGGCTTCCGCGACTTCACCCGCATCGCCGCCAGCGATCCGACGATGTGGCGCGACGTGTTCCTCCACAACCGCGAGGCGGTGCTCGACATGCTGCAACGCTTCTCGGAAGACCTTTCGCAACTACAACGCGCGATCAGATGGGGCGACGGCGACGCGCTGTTCGACCGCTTCGCCAAAACTCGCGCGATCCGGCGGGGCATCGTGGAGCAGGGGCAGGACGACGCGCGAGAGGATTTTGGGCGGGCGCACAGTTGAGAAGAGAAGAGAGCCTCACGCAAAGACGCTAAGAACGCCAAGACGTGATTCTTGCCGCGCAAGCGGCTATAATACAACCAGGGGTGAGATGAAGGCGCGCTATCGCGCGCGAGCCCTCTTGGCGTTCTTGCGTCTTTGCGTGAGGCCCTCTTCTTACTGTTTCTCTGCCTCCAACGCATTGATCGCCGCGTGGACCCGCGCCTCCACCTCCTCGCGCTTCAGCCCGGGCGGGATCACCTCGCCGAAGCGCAGCGTGATCACCCCCGCCCGCTTCGGTCCCTTGCGCGGCATCAGCCGGCCGCTGTCCACCGCCACCGGCACCGTCGGCAGCGCGAGTATCCGGTACAGCCCCGCGAAGCCGGACTTGAGCGGTGGTTGCTCGCCCGGCGCGACGCGGGTGCCTTCGGGGAAGATCAGCACCGACCGTCCCTCCGCCGCCGCCGCCTTGGCGTCGCGCATCATGCTCCGCAGCGCCTTGGCCGACGCCTCGCGGTCGACCACGATCGCGCCATAGCGCCGCGTCGCCCAGCCCCAGACCGGAATGCGCGCCAGCTCCTCCTTGAGCACCACCGCCGGCCCGCCCAGCATCGCCTGCAACGCCAGCGTTTCCCACATCGCCTGATGCTTGCTGGCATAGAGCGCGGGGCCGCTCGGGCGCGTTCCCTCCACGCGCACCTCGATGCCGAGCAGCCTGCGCGCGCACCAGCCGCCGAACCGCGACCAGGAGGTCGCGTGCCGCACCATCGCGCGCTGGCCGAACAACGCCGACACGGGGGCGGACAGTACGATCGGCACCGACCCGCCATAGAACGCCGCCTGATACGCCAGGGTCCGCAATCGACTCACCGCCCCACCCCCGTCCACAACGCCACCCGCCTGAGCAGCAGCTTGGTATATTCGTTGACCAGCAGGCCTAGCCGCGGCTCGCTCGGCACCCCGTCGGCGAGGATCACGACATCGTCCGACAGCGCCGCGTCGAGCTCCATCTTTGCCCGCGCCATGTGCCAGTCGGAGGTGACTAGCCGGATGGTGTGGTAGTGGTGCGCGCGGACCCAGCGCGCGGTTTCCTCCGCGTTGCCGCGCGTGTCCGCCGCTTGCGTGCCAAGATCGACGCAGCAGCTGAACAGCCGCTTGGGCACATGATATTGCTCGGCGAGGTCGTCCGCGTCGACCTCGAGCGCCACGCCCGAGATCAGCAGCCGGTGCGCCTGATGGCGGCGCAGAAGCAAGAGCCCCCGGTCGATCCGCCCCGCCGCGCCGGTCGGCACCACGATCGCGTCCGTCGTCGCGCCCTCGAGCGGCCTGGGCAACGTCAGCATGAACACCGCGAAGCCGACCAGCCACACCAGCGCCGCCAGCCCGAGCAGCCGCCGGATCACAGGGCTAGCCCCATCATAGCGTCCGCCTCAGGGCCGCCGTCACCGCGACGCGCGCGGCGAGCGTGGCGAGCAGGACGAACAGCACCGGCACGGCCGCCAGCAGCACCCAGTCGGCGGCCTCCAGCGTCACGCCGCCGAGCAGGTCCGATCCGAGCGCGGACAGCTGGCGCGCGACCATCCACAGCACTGCTACTGCCGCAACACCGCCGACCACGCCGCCTACCGCCGCGTCAAGCGCCAGCCGCCGCTGAAACAGCCGCGCCACCTGGCGATCGGTGGAGCCGAGCATGTGCATCACCTCGATCGTCGCGCGGTGCGTCTCCAGCCCCGCGCGTGCGGCGAGCACCACCACCCCCGCGCTCGCCGCCGCCATCATCAGCACGAGTGCAAAGGCGATCGCCACCGCCGTCGACATCAGCCGCGCGACGGGGGTCATCCAGCTTTCATGCCGGTCGACTTGCGCCCCCGGCACCGCGCGGCGGACCAGAGCGGCAATGCGCGCGGCGGCGGCGGGCGCGTCATCGCGCAGGTCGACGTCGATCAGCGTCGGCACGGGCAGGTCCGCGTCCGCCGCGTCGCTCCCCAGCCACGGACGGAGCAACCGTTGCAGTTCGCGCGCGTCCACCGTCCGCGCGCGCGCCACGTCAGGCGCGGTGGTGAGC
>CALMGC010000128.1 GCA_937863505.1 uncultured Sphingomonadales bacterium | reverse complement strand
AGTTCCACACGTCATCGGGCGCGGAGGGCTGCGTCTGCCCCGCCTCGTCCACCGCACGCACCACGAACTCATGGTTTCCCCTGCCGATCTCGCCCGTCCACGACCAGCGGGTCCAGCTCCACGGCGCATCGGGCCTCTGCTCCAGCTCCGCCTGGCACCAGTCGCGACCACCGTTGAGCGACACGTCCACGCGCGCCACCGCCCGGTCCCCCGCCAACGCATAGCCGCGGATCGTGATCGGCCCCTTTTTCAACACCGCGCGATCGGCGGGATCGCAGATCGCGGCGTTGACCGGCATGGCGTTGATGACCAGCCCGGCGTCCCAATCCGCTTCGCCCTTGGCGACAGCGGGCGGGAACAGCTTGTAGTCCTTCGCCTGGATCAGCTGGATCGCGGGCGCCTCGCTCACCTCGATGCGGGTCAGCCATTTGGCGCTGCGTACCCCCGCATAGCCCGGCACCACCATCCGCAGCGGAAAGCCGTGCTCGGGCGGCAGCGGCACGCCGTTTATCGCCCAGGCGATCAGCGTATCGGGGTGAAGCGCCTTGGCGAGCGGGATCGACACGCCGTAGCTGTCGCGCTCGCCCTCGACCAACACTTCGTCCGCGCTCAGGAAGCGAACGTGCTTGGCGTTCTGTCGATCGAACCCTGCCGCCGCCAGCACGTCGGCGAGCCGCACCCCCGTCCACTCGGCGGTGCCGATCGCGCCCACGCCCCACGGGTCGCCCGCCGTCGGCTTCACCTGTTGCAGGTCAGCGCGCCGGTTGCCCGCGCATTGCATGGTCGAGAGGACCGAAGTGGTCGCGAAGCTGCGTTCAAATGTCTCGCGGGTCCAAATGGCGGGCTTGTCCACCATCCCGTCGACGCTCACCGCTTGGTCGGCGGACAGGGTGGGAACCGGTCCGTTGCTGCGGATGTAGAACAGCTCGCGCAGCGTGACGAACGACGCGATCAGCGCGGCGGGCGCCGGCTCGGCGTTGAACGGGTCCGCGGATTGGATGATCATCTCGCGGCCTGCCCGATCGTGCGCATCCATGCGGTGTCTCCCTTGCCTAGCCGAACGATCCGCAACCCGTTCCGGGGACTCGCGCGCGCGAAAGCGGTGCCGGTCCCGCTTGGCCGTATTGAATGGCTTTGCGCCCGTGCTAGGCCGCGCCGGTTCGGGGGAGGTGACGCGATGATCGGGAACGAGCAGCTGGACGCGCTCGAGCGCCTGCACCGGCTGCGGGAAGCGGGCGCGTTGACCGATGCCGAGTTCGCGGCGGGGAAGGCGCGCATCCTGGACGGTCAGGCACCGCCGCGCCCGATCGCCGCGCCCGCGCCGGTGGTGTTCGACCGTCGCGACAGCGCCGCCGCCGGTCGCTCGACCGCGCGCTACTGGATCGGCGGCAGCGCCGCCGCGCTGGTTGTGGCGGTCGGCGGGGCTTGGCTGCTCTTTTCCGAGCCGCTGGTCCCCGCCGTCAACGCGCCCCCGCACCGGACCATCAGGACGGCGCGCCCTCGCCCGGCATCGGCAGACACGCACGACCCCTTCCCTACCGATATTTCAACACCGTCGACGCGCTCCGACGATGGCACGGGTCGCAACACCCGCACGGGCGGAGTGCCCTCGCTCGATGGCGGCTATTCCTACCGGCTGGTGGACAGGTACGCAACCTCGGCCGAAGTGGTGCAGGTCCGGCGCGCGGACGGCAGGACCAGGGACGTGATCGACGGCAACTCGGTGTCGGTGATCCGGAACGGACCCTATCGCGGTTATCTGCTCGTCTCCCGCCATAAATATCGCGATGACGGCGCGTACGACCCGACCGACCTTGTCCGCCCGGACGGAAAGGTCGTCACCACCTTGCCGGATTGCGACGACGACGAGGACGGAAGCTGTGCGCGGTCGTGGCTGGATGCGCACGGGTGGGGCGTGTCCTGAGGCGGCTCCCGCGCGGACGGGCCGCGTCGCGCGCGCGGCTTGGTCCTTTTCGTCGGTTGATCGTTGCCTGTCCCGAAAGGACCAACTCTTGATTCACAGCATGACCGAGCTCGAAAAGGTGCGACAGGAATGCCGTCGCATGGTGATGTCGCGGGCGATCGCCTCGGCGGGAGTGGTGGTGGTGCCGATCCCGCTCGCGGACATCGCGGCGGATGTGGGCATCCTCGCGACCATGCTGCCCGCGATCAGCGCGCGGTTCGGGCTTGACCATGACAGCGTCGAGAAGCTCGACCCGCATCTCGCGCAGCGCGTGCTCGTGCTCGCGTCGGGCATGGGCAACAACCTGATCGGCCGGACGATCACCAAGAAGCTGGTGGCGGGCATGATCCGGCGCATGGGGGCGCGCATCGCGACGGCGTCGGTGGCGCGCTACGTCCCGTTGTTCGGCTCGGCGGTCGCGGCGACGATCAGCTTCGGCGCGATGAAGCTCGCCGGCGACGCGCATGTGGAGGA
>CALMGC010000127.1 GCA_937863505.1 uncultured Sphingomonadales bacterium | reverse complement strand
GGCAACGTCCTGCCGGGGTTCGGCGACCAGCGCGCGATCGAGCTGCTGGTGGAGGCGGGGTTCAGCCCGGTCGAGGCGATCCGCATCGGCACGTTCAACGGCGCGACCTATCTGGGGCTCACGAGCCGGATCGGCTCGGTCGCGCCGGGCAAGGACGCCGACCTCGTGCTGGTCAGGGGCGACCCGTCGCGCCATATCGACGACATCGAGAATGTGCGGCTGGTGTTCAAGGACGGCGTGGCGTGCGACCCGGAGGCGCTGCTCGCGTCGGTGCGCGGGCGGTATGGGCAGTATTGAGGTCAGGCCGCCCGCAGCAAGGTGATCCGCGCCGCGCCGTGGATGCGCTCGGCGTCGGGGGTGAAGCCGGCGACCGCGACCGGCTCGTCCCTGGCGGTCTCTACGCTGATCCATGTCGCGGGGCCGGTCCAGCCGAGGCGGGCGAGCCGGTCGAGCGCGACGCTGCCCGCGCCGGTGCGGTAGGGCGGGTCGAGGAGGAGCAGGTCGTAGGGCTGGCGGGCGGGCGGGAGCGCTAGGACGGACCCGGCGCGGACTTCCGCGCCGCTCGCGCCGAGCGCGGCGATGTTGGCGCGCAAGGCGTCGAGCGCGGGCTTGTCCTGTTCGACGAACAGGCACGACGCCGCGCCGCGCGACAGCGCCTCGAGCCCGAGCGCGCCCGAGCCCGCGAACAGGTCCGCCACCGCGAGCCCCTCGAAACTGCCGACGCGGCTGGCGAGCATGGAGAACAGCGCCTCGCGCGTGCGGTCGGCGGTGGGGCGGGTGGCGTCGCCTTTCGGCGCGAGGAGGGGACGGCCGCGCCACCGGCCGGCGATGACGCGCATCTACTTGCGGGTGCGGGGCGGGCGCGGGGAGCGAGGTGGCTTCGCGCCGCGTGGCGGCCCCTTGGACGCCGGTGGCGTACCAAGCGGCGGTCGGGGGCGGCCGCGATTCGGCTCGGGGCGCGCAGGCGCGATGGCCGGATCGGGGCGACCCGTCGCGTCGCGATGCGCCTTGGCCCGCGCCGCCCGGACGGGGTTGGCGACGGGGGAGGGGCGATCGTCGCGCGGCGGCCTTGGCGGATGTTGCGGGGCAGTTCGGGCAGCACTTGGCTTGGCAGGACGCCGGGTCGCGGGACCACGCGCCGATGTCGCTTCGCTCCTGGCTGGCGACGGCTCGCGGCGCGGGCCCGATGCGTGGCCGCGGCCTGCTTTCGGCCCGTCACCCTTCGCCGATCTGCTCTCGCCCGATCGAGACGGATGCGGACCTTTTACAGTCCGCTCGCCCTCTCGCGCGGGAGCAGGCCCGCGGTCAGCGAAGGAGCCGCGCTTCCCCTCGGCCCCGGCGACGCCGATGTGGGGACGGGCCGGGCGAGCGGCGCGACGTTCATCGGACGGAGCTTGTCGAGCGGGAGACCAAACCTCGCCCCTCGTCCGCTCGGCGGCGCGATTGTCGGGCCTTTCGGCCCTGGTCGGGACCGCACCGACCGGGCGCGCCCGCGCTCCCGTCGCGGGGGTCGGTCGCGTGACCGACGCTTCTCGCCCCACTGTCGCCACCCCGCCGCTCCGTCCGCGCGCGGGCTGGGGCAGGTGCACGCGGGTCGGGTGCTTGCGGAACGACTCCACGTCGTGCCGCCGCACCTCGCCCACCTCGCCCGGCGGCAGGTCGCCGAGCACGAACGGGCCGTAGCGGGTGCGGATCAGGCGGCTGACCCGCAGTCCTAGATGCTCGAGCACGCGGCGCACTTCGCGGTTCTTGCCCTCGGTGAGGATCAGCTCGATCCACACATTCGCGCCGGTCCGCCGCTCTAGATTGGCGTTGATCGACCCATAGCGGATGCCGTCGATCTCGACCCCCTCGATCAGCTCCTCCAGCTGCGCCTGTGTGATCGCGCCGTACGCGCGCGCCCGGTATGCGCGCTCCACCCCGGTGGCGGGCAGTTCGAGCTGGCGCTTCAGCCCACCGTCGGTGGTGAGCAGCAGCAGCCCTTCGGTGCTGAGGTCCAGCCGCCCGACCGGCACGACGCGCGGCAGCTCGGCGGGCAGCCGGTCGTAGATGGTGGGTCGCCCGCCCGGATCGCGCTCGGTGACGAGCAGCCCGGGCGGCTTGTGGTACAGGAACAGCCGCGCGGGCTCGGGCGCCTCGACCGGCTGGCCGTCGACCGTTACGCCCTTGAGCGAGCCGAGCACCGTCGCGGGCGTGTCGAGTACGACGCCGTCCTTCGCCACGCGGCCTTCTGCGATCATCCGCTCCACTTCGCGCCGCGACGCGATGCCCGCGCGAGCGAGCAGTTTGGCGATGCGCTGGGGGTCTGCGGCCGGCATGGCGCGTCCATAGCTCCTTTTGTCGCCCCCGTTCAGAAAATGTGCATACGCTGACGGCGATGCGCGTTACGGGTGCGCTGGCGTTTTCAGGTGTGCCGCGGCCGTTGGGGAGCGACGAAGTGGCCTTGTTCGGGCGAAGAAAGCGATTGCTGACCCGGCTCCTCGTCGTGGAGGACGAGCCGCTGATCGCGTTCGCCAACGAACGCATGCTGCGCGACGCGGGGTTCGAGATCGTCGACACCGTCGACCGCGTTGCGGACGCGATCCGCTGCATCGAGAAGGGCATCGCGATCGACCTCGTGCTGGTCGACGTCAACCTGGCGGACGGCAGCGGCATCGACGTCGCGCGCGCCGCCCATGCCCGCGGGGTGCAGGTAATGTTCGTGACCGGCAACTGCCCCGGCGAAGCGCGTGCGTTCGCGGCGGGGTGCCTGTCCAAGCCCTACGCCCCGCGCGACCTGCTGGCGGCAATCGACGCGATCGAGGCGGTGGTGGGGGGCAGGGAGCCGAAGCGTCTGCCAAACGGCTTCGCGCTGTTCGAGCGGGCCTGAGCCCCGGCGATTGCGCCCCCGTCGTCCCGCGCTACGATAGCGCATGGCCGCCTCGCACCCGTATCGCCTTTACCTCGCTCCCGGCCCGCTCGGCGCGTTCTTTCTCGGCATCTCCAGCGGGTTCCCGCTGACGCTGCTGCTGGCCACCATGTCCTATTGGCTCTCGAAGATCGGCATCGACAAGAAGACGATCGGCTTCGCCTTCGCGCTCGGGACGCCGTACACGCTCAAGTTCCTGTGGGCGCCGCTGATCGACGGCATCGCGCTGCCCGGTCTCGCGCGCTGGGTGGGGCAGCGGCGGGCGTGGCTGTGGGTGGTGCAGGCCTTGCTTGCGGGCGCGCTGGTCGAGCTTGGGGCGAGCGATCCGGCGCATCACATCGGGCGTTTCGCGCTTTGGGGCGTCGCGGTTGCGTTCCTCGCGGCGACGCAGGACATCGTCATTGACGCTTACCGTATCGAAACGCTGAGCGACGAGGAACTCGCGCAGGGGACCGCGACCAATCAGGTCGGGTATCGCACCGGCAACCTGCTCGCCGGCGCGGGCACGATCTGGCTGGCGTCGGCCGAGGGCGCGGGGCTGGGCTGGGCGTCGGCCTACGCGATCTCGGCGGTGCTGGTGCTGCCGGGCGCGGCGGCTAGCCTGTGGCTCGGGCCGGGGCGGCGGACGGCGGTGCGCGAAGGGTTCACCGCGCGCGCCTTCGCCGACTTCCTGCGGCATAACGTCGCCAATCCGTTCGCCGAGTTCTTCCGGCGTCCGGGCGCGTGGCTGATCCTGCTGTTCGTGATGACGTACATGCTCGGCCCCGCGGTGGGACAGAACATGCTGTCGCCGATGGTGGTGCATCAGGGTTTCAGCGACACCGACTATATCGCGATCAACAAGCTGGTCGGCTTCTGGTGCCTGGTCGCCGGCTCGCTGATGGCCGGCGCGCTGATCGCGCGCTTCGGCATGGCCCGACTGCTGTTTACCGGTCTTATCGTCATGGCGGGTGCCAACCTGCTGTTCGCAGCCGTCGCGACCGGCCACTCGGTGACGCTTCTGACGCTGGCGGTAGGGGTCGAGAACCTGTTCGCGGCGATCAGCCTGACGGTGTTCGCGACGTACCTTGCGGGGCTGGCCAACGTCGCCTTCACCGCGACGCAATACGCGCTGTTGTCGAGCGCCGCGGCAGTGGGGCGGACGTTCGCGACCACGCCGTCGGGCTATGCCGCGAGCGCGCTGGGGTTTCCGGCATTTTACGTGTTCTGCGCGGGGCTTGCCATCCCGGGGCTGATCTTCTTGTGGCTGATGCAACGTGCGGGCTTCGTCGCGGAGAGCGCCCGGCAGCCCGAGGCGGAGGCTCAGTCAGGCTCCTCGCCGTTGAGCCGCAGCACCTCGCCCGCGAGGTAGAGCGAGCCGGCGACGAGGACCGATTGGCCGACCCTCAAGCTCGCGAGGATGTCGAAGGCGTCCTCCACCGAAGCGGCCGTTCGGGCGGAGGCGGCACCGTGTTGTTCGGCGAGCGTCGCCAGTGCCTCGGGCGCATGATGGTCGTGGCCGGGGACGGGGATCGCGATGACGTGGCACGGTGCGCTCGTCGCGAGCAGGTGGCGAAGGACGCCGGTCGCGTCCTTGTTGGCGAGCATCCCCAGCACGATCGCGGTGGGCGCGCCCGCCGTCCAGCTGTCGCGGATCGCCTCGGCGGCGGAGGGGTTGTGCGCGCCGTCGAGCCAGACGCCGTGGCGGCGCTGCTCGGGGCGGAGCCGCGCGGTCAGCGGGCCGTCGCCGAGGCGCTGCATCCGCGCTGGCCATGTGGCCCAATCGGCGGCGGCGCGCATCGCGGCCTCGGGGACGTGGAGCGCGCCTTGATGCCGCAGCATCGCCAATGCGAGGCCGAGATTGTCCGCCTGATGCGCGCCCGCGAGCCGGGGTTGGCCGGTGACGAGGTCGAAGCCGGGGTCGCGATAGCGGAGCGTCGTGGCGGCGGTCTCGACCGACCACGCCTCACCTTGCGCGAACAGGCGTGCACCCGCGGCCTCCGCCGCGCGGGCGACCACGGTGGCGACCGGGGGCGGATAGCGCATGGTGACGAGCGGTACGCCCGGCTTGGCGATGCCTGCCTTTTCAAAGGCGATCTGCTCGAGCGTGTCGCCGAGGAACGACTGGTGATCGACCCCGAGCTGCGCGACGCCGGTGACGAGCGGGCGCACGACATTGGTCGCGTCCAGCCTGCCGCCCAGCCCGACCTCGACGATGCAGGCGGCGGCGGGATCGCGCGCGAACGCGATTAACGCGGCGGCTGTCGTCACCTCGAAGAAGCTCGCGCCGATGCCGTCCGCCTGGTCGAGCACCTCGGCAAGCAGCGCGGCGAGCGCGTCGTCCTCGATCAGCTTGCCCGCGACCCGGATGCGCTCGTTGAAGCGGACGAGGTGCGGCGAGGTATAGACATGGACCGCGTACCTCGCCGCCTCCAGCGCCGCGCGCAGGAAGGCGCAGGTCGAGCCCTTGCCGTTGGTCCCCGCGACGTGGAGCACCGGCGGGAGGCTGAGGTGCGGGTCGCCGAGCCGGGCGAGCAGGCGGGTGATCCGCTCCAACCCGAGCACGTCCGCGCCGGGCGACAGGTGCGCGAGCCGGTCGAGCTGCGCCTGCACGGCGGGGTGGGAGGAGGTGGCGTGGTCGGGCATCAGTCCCCCTCCCGCTTGCGGGAGGGGCTAGGGGTGGGCTCATCGGGTGAATCGGGCCGTGATGTCAGACCCACCCCCGACCCCTCCCGCAAGCGGGAGGGGAGAAGAGGGCTCACGCCGCTTCCTTCGTGTCGCCCGCCAGATAGCCGATCACCGTCGCCAACCGCTCGCGCAGCTCGCGTCTCGGCACGACCATGTCGATGAGCCCGTGGGCGAGGTAATATTCGCTGGTCTGGAAATCGTCGGGCAGCTTCTCACGGATCGTGTTCTCGATCACACGCCGCCCGGTGAAGGCGAGCGTCGCCTTGGGCTCGGCGATCTGGACGTCGCCGAGCATCGCGTAGGCGGCCATCACCCCGCCGCTCGTCGGGTCGGTCAGCACGACGATGTAGGGCAGCCCGGCGTCGTGGAGCATCTGGATCGCGACGGTGCTGCGCGGCATCTGCATCAGGCTGAGGATGCCCTCCTGCATCCGCGCGCCGCCGCTGGCGGTGAAGATGACATAGGGGCAGCGCTCCCGGATCGCGTTCTCGACGCCGCGCACGAACGCTTCACCGACCGCCTGGCCCATCGAGCCTCCCATGAACGCAAAGTCCTGCACGCCCACTACGACCGGGTGGCCTTCGATCCGCCCGAAAGCGTTGACCAGTGCGTCTGCCTCGCCCGTGTCGCCGCGCGCGGTGCGGAGCCGGTCGGTGTATTTCTTGGTATCGCGAAAACGCAGGGGGTCCTCGGGCACCTTGGGCGCGGGGACGGCGACCATGCTACCCTCGTCGAACAGGTAGCGAAACCGCAAGCTAGGGCCGATCCGGTCGTGATGGTCGCAATGCGGGCAGACGTGGAGGTTCTCCTCCAGCTCCTTGACGAAGATCATCTGCCCGCAGCCGCGGCATTTGTGCCAGAGATTGTCGGGCGTCTCGCGCTTGTGGACGAAGGGGAGCGCGTTGCGGACGCTGCTGAGCCAGTTCATGCGGGGCTCCTGGCCCCGTCGATCGCGGCGCGCAAGCTCGCGACATAGGCGCGGACGGCGGCGGGCGCATCCGCTCCGTGGCGGGCGACCAAATCGACGATCGCCGAGCCGACTACCACCCCGTCGGCGACGCGCGCGACCTCTGCCGCCTGTTCGGGCGTGCGGATGCCGAAGCCGACCGCGACGGGAAGGGGCGTCGCCGCCTTTAGCCGCGCGACGGCTTGCTCGATCGACGCGGCGGCGGCTTGCTGTAGCCCGGTGATGCCCGCGACCGAGACATAATAGAGGAACCCGCTCGCGCCATCGAGCACCGCGGGCAGGCGCGCGGCGTTGGTGGTGGGGGTGGCGAGGCGGATCGGCGCGACGCCGTTGTCGCGGAGCGCGGGGCCTAGCTGGTCGTCCTCCTCCGGGGGCACGTCGACGCAGATGACGCCATCGACGCCCACCCGCGCGCACTCGCCCGCGAACCAGTCCGCCCCGCGCCGGAGCATCGGGTTGGCATAGCCCATCAGGACGAGGGGGATGTGTTCGTGCCGCTCGCGGAACTCGCGCGCGATGTCGAGGATGGCGGGGGTGGTGGTGCCCGCCGCGAGGGAGCGCAGGTTCGCCGCCTGGATGGCGGGGCCGTCCGCCATCGGGTCGGTGAACGGCATCCCCAGCTCGATCACGTCCGTCCCGCCCGCGACGAGCGCATCGAGGATGGCGAGGGTGGGGCCGTCGCCCGCGGTGACGAAGGCGACGAGGGCGGCGCGGTTGTTCTGCGCGGTGTGGGCGAAGGCGGCGGCGAGGCGGGTCAAGAAGCCCTCTCCCCTTTAGGGGAGAGGGTTGGGAGAGGGGCAGTTCTAATCGCCTGTTCCACGACCGCCAGCACACCTTCCATATTGTTCATCACATCCGAGTTTGCGAACCGCAACACGCGATAGCCCTGTTTTCCCAGATACGTGCTGCGCTCCGCGTCATAGCTTTCCCGACCGGCATGACTATCGCCGTCGACTTCGACCACCAGCATCGGCTCGCGCGAGGCAAAGTCGGCAATGTATGGCCCGATCACTTTTTGGCGCCGGAACTTGACGTTGCCGAACCGCCTCGCGCGCAGGGCCAGCCACAGGCGGATTTCGGGCTCGCTCTGCTGAGAGCGCATCGCTTTGGCGTAATTCGTCAGTCGGCGTTCGCGCATACTGCCCCTCTCCCAACCCTCTCCCCTGAAGGGGAGAGGGCTAGATGCTCACCCCGAGCGCCTCGGCGACGGTGAAAATGTCCTTGTCACCCCGCCCGCACAGGTTCGCGAGGATCACCTTGTCGCGGCCCATTGTCCGTGCCCGTCTCGCCACCGCAGCGATCGCGTGCGACGGCTCCAGCGCGGGGATGATGCCCTCCGTCCGGCAGAGGAGCTGGAAAGCGTCGAGCGCCTCGGCGTCGGTGGCGCTGTCATACTTCACCCGGCCGATGTCGCGGAGCCAGGCGTGTTCGGGGCCGATGCCGGGATAGTCGAGCCCCGCGCTGATCGAGTGCGCCTCCGCGATCTGGCCGTCCTCGTCCTGGAGCAGGTAGGTCTTGTTGCCATGGAGCACGCCAGGGAAGCCGCCCGCCAGACTCGCGGCGTGCTGGCGGTCGAGCCCGTGCCCCGCCGCTTCGACGCCGAGCATCTTGACGTCCAGGTCGTCGAGAAACGGGTGGAACAGCCCGATTGCGTTCGACCCGCCGCCGATCGCCGCGACGAGCAGGTCGGGCAGGCGACCGGTGCGGCTGAGCATCTGTTCCCGCGCCTCGCGCCCGATCACCGACTGGAAGTCGCGGACCAGCTCGGGATAGGGGTGCGGCCCGGCGGCGGTGCCGATGATGTAGAAGGTGTCGTGGACGTTCGCGACCCAGTCGCGCAGCCCCTCGTTCATCGCGTCCTTGAGCGTGCGCGCGCCGCTCACCACCGGCTTCACCTCCGCGCCGAGCAGCTTCATGCGGAACACGTTGGGCTGCTGCCGCTCGATGTCGCGCGCGCCCATGTAGATGGTGCAGGGCAGGCCGAAGCGCGCGCACACGGTCGCGGTGGCGACCCCGTGCTGACCCGCGCCGGTCTCGGCGATGATCCGCGTCTTGCCCATCCGGCGCGCGAGCAGGATCTGGCCGATGCAGTTGTTGATCTTGTGCGCGCCGGTGTGGTTGAGCTCGTCGCGCTTGAACCAGACCTCAGCGCCCATGCCGTCGGGGGCGGAGGCGCGAAGGGCCGCGGTCAGCCGTTCGGCGTAATAAAGCGGGCTGGGGCGGCCGACATAATGTTCGAGCAGGTCGTCGAACTCGGCCTGGAACGCCGGGTCGGCTTGCGCGGCGCGGTAGGCGGTCTCCAGCTCGAGGATGAGCGGCATCAGCGTCTCGGCGACGTAGCGCCCGCCGAACTCGCCGAAATGGCCGCGCTCGTCGGGCTGGAGGCGGAAGGAGTTGGGAGCGCTCATGGCGCACACCCTAGCAGGTGAAAGGCCGGTGATGAAAGCAAGGAAGAGGGCCTCACGCAAAGACGCAAAGACGCAAAGCAGTCTCGTGTAAGCGTATCGCACGATCCCCCCGGTCGCGAAGGGACCAGCCGAAAGGCGTGAGAGTGCTGATGCGCGCTGTCGCGCGCGGTCCCTCTTTGCGCCTTTGCGTCTTTGCGTGAGCCAATCTTCTACTTGCCCGCCACCGCGCGCAGAAACGCCGCAATCCGCCCCGCGTCCTTCACCCCCGGCGCGCTCTCCACGCCCGAGGACACATCGACAAGCCCCGCGCCCGTGCGCCCGATCGCTTCCGCCACGTTGCCCGCGTCCAGCCCGCCCGACAGCGCCCAGGGCAGCGGGTGCCGAAACCCTTCGAGCAGCGTCCAGTCGAACCGCAGCCCCATGCCCCCCGGCAACCCGCCCTCCGGCGTCTTGGCGTCATAAAGCAGCCGGTCCGCCGCGCCCCGGTACGACGCCGCCGCGTCGAGGTCCGCTCGGGTGCGGACGGGGAGCGCGGCCCAGGTCTCCAGCCCGAAGCGCGCGCGAATGGCGGCGGCGCGCTGCGGCGTGACCTTGTGGAGCTGCACCGCGCCGAGCCGCCCCGCCGCGACCGCGCGCTCGAGCACCTCGTCATCCGGGTCGACGAACACCCCCACCCGCGCGACATGCGCCGGGACCCGCGCGGCGAGCATGGCCGCCCGCTCGAACGACACGTCGCGCGGGGAGGGCGGGAAGAACACGAGGCCCACATGGCTCGCTCCGCCCGCGACGGCGGCCTCGAGCGTGTCGGGGGTGGACAGGCCGCAAATCTTGGCGGTGGCGGGCATGGGCGACCTCGAACAGAGGAGGCTATTACCTCCATCGCTGAATGGGAAACGCAGCAGCTAGTCCGTCGGCAGCACCTCCACCAGTCGGAAGCGCTCGCACCACAACATCATGTCGGGCTGAAAGCCGCCGTTCCGCTCGAAGTAGCGGCGGTGCTCGTGTCGCCAATAGCCGAGGCTACGATCGCCTTCACCCTCGGCGCTGGCGAAGTCTGGTTCTACATCCTCGAATGCGCGTTGCTCGAGCGCCACCGTCTCCAGCACCGCGCGTGCACGATCGCGGGAGTCGAGTGCGACGGCGCGGGAGCCGACCGCCGGGACGGACTGGCCGTCACCAACGGGCCAACATGTCGCCGTCTTGGTACCTGCCAGTACGAGCGCCAGCAACTCGTCCGCGAGCGCGTCGGAGTCGCCGAAGCGAAAACGCGGAAGGTCGTCCCGGTCCACCGTCACAATGTCATCGCAATCTCCCGCGCCGCCTTGCCCGGGTCCTCCGCCCCGGTGATCGGGCGCCCCACCACCAGCACCGACGCGCCTGCGTCCAGCGCGGCGCGCGGGGTGACGGGGCGTTTCTGGTCGTCGGTCGCGCCGCCCTCGGGGCGGAGGCCCGGGACGACGAGGTACCCCTCGGGCCAGGCGCGGCGGACGGCGGCGACTTCCGCGCCCGAACAGACGACGCCGTCCACCCCCGCGTTGCGGGCGAGCGCGGCGAGGCGGAGGACGTGCGCCTCCGCCTCGCCGCCCACCCCCGTCTCGGCGAGGTCGGCGGCGTCGAGGCTGGTCAGCACCGTCACCGCGACCACGCGCGTTCCCGGCGGGGCGGCCGCCTTCGCCGCCGCCAGCATCGCGCGGCCGCCGCCCGCGTGAACGGTGAGGATCGCCGGGGCGAGCGGGGCGAGCGCCGCCACCGCCTTGGCGACCGTGTTGGGAATGTCGTGGAGCTTGAGGTCGAGGAACACGGGCAAGCCGAACTCCGCCATCGCGCGCACCCCCGCCGGGCCGTTGGCGGCGAAGAACTCCAGCCCGAGCTTCACCCCGCCGACATGCGGGCGCACCGCCTCCGCAAGGTCGATCGCGCGCGCGAGGTCGGGCGAGTCGAGCGCGACGTACAGCGGGTTCACGGACGGACCACGATCGGCTCGCGCGCGGGCAGGTCGCCCGGGTCGAGCGGCGCGGCGGGCACGACCGGCATCGCGCGCAACTCGGCGAGCTGACGCTCCAACACCGACACGCGCTGGCGCAACCGCCAGCGGATCACATGCTGGAACAACAAGGTCGGCAGCAGCCCAAGGAGAAAGGTGACCAGCAGCAGGAACGGCAGGTTGGTCTCCGCGATCAACCCGCCGGGGAGCTGGACCGGCACGCTGAACCAATTGCCCTGCGTGAACACCGCCGCGACAAAGGCGAGCAGGCACCAGAACAGGATCCTGAGGAACTGCATCGCCCACTCCCTTCGTCCCAAACGCTAACGCGCCGCGCGCGCCTTGGCCAGAGCGGAAGGCTAGGCGGGCTCCAGCACCGCCCAGATCGGCAGGTGATCGGACGCTTTCCGCGCGGTGGCGCTCGCGTGGACGCCGCAGTCGACCACCCGCCACTCGCGCGACACCATGATGCGGTCGAGCCGCCCGACCGGGTGGCGCGCGTGGAACGACGGGCCAGTGGCGGCGAACTGATACTCGCGGGCGAAGTCGCGCAGGCAGCCCGAGGCCGCGCTCCATTCGTTGAGGTCGCCCATCAACACGGTGGGGAGCCGCGACGCGCCGTTCACCTCACCCATGATCGCGTGCGCCTGCTTGCGCCGCCACAGCCCCGACAGGTCGAGGTGCATCCCCACGACCCGCAGCGCTTGCCCGCGCACCGACACGTCCGCCCGCACTGCGCCGCGCGGCTCCAGCGCGGGGAGGTGGATCGCCGCGCAGTCGTCGATCGCGGCGGACTTGTGGACCAGGATCGCGTTGCCGTGCCACCCCATCGACGCCGCGCGAAGCGACAACGGCGCGGCCTTCCAGTCGCTCTGCTCGGCGAGCAGCTGGTGATCGAGCACTTGCGCGCGCGCGCCGAACCGCCGGTCCGCCTCCTGCAGCGCGACCACGTCCGCGCCGATCTCGCACAACACCTGCAGGATCCGCTCGGGATCGCGGCGGCGATCGGTGCCGATGCCCTTTCGGATGTTGTAGCTGGCGACCTTGATCATTCCGGGCCCGTAACGCGGGGGGAGTGGTGCCGGTTGCAGGAATCGAACCCGCGACCTTCGGTTTACAAAACCGCTGCTCTACCAGCTGAGCTAAACCGGCCTGTGTTCACCTTGCGTCAGGTGACGCCGAAGGTCCAGCCTTCGGTGCGGGCGATCTCGGGCTTCATCTCCGACGGTGACCATAGCTCCATACGAGTCGCCACCCGCCGCAGCCAGGCTGCTGTGATGACCGCGTCCGTCGTATGGTCGTCCAACGTCACGCACGGAGTAGGTGAGCTAATTCCTAGCTCTCGCAACGCGTCATCGAGTTCGGCTTGAGTGCGGACCTTCGCACGTCCGGCTCGTCGCCCGGCTTCGCGCGCCGCGATGGTTGTATAAATCTCAACGAGGTAAGGCCCGACTTCAGGAACGCGATCGAGCGGCCAAAGCGGTATGCGGCCGTTCAACTGCTTAAGTATTCTCATTCCTGTCAAACTCGATTTGCCGACCTGCGCCGCGCCGATCAGGTTGAAGCAACTGGACGGTGACAGCTTCGCGTCGAGTTGGCGCTCCTCGCTTCGACGGAGCCGACCGCGCCCAGCCTCGAAGGCGGAGCCGAGCTTCCCGGGTGCGCGGAAGTGTTCGCGGGCCTGCTCATGGTTCACGAACGAGCTCATGCCAAAATGTCGATCGGCCTCACAAATCTCATCCACCAACGACCAGAGCGAGCGCATGTCGGTTGGGGAGCGATCCCACCCCGGGAAGTATGCGCCTTCGTCGACGAAGGGCAGCGCCGGCGAGAAGTCGAAACCGATCAACGCGGGTGAGCGCTCTTCGGCATAGCGGCTCAACAGCTTCAGGATCGCGTCGCGCGACCATCCGCCTCGAGGTGGAGAGAGGACGCTCGGCGTGTCATCGCCCGTGTCGCACTCGGCCACGGCGATGCCCTTCAAGCGCTCGCCGTTTGCGCCCGACCAGTCGATCGCGACGAACTTGGTGAAACGGCTCACGTCGTCGATCGTCGTCGCCACTCGCATGTCCCGTAGAAGTACGGAGAGAAGATGGTCCAGCGACCCGCGAGCGATCCATCGCGCCACGGAGGACTCGTTATCCTCAGCCCGTTGGTAGGGGTCGCGAGTGTCGGGTTGTTCGGACATCGTCTATGCTCCACAATCTCGATACTGCTTTCGCTCCGCCCTGAGCTGGTCCCAGCGCGCCATGCGCTCGCGTACTCCGGCCTCGAAGCCGCGTTCGGTCGGTTCGTAGAAGCGACGCGGCTCCAGTTCCTCCGGCCAGTAATCCGCGCCGGAGAACGCGTCTGGCGCGTCGTGGTCGTAGGCGTAGCCCGCGCCATAGCCGAGGTCGCGCATCAGCTTGGTCGGCGCGCCGAGGATCGCCTTGGGCGGGCTGAGCGATCCCGTCTCCTTCGCGGTCGTCCAGGCCGCTTTCTGCGCGCGGTAGACCGCGTTCGATTTGGGGGCGGTGGCGAGGTAGACGCACGCCTGCGCGATCGCGAGTTCGCCTTCCGGGCTGCCGAGGAAGTCATAGGCATCCTTCGCGGCGAGGCATTGCTGGAGCGCCTGCGGGTCGGCCAGGCCGACATCCTCCACCGCCGCGCGGGTCAGGCGGCGCAGGACATAGAGCGGCTCCTCGC
This sequence comes from uncultured Sphingomonadales bacterium, assembly GCA_937863505.1. GTDB lineage: Bacteria > Pseudomonadota > Alphaproteobacteria > Sphingomonadales > Sphingomonadaceae > Sphingomonas. The sequence continues at coordinate 4,867 of CALMGC010000127.1, read as the reverse complement.
CCGCGGTCAGCATCCGCGCGAGATAGTAGAGCGCCGCGTCCGGGTCGGAGCCGCGGATCGACTTGTGGAGCGCGCTGATGAGGCCGTAATGCCCCTCGCGGTCCTTGTCGTAGACGGGCACGCGGCGCTGGAGGAACGCGGCGAGCGCGGGGGCGTCGAGCGGCTCGGCGGGCGCGGCGGCGAACAGCAATTCGGCCTGGTTGAGCAGGAAGCGCCCGTCGCCATCCGCCGCGCCGAGCAGCGCCTCGCGCGCCTGCGGAGTGAGGGGAAGCGGGCGGTCGGACGCCACCTCCGCCCGCGCGAGCAGCTGGTCGAGCGCGGCGCGGTCGAGCCGGTGGAGGACGAGCACCTGCGCGCGGCTGAGCAAGGCGGCGTTGAGTTCGAAGCTCGGGTTCTCGGTGGTCGCGCCGACCAGCGTCACCGTGCCGTCCTCGACGAACGGCAGGAAACCGTCCTGCTGCGCGCGGTTGAAGCGGTGAATCTCGTCCACGAACAACAGCGTCCGCCGCCCCGCGCGGGCGTGGTCGCGCGCCTCGGCGAACACGCGCTTGAGGTCAGCGACGCCCGAGAACACGGCGCTGATGGGGACGAAGCGGAGGCCCACCGCGGCGGCGAGCAGGCGTGCGATCGTGGGCTTGCCGGTACCGGGCGGGCCCCAGAGGATGATCGACGACAGCCGCCCCGCCGCCACCATCCGCCCGATCGCGCCGTCGGGACCGGTCAGATGCTCCTGCCCGACGACCTCGGCTAGGCTGGCGGGGCGGAGCCGGTCGGCGAGCGGCACGTCGGGGCCGGGCGCGCGCTCGGGCGGGGCGGGCGGGTCGAGCGCGGCAAACAGGTCGGCCATGTGGGGCATATAGGCGCGCCCGGCAAAAACGACGACCGTGACCTATTACGGGCTTGCGTTAACATTATCGGGATATATCTTAGCTCCATCAAGACTCAACGAAGGACTATCAGGATGTTTGGTGCAATGCACGGGCGCGGCTGCGGGCCGCGCGGATGGGAACACATCGAGGCGATGCGCGAGCGGGGCGAACGCTTTGCGGCGGAGTGGGCGATGAACGAAGGCCGGGGTCGCCACGGCGGCGGCGGGCGCGGGGGGCGCGGGCGGATGTTCGACGGGGGCGAGCTGCGGCTCGTGCTCCTCAAGCTGATCGCGGACGAGCCGCGCCACGGCTATGACCTCATCCGCCGCGTCGAGGAGCTGACCGGCGGCTCCTACGCGCCGAGCGCGGGGGTGGTGTATCCGACGCTGACCTTGCTCGCCGACATGGGGCTGATCGAGGAACAGCAGGCCGAGGGCGCGAAGAAGCGCTTCGCCGCAACGGCGGAGGGCCGCGCGCATCTGGCGGAGAATGCGGAGCAGGTCGCCGAGCTGTTCGCGCGGCTGGAGCAGGTCGGCGCGAGCGCCAAGCGAACGGACGGCGCGCCGATCCGCCGTGCGATGGCGAACCTGCGCCATGCGTTGCAGGAGCGGCTGTCGCGCGGCGAGTTCTCCGAGGACACGCTGCACGACGTTGCCGCGTTGCTCGACGAGGTCGCGCAGAAGATCGAGCGCCTCCGGTGAGCGCCTCTGTCGCGAGGGTGCCGACCGCGTCGGCGAGCCGCTATCTCCAGCAGCTGTGCAAGCATTGGAGCCACCGGTTGACGGTGGTGTTCGACGCCGAGCAGGGCTCGGTGGACTTCCCCAACGGCGCGCGGCTGGAGCTGCGCGCCGACCCGGACACGCTTGACTTGCTCCTCCGTGTGCCGGACGGCGAGGATGAAGCGCGGATGCGCGGGGTAGTGGAGGAGCACCTCAACCGCTTCGCGTTCCGGGAAGGGCCGCTGACGTTCGAGTGGCGGGCGGGGTAGGGGGACCGCCGAGCGCAGCTCGGTGGTGGAGGGGGAGGACTCCCGAACGTCCGCCAGTCCTCCCCCTCCGTCGCGCGTCCCGCGCGCCACCTCCCCCTTGCGGGGGAGGAATCAGGGGTGGTCAACGCCCTCTGACCACCTCCGCATACGCCCGCACCACCGCCGCGTTCGCGCCCTCCCAGCTCCACGCCGCCGCGCGCTGGTGCCCCGCCGCGCTCATGCTTGCGCGCAGGCCCGGCTCGGCGACGATGCGCGCGATCGCGTCGGCATAGGCGCCGATGTCGCGCGGTTGCACCAGAAAGCCCGTCGCGCCGTCCTCCACCAGGTCCATTGCCCCCGTCGCGCGCGCGGCGACGACGGGGACGCCCGCCGCCATCGCTTCGGATGTCACCTGCCCCCAGGTCTCGGTGACGCTGGGGTTGAACAGGATGTCCATCGAAGCGACCGCGCGGCCGAGATCGTCGCCACGCTGAAAGCCCGCGAACGCCGCCTCGGGGACGCGCGCGGCGAACCAGTCGCGCGCGGGTCCCTCGCCGATCACCAGCACATGATGCGGCACCCCGCGCGCGCGCAGCGCCGCGACCACGTCCGCGAACACGTCGAGCCCCTTCTCCAGCACCAGTCGCCCTAGAAAACCGATCGCCACCTCGTCATCGCCGATGCCGAGCGAGCGCCGCCATTCGAGGCTCCTCGCCTGAGGCCGGAAGCGGGCGTGGTCGACCCCGCGCGGCCAGAACGACAGCGGCGTCGTCACCCCCGAGCCGCGCAGCACCTCACCCATCGACGGCGTCGGCACCAGCACCCGCGTCGCGCGATTATAGAACCGGCGCATGACCCTGATCGCGAGCGGCGCGAGAAAGGGCAGGCCGTAATAGCCGGGATAGGTCTCGAACCGGGTATGAACGGAGGCGACCACCGGAATGCCGCGCGCGCGCGCCCAGCTGATCGCGCGATGGCCGAGGAACTCGGGCGCGGAGACATGGACGAGGTTGGGGCGGAACGCTGTCAGATCGCGCCGCGTCCGACGCGGCAACCCGCGCGCGAGCTTGTACTCCTCGCGCCCGCCCGGCACCGCGACCGCGGGCACGCTGACAAGGTCGCCCTGTGGCGGAAAGGCGGGGGTGGCGGTGGTGGGCGAATAGACCCGCACGCTCGCGCCCTGCTCCAGCAGATACGCGACGAGCAGGTTCAGCGCCTGGTTCGCCCCGTCGCGGATATAGTTGTAATTGCCGCTGAACAACGCGACCCGGAACTCGGCGGGGGACATGGGGAGGGGCTGGTAGCGGGGCGAGCGGCGCGCGTCCACTTGCGAGCGGGTGCCGTGGGTAGGTCACATCGGCCCGTCGTCCGCCCGCGCGGCAAAAGCGCGACCGCCGATCAGGCCGGGGCCGCTCACCTCGACGAGGTACTTGCCCCCGATTGTTAGCGCAGGAGCCGGTCGCCCTTGCGACCAGCCGGACGGCACTTGACCATAAATGAAGCTGTTGCGGCATTCATTGGCGTTGGACGTCGAGATGGCCCAGACCGGCGGAATCTGAGCGATGTCCGCTCCGTCGATTGTCACGGTGAGGCTGCGGATACACGGGTTGGTCAACGTACCGGATTGCGAGACGTAGATCTGCACCAAGCCATCCTGTCGCGTTACGTCGACGACCGGCTCCTGCACACATGATGCGAGGACCAGCGCGACCGGAGCGAAGACGATGCTCGATCTCGTAGCCATCGTTTGCAAGTCAGTGGGGCCGTACGGTCGGTAAGGCGAACAGCACGAGGTTCAAACCTACAAGTCCCGCGATGACGGCCGCCGGATCAAGCCGCGCCCGCCAGCTTGTGTCGCGGCCAAAACGCCAGCGCTGCACAACGGAGCTGATGGCCACAGCTACGATCAGGGCAAGAAACATCAGACCGGGGTCGATAGGAGACTTGCTCTGTATCCACCTAATATATAGCAGATTCGCCGTGACGATTGCACCAGAAATGACCTGTCCGGTCATTCAAGTAGGCTCGCATTTACACCGCGCAGGTTCAGCTCATCGGTCGTTTTCTGCTGAAAGAAGCTATAATGTTCGTTGGTTAGGGCCGCCATATAGCTCGTATGTGCAACAGTTGCGCCAGCAAAGCGAGATAAGAATGACAGCGCGAACGCGGCCGGAGTCGAGGCTGTTATGTTAGCCGGAAGCTTCGTAGCGTTTACGACTCCGCTGAACGCTTTCCGTAGTTCAATAATTTACTTCGTCTTGAGTAGGGCCGGGTACGCCCAGGGCTGCTCGAACGTATGGCGCATGATGGCGATCAGCCGCGCTCCAACCGCGATCGTATCACGGTTGTTCATCAAGGCTCGGATGGCGTTGGCGAGTTCCTCGAACTCCTTCGGGTCGATCAGCCGCACGTATAACAAACGGCGGAGAAGCGCCGTGACGCGGGGATCGTTGGTACCGGGCGGCGGATAGGCCGTGATTGGAAATACGTAGAAGAGATACTCCGTCATCGGCTGCATATAGAAGATCAGCCCAACTCCGCGTCCGGTACGACGCGATATGGGCCAGGTCCCGTCGTGATCGCCACTACATCCCCCCTGCAAGCGTTCCGGAAAACAAAGCCTCGCTCTTCAGCAGGTTCCGTGTCCACTCGACTAAAAGCACGGCTACGCACTCCGGGGTTCCCTTTCCGTTCCGCCGAGCATATCTTCCCTCTCATGCCCAAGCCCCAGAAGCGCTACGTCTGCCAGGCCTGCGGGTCCGTGTCTCCGCGCTGGGCGGGGCAGTGTGCGGACTGTGGCGAGTGGAACACGCTGGTCGAGGAGGCGGGCGCGGTGTTAACTCCGTTCGCGGCCAAGCATAATCTTCAGGGCGGCGGGCGCGCGGTGGCGATGGTGGCGCTCGACGCGGAGGTCCAGCTTCCCGAGCGGATGGCGAGCGGGATCGCGGAACTCGACCGCGCGCTGGGCGGCGGGTTCGTCGAGGGCTCGGCGACGCTGATCGGCGGCGATCCGGGGATCGGCAAGTCGACC